>NZ_JABWRW010000002.1:0-413983 GCF_014269095.1 Pseudomonas sp. SWRI50 | reverse complement strand
GCTCAGGGACTGCAACGGCGTGCTGTTGGCCAGGCTGGAACACTGGCAGCGGCTGTTGAAGGTCTTGAAGAACGCGCGCACGTAATCGTTGGCCGGCTGGTTGATCAGCTGTTGCGGGGTGCCGATTTGCACCACCCGGCCGCCCTCCATGATCGCGATGCGATGGCCGATGCGGATGGCTTCCTCGATGTCGTGGGAAATGAAGATGATGGTGCGCTGCTGCTCGGCCTGCAGGCGCATCAGCTCGCCCTGCATCTCGTTGCGGATCAGCGGGTCGAGGGCCGAGAAGGCTTCGTCCATCAACAGGATGGTCGGGTCGTTGGCCAGCGCCCGGGCCAGGCCCACGCGCTGCTGCATGCCGCCGGACAGCTGGTGCGGGTAGCTGTGCTCGTGGCCGGCCAGGCCGACCTGGCTCAGCGCCTCGCGGGCACGGCGGTGGCGTTCGGTTTCAGTAACGCCGGCGATTTCCAGGCCGAAGGCGGTGTTCTGCAGCACGCTCATGTGCGGCATCAGGGCGAAGGACTGGAACACCATGCCCATTTCCTTGCGGCGCACATCGAGCAGGGCTTTATCGGACAGGCCGGTGATTTCGCGGCCGTTGAGGTGGATGCTGCCGGCGGTGGGTTCGATCAGGCGGTTGAACAGCCGCACCATGGTCGACTTGCCCGAGCCCGACAGGCCCATGATGACGAAGATCTCGCCCCGTTTGACGGAAAAGCTTGCATCGAACACGCCGACGACGTGGCCGGTCTTGCTAAAGATTTCGTTCTTGTCGGCGCCCTTGCGGAGCATCTCCATGGCCATGTTCGGGTTGGGGCCGAACACTTTGAAGATGTTGTTTACCGAAAGAATCTCATCGGCATGGCTCATACGACCCTCGTTATTATGCTTATTAACCAATCTATCAACATCGCACTGTTCGGTAAGGCGGGTAGATCAGAGCGAGTACGCTTGGCAGTCCGTTCAAGAGCGAACGTGAGTCAACACCGGCACGCAGAAAGTCCTGCTTCAAAAAGTTATTCGACATCGATGTCTCAATGTCGCGCCGTGGGATTTACGTTATGCCTTGGCCCAGGGTGGGTCCAACGACATTTGCAGGGCGCTAATCATTACCTGAAGTTATCAATCAAGGCCTGAACCCCACCCTGCACTTGGAGCAGCCTTGTGCTGCGAAGAGGCCCGCTCATACACTGGCTATGGGTGCCTGTACGGGCCCTTTCGCAGCACAAGGCTGCTCCTACACAGGACCTGAACCCTACCGACATGGTCAGACACTCCGAACCCGATCAGACCTTGATCAAGATGCCTTCGCTGCGCGCGGTCAAAGTCTTCGTCGCGGCCGCCAAATACCAGAATTTCACCCGTGCCGCCGAGGCCCTGTGCGTCACCCAGGCCGCCGTGAGCCGGCAGATCCGTGAACTGGAAACCTACCTGGGTGCCGAACTGTTTACCCGTGTCGGCCGCGCGGTAGAGCTGACCGTGGCGGGTTCAATCTTCTTCGATGCGGTGCAGTTATCGTTCGTCAACATCTCCCAGGCGGCCGAGCGAATCCGCAGCAACATCAACCCCAAGCACGTGGTTACCCTGTGCTGCTCGCCAGCGTTTGCCGCCCTGTGGCTGGGGCCACGGATGCCGAAGTTCTTCGAGCAAAACCCGGACATCGACATCAACCTGGTGACCACCCAGAACTTCCTGTCGATGGAGCCTGGCGTACGGCCGGACATCTACATCACCAAGCTGGGCAAGATCCAGGCCGGCTACAGCTGCCACCCGCTCAACCATGATGTGGTCTACCCGGTATGCAGCCCGCAATACCTGGCACAGCACCCACAGCTGGCTACCTTGGAAGGGATTCGCGACGGCTCGCTGCTCAACCTCAGCCCCTATGGGCGCTCACAGGTGGCCGAGCACGTCGACTGGAATGTCTGGTTGGCGTTCCATGATGTCGACCTGAAGAGCCGTGCCAGCACTGCACCGCATTTCTTCAATGCCAATGACTACAACCTGCTGGTGCAGCTTGCCCTGAGTAGCCAGGGCGTGGCATTGGGTTGGCACCACCTGGTGGGCCCGCTGGTGGAGCAAGGCTTGCTGGTGCGGCCGGTCGAACAGCAGTTGGTGCTCAAGGACACCTTCCATTTCCTGGCCTTCAACGAAGACAAGGAACATGACGCCAGTTGCCGACGGTTGCGTGACTGGTTGTTGGCGGAGTTTCAACCGTTGCTGACGGCCACCAGTTAAGGCCCGGGTCACTGCACCGGCAAGAAATTCATCAACAACAGGCTTTGCGCATAATTGAGCCCGATCCGGCGATAGCGCTCGTCCAGCAGCTCTGCCAGCAAATCCAGACGCGCCACGATCTTGCCGAACTCGACGGCGAAACTCAGGTTGCTGCCCTCCTCCGAAATCTCGTTGGAGAACAGCAACAGCACGCCGTTGGCATCCTGCCGCTGGCTAAGCATCCAGGTGGCTTTCTCGATATTGCGTGCTGCGTTATTGACGAACAGCGGGTCGATGGTGTCCGTCATGTAGAACTCGGTGCGCCCGCCATGGGCGGTAATCAGCATGCTGCCGATGGCATAGATGAACGCGCCGACCCGGTCCCCGCGAAACTCCGGGCTCAGCGCGTAACTCAAGGCGGCAAGGTCGCGGCGATTGCCCAGTTGCGCCAACGGTTGGCGCTGTTCGATGGCTATGCGGATCTGCCGCTCGGCCGTGGCGGCATCGACGTAGCCAGACATTTTCCACTGGTTGGGGTTGCGCAGGTACAGCTTGTTCATCAGCAGGTACAAGCTCTGCAGGTTGTCGCGCATCGACAACGTCGCCAGGCGGTCGACGCTGGTCTGGAACAGCTCGCTGGGCTTGCCGTTGCCGAACTGGCTGACGATGTCACGGCCCTGCTCTTGGGTACAGGCGCACAGGCACGTCAGGGCGCCTGCCAACAGCAGGCCGGGGACTATTCTGGAAGGGCTTGCAACCATCGGCACCGGGTCGATATTCGGCGGCCACACCGGGGATCGGTGCAGCCTGGCCAAGCATAGAGCCCAAGAAACCGAAAAAGTGCGATGTCACATGGCGTGACGCAACATCTCCACTACCTGCGCATGCAACGCCGGGTCACCACAGGCCACCACACACCCACCATGCTGCGCCGAGCTGCCATCCCAGGCCGTGATCACACCGCCCGCCCCTTCGATGATCGGCATCAAGGCCTGCACGTCATACGGCTGCAGGCTCGCCTCCACGATCACATCGACAAAGCCCGACGCCAGCATGCAATAGGCATAGCAGTCGCCGCCGTAACGCATCAGCCGAGCCTTGCCGGCCACGGTCTCGAACGCTGCCTTGCGCGCTGCGGTGTCGAACATGTCCGGGGTGGTGCACATCAGCGTGGCCGAGGCCAGGTCGGCGCAGGCACGGGTTTTCAGCGGTGTGCCACTGCGCCAGGCACCTTCCGGGGTGCCGACGAAGCGTTCGCCGGTAAAAGGCTGGTTCATTACCCCTACCCGCGGACGCGTGCCATCGTTCAAGGCAATCAAGGTGCCCCACAGCGGCAAGCCGGTGATAAACGCGCGGGTACCGTCGATCGGGTCGAGTACCCAGGTCAAGGGGCTGGTGCCCACTGCCACGCCCTGCTCTTCACCCAAAATGCCGTGCTCGGGATAGCGCGCCTGGATCAGCGCGCGCATCGCATCTTCAGCCGCCTTGTCGGCCACCGTCACCGGGTCGTACAACCGCCCGCCCTTGTCCTCGACGTCCAGGCTGGCACGGAAATACGGCGTGATCGCCACAGCGGCGGCATCGGCCAACTGCTCGGCAAAGGCGCGGAATTCGCCAATCTGTTCAGCACTCAGGGACATGGGGCAGGCCTCTTGAAGATGATGGGGGCCAGCATCATACCCGACAACCCGCGCCACAGCAGTCGCCTGCCATAGAAGCCATTATTATGCCACTATCGCCACTTCATTTAACCGTCACTCAATCGTTGTACTAGGATACCCATCACCTCCCGAATGCGGCCCAGGATGCGGGCCAACAGCCAAACGGGAAATTGCACCACCGGACCTCACGGACGACACGATGAATTCGCACCTGCTCTACCCACAAATCGGCAAAGTCATTGCCAGCACCGGCAGCCGCCAATTCCCGCGCATGCTGCACGACCTGATCCAGGCCCACCTGACCATCGACGCCACGCACATACGCCTGCTGCCCGTGGCCCCGGCCGGCCCTGAAGCCAACGCGCCCGTGATCAACGAGACTGTATTTTCCTCGGACGTGCAGCCAAGCAGGGACTGCAGCGACCCGTCGCGCTTGCACCTGATTCGCCGCAAAGGCGACGCCCGCTACGAAATCCAGGTGCTGCGCGCTGACTCCGCCTATGGCTTCTCCGCCTTCGAGCGCAACCGCCTGGATGACATCTCGCCGCTGCTGCTGCCGATGCTGGAAAAGCACATCGATGCCCTGCAACCCGCCGCCGAGCGCGCCACGCAAGAGAGCCTCGAACAGCGTTTTCTCGACCGCCTGGCGCAATCGGGGCTGAAGCTGTCCGAACGGGAGCGTCAGGTGTGCCTTGGCCTGCTGGCCGGGCATACCGCACCGGAGCAGGCCGAGCGGCTGGAGTTGAAGGTGAATACGGTCGAAAGCTATTTACGCAGGGCGGCGATCAAGCTGGGTATCAGCGGGCGGCATTCGTTGATGCGCTGGATGTATACGGCAGTTTGATCTTGTAATTCCCGCTTGGGCACGAATCACCGTGTAGGAGCAGCCTTGTGCTGCGAAGAGGCCGGTTATAGCAACGAAGATTCACGGTGTTATCACCGGCCTCTTCGCAGCACAAGGCTGCTCCTACACGGGTTGAGGCACAGGGCACCTCAATCCCGTGCCAGCGCTTCGATCGGGTCAAGCCGGGCCGCGTTGCGCGCTGGCACAAAGCCGAACACCACCCCAATCAACGTCGAACAGGCAAACGCCATCACGATCGACGCCGGTGAGAACACCATCTCCCACTGTTTGACGAACAACTCGAACAGGTAGCCGATGCCGTACGACAAGCCAATACCGATCAACCCGCCAAACAGGCAGACCATCACCGCCTCCACCAGAAACTGCTGACGGATGTCCGACTGCCGTGCCCCCACCGCCATGCGAATGCCGATCTCGCGGGTACGCTCGGTCACCGAAACCAGCATGATGTTCATCACCCCGATACCGCCCACCACCAGCGAAATCACCGCGATCAGCGACAGCAGCAGGGTCAGCGAGCGGCTGGTCTTTTGCACGGTCTGCATGATGCTGTCGAGGTTGTTGGTGAAAAAGTCCTTGGTGCCATGGCGTTGCAGCATCAGCTTGGTCACCTCCTCTTCGACCCGTTTGCTGGGCACGCCGTCCTTGATGCGCACGCTGATGCTGTCCAAGTGGCGTTGGCCAAGCACGCGGCCAGCAGCAGTCTCGTACGGCACCCAGATATTCAGCTGGTTGCTGGCGACGAACAGGTTCTTGTTCTCGGCGGTGACGCCGATCACCGTGCACGGCAGGTTCCCCACCAGAATCACCTGCCCCAGCGGATCTACGTTGGGGCCGAACAGGCGCTTGCGGGTGTTGTGGTCGATCACCACCACCTGGGCCTGGCGCCGTGCGTCCTCGGCACTGAACACGATACCGGCGGCCAGGGGAATGTTGCGCACCTGGAAGTAGTGTTCGCTGACGCCATTGAGCTGCACATCGACATCGAGGTTGCGGTAGCGCACCAAGGTACTTTGGCCGATCACCGGGGTGGCGCTGTCGACGTAGTACAGCGCGTTGAGCGCAGTGACGTCGGCGGGCACCAGGGTTTCGATGGTCTTCGCCCGGCTGTCTCCGAAGTTGCTGCCCGAATAGATATCGATGGTGTTGCTGCCAATTGCCTGGATGTCCTTGAGCACGTAGCCCTTGGCCCCTTCGCCGATGGCCGAGATGGACACCACCGAGGTGATGCCAATGACAATCCCGAGCATGGTCAACAAGGTGCGCATGCGGTGCGAGATCAAAGCGATCCAGGCCATCTTGAAGGCCTCGCGGAACATCCCCAGGCTGGCGACCAGGCGCCTTGCCGGCGAGGCGGCCGGTGCCGGCTCGGCCACCGGGGTGGGCATGGCTGCAGTGCCCGTGCGCCGGTCGCTGACGATCTGACCGTCGCTGACCTCGATGACCCGTTCGGCATGCGCGGCGACCTTGGGGTCGTGGGTCACCAGGATCACCGTGTGCCCGGCTGCGTGCAGCTCCAGCAGAATATTCATCACCTCTTTGCCACTGGCCGTGTCCAGCGCACCGGTCGGCTCGTCGGCGAGGATCACCTGGCCACCGTTCATCAGCGCCCGGCAGATACTCACACGCTGCTGCTGCCCGCCGGACAACTGGCTGGGGCGGTGTTCCAGATGCCCGGCAAGCCCCAAGCGCGTGAGCAGCTCACGTGCCCGGTCGTGGCGTTGCCCGTGCGCAGTGCCGGCATACACTGCTGGAATCTCGACGTTGTGCAGGGCATCCAAGTGCGGCAGCAGGTGGTAGCGCTGGAAGATGAAGCCAAAATGGTCGCGGCGCAGCGCCGCCAGGGCATCGTCGTCCAGCGTGCGCGTCTCTTGCCCGCCGACCTGGTAGCTGCCACTGCTGGCGTTGTCCAGGCAGCCGAGGATATTCATCAGGGTCGACTTGCCGGACCCAGAGGCGCCAATGATCGCCACCAGCTCGCCACTGTGGATCTGCAGGTCGATACCCTTCAGCGCCAGGAACTCGCGGTCGCCGGCCAGAAAACTGCGGCTGACCCCCTGCAGGCGCAACAACGGCTCGCCGTTGCTGCAGGCAACGGCGCTGTGTGCGCTCAGCTCGACATTCATGTTCATGCTCACGCCCCTGCTTCGCCAGACACCGGTTCGCCGATCACCACACGGTCACCTTCGGCCAGGCCATCCTTGATCTGCACTTTGACGTTGTTGTTGATCCCCGCCTGCACGTTGCGCACCTGAGCGAAGCCCTTGGCATCGAGCACCCGCACCGGGAAGCTGCCGTCGCCATTGCGCGCGCCCAGGGCGGCCACCGGCACAGTGAGCACGCCTTTGGCCGTGTCGAGCACGATGTGCACCTGCGCGGTCATCGAGATGCGCAGGCGGTGCTCGGGGTTCGCCACCTCGAACAGGGCGTTGTAAAACACCGCGCCATTGGGTTTCGTGGCGCTGCCATCGCTGTTGTCGGTGCTTTGCGCGTAGTTCTGCGGGGCCGGTTCGGTGCCGCGCAGCTTGGCGTAGTAGCGTTTGTCTTCACCGAGGATGGTGAAGTACACCGGTTGGCCTGGGCTGATGTGGATCACATCGGCTTCCGACACCTGCGCCTTGACGGTCATGGTGTCGAGGTCGGCCAGCTTGAGCAGCACGGGCGCCAACTGGTTGGCGATCACGGTCTGCCCTTCTTGCGTGACGATGCCCACCACATGGCCGTTGATCGGTGCATTGATACGGGTGTAGCCCAGGTTGACCTTGGCCGTGTCGATCTCGACCCGGGCACTCTGGATTTGCGCATCGAGCGAGCGCACGGCGGCCTGCTGCACCTCGTATTCGGACTCGGCGTTCTCGAAGTCCTGGCGCGATACCGATTCGTCGGCCTGCAGTTCGCGATAGCGCTCATACACCCGCCTGGCCTGCTTGAGCTGGGCCAGGCTAGAACGGCGCTCGGCCTGCAATTTGTCCTCGTCGACCTCAGCCTGGCGCAAGGTATTGCGCAGCACCAGCGGGTCGATTTCGGCCAGCCACTGGCCCTCGGTGACTTTGTCACCCAGCTTGACCTTCAATGAGCGCAACTGGCCCGACACCTGGGCGCCGACGTCCACCTGCTTGATGCCCTGCAGCGTGCCGGTGGCCAACACGGCGTTCTCGATATCGCCACGTTCGACCGTGGCGGTAATGTACTGCGGCGGTTTGGCCGGGGCCTGAACGGCATACAGCGTGATGCCGGCGACCAGAGCCACGGCGATGCCGAGGCTGAATTTGCGGAATCTGGACTTTTCCATGAACACTCACTATCTCTCGGGGTTCGCATGACCCGGCCCCAGTGGGGCCGGGAGGGCCCATCTTTAAGGGGTAACCTTGCCGTGGTGCAGCGCCTGCCCGTCGTGCCACCAGGCCGCCAGGCTGAACACATCCGGCACCTTGAGGATGCTGAAGTGGTCACCCGGCCCCTGCCACAGCGCAAGCGTGGGCATCAGTTGCTGCCAACCGGCCTGCATGGCGGCATGCTCGCGGGCATTGCCCAAGGCATCCAGGCCCGGGTCATCCACCAGTACCAGGCCGACCGGCCCGTGGTAGCTCAACGTTGGCCGGTAGGCCGTGCGCAACGCCGTGGCGAAGGTCCGTACGGTGCCGTCCAGCGCCCCTGGCTGCGACCGCGCCGGCAGTAATCCGACCCGCACCATGGCCGCGTGCAACTGGCTCAACTGCTGGTCGTCGCTGGCCTCGGCAAAGGCGCGTGGGTCAATACCCAGGGTTTTGCCGGTGGACAGCTGCAACGCCTCGATCAGCCGCTGCAAGGCTTCGCCGAGGGTGTAGGGCTGTCCACAGGTGCCGCCCTCACCCGGCGCTTCGCTGTCGATCAGTGTCAATGAACGCACCTGCCGGCCCTTGGCCTCGAACCGGGCAGCCATGGCATGTGCTACCCAGCCGCCAAACGAATGCCCGACCAGGTTCAGCGGCCCTTGCGGATAAAGCGCCTCGATGGCCTGCACATGGCAATCGGCAGCAGCCTCCACCGAAGTGTGCGGCACCGAGCAGCCGTCCAGCCCCCGCGCCTGAAGGCCGTAAAGCGGCCAGTCCGGGCCCAGGGCCTCGGCCAGGCCTATGAAACTGGTGACGCTGTCGCCAGCCCCCGGCACGCAAAACAACGGTGCATGCCCGTGCTGACCGGTCTGGATCGCCACCAAAGGCTGATAAGCCGCTGCCTTGGTGCTGTTCGTGCTAGGCACACTGCCCAGTAGCTGGCTAAGCGCCTGACCGAGCGCGGCCACCTGGGGCGCCTGCATCATGCTACGGTGGTCCCCCGGCACGCCCAGGAGCACCAGGGCCTGGGACGGCAGCGTCTCGCGCCAGCCCAATGTCGACTGGCTGTCACTGCCCTGTTCGGCGCGCAGCAGGTGCACCGGCACGCTCAACGGTGAAGGGCGGTAATGCGCCAGCGCATGGCCGTGCGCCAGTTCACGGGTGAAGTAGTGCAGCAGTTGCGCGTCGGTCATGCTCGCCCACAGCCCATAGAGCAACTGGTGCTCGCGGCAGCTGGCGACCAGCGTGGCAAAATCGGCCTGACCGGCCTCCAATTGCTGCAGGCGTGCCAGCTTGTCGGCGCCTGCCGGGCCTTGCGTGCGCCAGAACGTGCTGCAGTTCAACAGCAACTGCCGTTCGAGTGCCCGTGGTCCCTCCCAGCGCGCCTTGCCCTGGTCGGCCAGGCGCGGCACATAGGTGTCGATCAAACCGAGGAATTCGACCTCCTCGTCCACACCCAGCAATTGGTTAGCCATTTCGAAGGCCACTATCCCGCCAAACGACCAGCCTGCCAGGCGATACGGCCCCTGTGGCTGCACGCTGCGCATTTGTTCGACCTGATAGCGGGCCAGGCACTCGAGCGTCTGTGGCTGCGGTTGATCGGCCGGGATGCCGGGCAGCCCATAGAGAGGGAAATCACCGGGTAGGTGCTGGCCCAGCACCGGGAAGTAGAAATCCAGGCCGGTGAATTCGTGAACCAGGAACAGCGGCGTCTGGCTACCCCCTGCACGCACCCGGATCACCCCGCGGTGCGCAGCGTCAGGGCTGCCGAGCCTGGCCGCCAGCAACGCTACGCTGGGGTGCTGGAACACATCGTTGATGGCCACCTTCAGGCCCGCCTTGGTCATCTTGTCGACCAGCCGGATTGCCGCCAGGGAGTGGCCGCCCAGCTCGAAGAAGTTGTCGTGCCGCCCTACCCGCTCCACGCCCAACAGTTCGGACCAGATCGTTGCCAACAGGGTTTCGGTTTCACCTTCTGGCGCTTGGTACTCGCGGTTCTTCAGGGCCTCGCTATCCGGTAATGGCAAAGCCTTGCGGTCGAGCTTGCCGTTGGGGCTCAGGGGCAGTGCCTGCAGGTGGACGAACAGCGCCGGCACCATGAAGGTCGGCAGGCGCCCGAGCAATGCCGAGCGCAGCGCCTCCACAGGGAACGACTCGCCCGTGTAGTAAGCGAGTAACTGCTGCTCATAAGCGATCACCACGGCCTCCTTGACCCCCTCTATCCGCGTCAGGCTGGCCTGGATTTCGCCCAGTTCGATGCGCAAGCCGTGGATTTTGACCTGGTCGTCGTTACGGCCCAGGTACTCGATGTTGCCATCGGCCAGGTGCCGCGCCAGGTCGCCGGTGCGGTACAGGCGTGCACCAGGGCGGGTGCTGAACGGGTCGTCGAGGAAGCGTTCGGCGGTCAGTTCGATGCGGTTCAGGTAGCCTCGAGCGACTTGCACGCCGCCGATGAACAGTTCGCCGGCCACGCCTTGCGGGACCAGCTGTCCTTGGCTGTCGAGTACGTACAGCGTGGTGTTGGCGATCGGTTTGCCGATGGGGGTGTTGTCCGGTGCCGTCACGCAGTGCCAGGCGCTCACGTCCACCGCTGCTTCAGTCGGGCCGTACAGGTTGTGCAGTTCAACGGTTGGCAATTGCGCGTGGAAGCGTCGGACCAGGCTGCCCGGCAAGGCCTCGCCGCTGCACAGGACGCGTTTGAGGCCTTCGGCCGAGGCGTCCCCATGGGCCAGGAACACATCCAGCATCGAGGGCACGAAGTGCAAGGTCGTGACGTTTTCGCTACGGATCACCTGACGCAGGTACTCCGGATCGCGATGGCCACCAGGACGCGCCATGACCAGACGTGCGCCGGTTTGCAGCGGCCAGAGGAATTCCCATACCGACACGTCGAAGCTGAATGGAGTCTTCTGCAAGACCACGTCTTCAGCGCCGAGGTTATAGGCGTCTTGCATCCAAAGCAGTCGATTGACCACGCCGGCATGCTCGTTCATCACACCCTTCGGCAAGCCGGTGGAACCTGAGGTGTAGATCACGTAAGCAAGGTGACGCGGGGTCAAGTTGGTGACAACTGGGTTGCTGCACGGCTGGGCTTTCCAGGTCGGCTGATCGAGATCGATAACCTGGGCCGAATCCGGTACGTGCCGCGTAGCGCTATGCACCAGCACCGCCACCGGCGCGCTGTCACTCAGCATATGCCGTACGCGCTCCGCTGGGTAATCGGGGTCAACCGGCACATATGCGCCGCCGGCCTTGAGGATGGCCAGCAGGCCAACCACCATCGACAGCTCACGTTCAACGCAGATCGCTACCCGATCATCAGGTTTTACACCCAGTTCAATCAGCTGGTGCGCTAATCGGTTGGCCTGCTCATTCAGCTGGCAATAGCTCAGTACCCCTTCTTCGGCTTTAATCGCGATCGCATCCGGCGTACGCAACACCTGCGCCTCGATCATCCCGTGCAGGGTCTGCTCAAGGTCATAATCCACCGCCGTGTCGTTAAAGCCCTGCAGCAACCGCTTGCGCTCATCGGCATCCGGCAAACCGACATGGCCCGGAATGGCCCGATCGCTCTCCCCGAAGGCCCACAGCAGTTGTTCGAAATACCCCGCATAACGCGCGATGGTCGAGCGTTCGAACAGGGCTGTGGCAAACACGATACCGCCGGCAAAACCTTCGGGGCGCTCACCCAGGCTCAGGCTCAGGTCGAACTTGGCAATGCACGCAGGCCCACTCACTGCGCTCACCGACAGGTCGGCCAATTGCAGCGCCTGGCGCTCCGGGCTGGCGTCCCAGTCCAGGGTGGCCTGGTACAGCGGCGTATGCGCAAGGCTTCGGCGCGGGCGCAGCAACTCGACCACCTGCTCGAACGGCAAGTCCTGATGCGCCTGCCCGCCCAGCACCACGGCCTTTACCCGGGCCAGCAGCGTGGCCACATCCGGTGCCCCCGAGGTGTCCACGCGCAACGCCATGGCATTGACGAACATGCCGACCAGGCCATCCACTTCAGCCTGCCTGCGGTTGGCTACCGGCGAGCCGATCACCACTTCATCCTGGCCGGCAAGCCGGCTCAACAGCACTGCCCAAGCCGCCATGAACAGCATGTAAGGCGTGACGCCATGGCGCCGGCACACGGCTTTGAGCTCGGCACTCAGGCGCGGGTCCAGGCTCAGCGCGACGCTGTCACCGGCATACTGCTGACGCTCTGGCCGTGGGTGATCCCAAGGCAAGCTGAGCAGCGCCGGTGCCCCGGCCAGCTGGCCAACCCAGTAATCCGCCTGTTGGCGCAGCGCATCGCCGCTCAGCCAGCGCCGCTGCCACAAGGCATAGTCGATGTACTGCACGGGCAAGGCCGGCAAGGGGTCGTCGCCACCGCAACTGAAGGCTTGGTACAACTCGCCAAGCTCGCGCACCAACACCCCCAGCGACCAACCGTCGGCCACCAGGTGGTGCAAGGTCAGCAGTAGCAGGTGGTGGTCCTCGGCCAGCTGCAGCAGGCGCCCACGCACCGGCAGGTCGCGGCTAAGCACGAAGGGTTGGCTCGCCTCCTGGCGGATCAGCGCCGCAATGGCGGCTTCATCCAGGCCCTGGCAAAGGTCCCGGCCAAACAGGAAGCCTTCGCTACCGGTTGCCAGCACCACCTGCGGCTCGCCTTCCTGTTCGACAAAATGGCTGCGCAGGCTTTCATGGCGCTCGACCAGACGCCTTAACGCGCGCTCCAGCGCCCCAGAGTCCAAACGGCCCTCCAGGCGCAGGGCCAGGGGAATGTGATAGGCCGCGCTGGCCTCCTCCATCTGCGCCAGAAACCACAGCCGCTGCTGGGCGAACGAAAGCGGTAAAGCACCGTCACGCGGGCCCGGCTGGATAGCCGGCAAGGTGTCGCCGTCACGCGCAAGGCAGGCGGCCACCGCTGCCAGGCTGTCATCGGCAAACAGGTCGCCCAATGCCAGCTCCAGCCCCAGGCGTTGGCGAACTTGGGCCAGCATGCGCATCGCCAGCAGTGAATGGCCGCCCAATTCGAAGAAGCGGTCGTGTCGCCCGACGCGTTCCAGGTGCAGCAGTTCGCCCCACAACGTGGCCAGCGCCTGCTCGCGCTCGCCTTCCGGTGCTTCGTACGCTGTCACCGCCAGGTCCTGTGGTGCCGGCGCCGGCAAGGCCTGGCGATCAACCTTGCCATTGTTGTTCAGTGGCATCCGCGGCAATGCCACAAAAGCGGTAGGCACCATGTAATCCGGCAAGCGCCCACGCAAGAAGGCACGCAGGTCAGCGGCCTCCACTGGGGCCTCGTGCCGGGTAAACCAGGCCACCAGCCGCAGTGGGCCCTGCTCGTTCGGCACAGCCATCACCACGACTTCACCGACACCCGGTGCCAGTGCCAACTGTTGCTCGATTTCGCCCAGCTCGATCCGGTAACCGCGAATCTTGACCTGGTCGTCATTGCGCCCCAGGCACTCCAGTTGGCCGTCGGCCTGCCAGCGCACCAGGTCGCCGGTGCGGTACAGCCGAGCGCCCGGCTGCGGGCTGAACGGGTCATCGATAAACCGCTGCGCCGTCAGTTCTGGGCGGTTCAGGTAACCCAGCGCCACGCCGTCGCCGCCGATATACAGTTCACCGACCACGCCTTGCGGCACGGGCTGTTGCCAGGCGTCCAGCACATACACCTGGGTATTGCCGATCGGCCGGCCAATCGGCACTTGGGCTGCGTCGGGCGCCAATTCACGCACTTCGCAGGTCACTGCGAACGTGGTGGTTTCGGTGGGCCCGTAGCCATTGAGCAGGCGCAGCCCAGGTGCTTTGTGCAGCAGCGTGCGGAAGGCTGCAGGTTCGGCACGCTCACCGCCGCTGATCAGCACGCGCAGCGCGGCCAGGGCCTCGGGGATCAACTGCACGTACTGGTTGAACAACGCCGTGGTCAAGAACAGAACGGTGATGCCCTGCTCCGCCAGCGCCTTCGCGAAAAGCGCTGGGTCGACCAGCGTGCGGTGGTCGATCACTCGCACCTGCCCGCCATTGAGCAACGCGCCCCACACTTCCAGGGTGCTGGCATCGAACGCCGGGTTGGAAGCGAAAGCGATGCGGTCGCTGGCCAGCAACCCGGCATACCGCTCGTTCAGCACCAACCGCGCAATACCCCGGTGCGGCACGCACACGCCCTTGGGTTTGCCTGTGGTGCCAGAGGTGTACATCACATAGGCCGCACTGCCAGCGTCCTGGGCCACCCCAGGGTTGTGGCCAGGCTGGTCATCGAGGACCAGTTGGTCCAGGTCGACCCGCCGCACCGCATACTCAACCGGTGTGCCAGCAAGCGTCAGCAACGCGGTGGCCTGGCAATCCTCGACCATGAAGGCCTGGCGCTCGGTCGGGGCATGAATGTCGAGCGGTACATAGACCGCGCCACACTTGAGCACAGCCAGTTGCGCCACCAGCAGGTGCAACGAGCGCGGCAGCAGCACGGCCACATAGGCACCCGGTGCCACACCTGCGCCCATCAGGTAATGGGCCAGGCGGTTGGCGCGTTCGTTAAGTGCCCCGTAGCACAGCGCCTGGCCGCCCTGCACTGCCGCCACGGCCAGGGGATGGCGCGATACGCGCTGCTCAAACAGCTGCTGCACGGCCAGGTCACGGGGGTAATCGCGCTGCGTGGCATTGAAACTGTGCAGCAGGGTGTGGCGCTCGGCGTCGCCAAGCAACGGCACCTGTGCCAGCGGCTGTTGATCATCGCCGATCATGGCCCAGAGCAAGGTCTCGAAGTAGCCGACATAGCGCCGCACGGTCGCTTCGTCGAACAGCGAGGTGGCGTAGTCCAGGGTGCCGGCCAGCGTGTCGCCGAACTCGCCGAGGTTGAGCGTCAGGTCGAACTTGGCGACCTGGCCAGCCTGGGCCACGGCTTCCAGGCGCAGGCCCGGCAGTTGCAAGGCGCCACCTTCGATCGCCTGCCAGTTGAGCGTGGCCTGGAACAAGGGGGTGTGGCCAAGGCTGCGCACTGGGCGGACGATTTCCACCACCTGTTCGAATGGCAGGTCTTGGTGCGCCTGAGCCTCCAGCACGCGTGTACGGACCTGCTCCAGCAGGGTTTGCGCCGTCGGTGCGGCAGCCGTGTCGATGCGCACGGCCAGGGTATTGACGAACAGGCCCACCAGCGGCTCCAGCTCGGCACGGCCGCGGCCCGCCACAGGGCAACCGATGACGATTTCGCCCTGGCCGGACAGCCGCGTCAACACGGCGGCCCAGGCACTGAGCACGGCCATGTACAGGGTTACCCCGTGGCGCTGGGCCAGGCTGCGCAGGCCAGCCGCCAGGCGGGGCTGCAACTGCAGTGGCAGGCTTGCGCCGGCAAAGTCCTGGCGTTCGGGGCGTGGGCGATCACTGGGCAGCTTGAGCAGGCTGGGTGCACCGTCCAGGGCCTGGCGCCAGTAATCGGCCTGGCGCTGCAACTGGGCGCCGACCAACCAGCGGCGCTGCCACACGGCATAGTCGCCGTACTGGATGTCCAGGGCCGGCAGCGGATTATCCTGGCCCTGGCAGCAGGCCGTATACAGCGCGCTTAGTTCGCGGGTCAGCACGCCCAGCGACCAGCCGTCGGCAACGATGTGGTGCACGGTCAGGGCCAGCACATGGTGTTCTGCGCCTAGACGCAGCAAACGCGCTCGCAACAGCGGCCCGTGAGCCAGGTCGAAAGGCGCACTGGCCGCTTCATGCAAGCGGGCGGGCAGCGCATCGACGCTCAGGTCTTCACGCTGGAACCAATCGGCACCCGCGGTGGCGGCCAGCACCACCTCGGCACTGTCATCGCGTGATACGAAGCGGCTGCGCAAGGTCTCGTGGCGCTCGATGATGCCCAGCAAGGCTGCTTCCAGCGCATCGGCATCCAGTGCCCCGCGCAGGCCCAGGGCCAGCGGCACATTGTAAGCCTGGTTACCGCCTTCCATTTGCGCCAGGAACCACAGCCGCTGTTGGGCGAACGACATCGGCAGCGGCGCATCGCGCGGCACTGGGCGTATCGCCGGCAGCTCACTGCGCCCGGCGTGGGCCAGTACCTCGGCCACGGCGGCCAGCTCGGGGTTGGCGAACAGGTCGGCCAGGCTCAGTTCGACACCCAGGCGCAGGCGCACCTGGGAGACCATGCGCATCGCCAGCAGTGAATGCCCGCCCAAGCTGAAAAAATGGTCGCGACGGCCGACTCGCTCAACGTGCAGCAACTCGGCCCATAGCGTTGCCAGCGCCTGCTCCAACGCCCCTTCGGGGGCCTCGTAGCCCTGCTCGAACAGCGCCGAGCGCTCCGGGCGTGGCAAAGCGCGGCGGTCGAGTTTGCCGTTGGCCGTCAGCGGCAACGCCGGCAGCTCGACATAGGCCACCGGCACCATGTATTCCGGCAGGTGCGCCTGCAATTGGCTGCGTAGGCCTTCTGGGGTGAGCGGTTCGACGCCTGCCTGGGCGGTGAAGTAGGCCACCAGGCGCGGTTGGCCGGGCTGGTCCTCACGGGCCAGTACCACGGCTTCATCGATGCCAGCCAGGGCGTTCAGCCGGCTTTCGATCTCGCCCAGTTCGATGCGCACGCCGCGGATCTTCACTTGGTCGTCGTTGCGCCCCAGGTAGTCCAGGGTGCCGTCCGCCAGCCAGCGCACCAGGTCGCCTGTGCGGTACATGCGCCCACGGGCGACGAAGGGGTCGTCGAGGAAGCGCTCGGCGGTGAGCGCCGGGCGGTTCAGGTAGCCTCGGGCAACCCCGGCGCCACCAATGTACAGCTCACCTGGCACACCCAGCGCAACAGGCTGCAGGTGTGGGTCGAGTACGTACAGACGGGCGTTATCGACCGGCCGACCGATGTGCAGCGCCCCGCCCGCTTCCACCACGCCGGAGCTGGCCACCACCGTGGTTTCGGTCGGGCCGTAGTTGTTGACCACGGCAAAGCGCTGGGTGCGGTTGAACTGGCGCAGGCGGTCACCGCCGATCAACAGGGTGCGCAGGGTCGGGTGTTCGAGCTGATGGTTGAAGGCATACTCGGCCACCGGCGTCGGCAAGAAGCTCACGTCCAGGGGCTGCACCTGCCACCAGGCAAGCATGGCATCCAGGTCGTCGTTGCCCTCCGACGCCGGCGCCAGGTGCAACGTGGCCCCGGCACACAACGCCGGCCAGACTTCCCAGGCCATGGCGTCGAAACCAAAACCGGCCAGGCTCGAAGTGTGCCGGCCATGGCACAGGTCGAAGGCGCGGCAGTGCCAGTCGACCAGGTTGTTGACGGTCTGGTGCTCGACCATCACGCCCTTGGGCTGCCCGGTGGAACCGGAGGTGTAGATCACATAGGCCAGGTGGCACGCGCTCAGCCCCGGCACAACCGGGTCGCTCTCACATACAGGCCAGTGCGGCTGATCGAGCAGCACCACCGGCACCGCGACAGCCCCCAGGCGCTCACGCAGCGCCTGCTGCGTCAGCACCGCTACCGGGCCGCTGTCATTCAGCAGGTAGTGCACGCGCTCATCCGGGTGGGCGGGGTCTACCGGCACGTAACCGGCTCCGGCCTTGAGTACCGCCAACAAGCCCACCAGCGTCTGAAGGCTGCGCCGCGCCACCACGGCGACGCGGTCGTCAGGCCGCACGCCCAGGTTGATCAGGTGCTGCGCCAGGGCATTGGCCTGGCGGTTGAGCTCGGCGTAACTCAAGCGCGCGCCGTCACAGGTGGCGGCGACGGCGTCAGGGTGCAACTCGGCGCGGTGTGCAATGCGCTGGTGCAGGATCAGTTGCCGCTCATAGGGGGCCGGATAATGGTTGAACGCTTCCAGCAGTTCCTCGCGCTCGCTGTCGGGGAGCATGGCCAGCGCCAGGACCGACGACTGCGGTGCCTGCACCATGCTTTCGAGGGTCTGCTGCAAGTAAGCACAGACGCGCTGCGCCGGCACTTCGGCGCTGGCCAGCAAGGTCAGGCGAAATGCTTCGCCCAAGTCGTCGACGCTGAGCGTCAAGGGGTAGTTGGTGGCCTCGGCAGACTCGACGATGTCGATGCCGGCCAGGGCTGCACGGCGTGGCTGGGTGCTGTCCACTGCGCTGTGGCGGTAGTTGAGCAAGGCATTGAACAGCGGCGCCGGCGCCGCCACACCGCTGCACCGCTGGGCCAGGGCCAGTGGCGCGTGTTCATGGCGCATCAATGCGCTCAGCCGTTGGTGGGTGGCGCGGATCGCCGTCGGCAAGTCAGCGCTGTCCAGGTCAACGCGTACCGGCAGGGTGTTGATGAAAATCCCCAGCGCCCGGTCGGTGGCTTCGGCGCCCTGCAAGCGCCCCATCAGCACTGTGCCGAACACCACCTGCTCGCGCCCCGTCAGCCCGCCCAGCACGCGGCCCCAGGCCAGGTGGAAGAGGCTGGCGACGCTCACGCCCAGGCTACGCGCCTGGCTGCGTAGCTGCTGGCACAGCGCTAGTGGCAGGTCGAGCGCGTGCTCGTTGTGCACCTCACCCACGCCTTGCACATCCTGGATGCCGTAGGCCAGGGTCGACGCGTCGATCCCCCCCAGCATGTCGCGGAAAAACGCCTCGTGTTCGGCCTCGCTGATACCCAGCACGGCTTGTGCCACATAATTGCGAAACGGCACCGGGGTGCCCAGCCGATCACCCTCGCCGGCCAGAAACGCGATCAGTTCGTGACGCACCACCTCCAAGGCACTGTGGTCCATGGCGATATGGTGGAACTGCAGGGTGGCGGTCAGTGCGCCATCGGCCTGCTCGGCCTCGCGCAGCAGGCGGATTAGCGGTGCCTGGGTCAGGTCGAGCCTGCCGCGCGTGGGGTCGTTATCGGGTAACGTCGCCACCTGCAGGTCAGCGTGGCGCCAGACCACCTGCACCGGCGTTTCGAGCCCTTCCCAGTGCACCGAGGTGCGCAGGATGTCATGGCGGGCAATCACGCCACGGAGCGCATCGGCAAACGCCTGCAAGCGGGCCTCGCTGGCAAACACGAAACGCGCCTGCATCACGTACGGGTCGCTGTCGGTGGCACTGGCGTGGTGGAACAGCATGCCCTGCTGCAGCGGTGCCAGTGGGTAGATGTCTTGCACGTTAGCCGCGCCGCCGGGGATGCAGGCGACGATGCGGTCAAGGGTGCCCTGGTCGAGGTCGATCAGGTTGAGGTGCTGCGGCGTAATGCGCGTGCAGCCCGGCTCGATGAGGTTGGACGGCACGTGTACCGCGCCCTGTTTCACGGCCACGTACTCGCCGCGCTCGATCATCGCCACCAGCGTTGGCTTGTGTTCACGCAGTTGCGCCACCAACGCGGGGTCGGTCAGGGCCTGGCGGTTGCCCTGGACGGCCAGTTGCCCGTCCTTCAACGCCAGCTGCACGTTTTTGGCCGTCAGTGTTGCCAGTAGTTGGTTGATGCTCACAGGACGATCTCCATTCTGTCTGTGATGGCTGCGTAGCCCGCCAAGGTCGGTTGGTCGAACAGGGCGCGCACGTCGGCTTCCAGGCCTTGATCACGCAGGCGGGAGGTGAGGGTCACCGCCAGCAGCGAATGGCCGCCCAGTTCGAAGAAGTTGTCATGCCGCCCTACCCGCTCAACGCCCAGCAGCTCGGCCCAGATCGTTGCCAGCAGGGTTTCGGTTTCGCCTTCTGGGGCTTCGTACGCACGGTTTTGCAGGGCTTCGGTGTCCGGCAGTGGCAAAGCCTTGCGGTCGAGTTTGCCGTTGGGGCTCAGGGGCAATGCGTCCAGGTGCAGGAACAGCGCGGGCACCATGAACTCCGGCAGGTGGGCCAGCAATGCCGTGCGCAGAACGTCTGCGGCCTGCTGCTCACCGGTGTAATACGCCACCAGACGCTGGTCGCGGGCGACCACGACGGCTTCTTTCACGCCTTCGATGGCCGTCAGGCCAGCCTGGATTTCACCCAGCTCGATGCGTAGGCCGCGCAGCTTCACCTGGTCATCGTTGCGGCCCAGGTATTCGATGTTGCCATCGGCCAGGTGCCGCGCCAGGTCGCCGGTGCGGTACAGGCGTGCACCAGGGCGGGTGCTGAACGGATCGTCGATGAAGCGTTCGGCGGTCAGTTCGGTGCGGTTCAGGTAGCCTCGGGCGACTTGCACGCCGCCGATGAACAGTTCGCCGGCCACGCCTTGCGGGACCGGCTGGCCTTGGCTGTCGAGTACGTACAGCGTGGTGTTGGCGATCGGTTTGCCGATGGGGGTGTTGTCCGGCGCCGTCACGCAGTGCCAGGCGCTCACGTCCACCGCAGCTTCGGTCGGGCCGTACAGGTTGTGCAATTCAACGGTTGGTAATTGCGCGTGGAAGCGTCGGACCAGGCCGCCCGGCAAGGCTTCGCCGCTGCACAGGACGCGCTTCAACGAAGCCGCCGAGACGTCACCATGGGCCAGGAATACATCCAGCATCGAAGGCACGAAGTGCAAGGTCGTGACGTTTTCGCTGCGGATCACTTGACGCAGGTACTCCGGATCACGATGGCCACCGGGGCGCGCCATGACCAGACGTGCGCCGGTTTGCAGCGGCCAGAGGAATTCCCATACCGATACGTCGAAGCTGAACGGGGTCTTCTGCAAGACCACGTCGTCTGCACCGAGGTTGTACGCGTCTTGCATCCACAACAGACGGTTGACCACGCCGACATGCTCGTTCATCACACCCTTCGGCAAGCCGGTGGAGCCTGAGGTGTAGATCACGTAAGCCAGGTGACGCGGGGTCAAGCCGGTTGCAACTGGGTTGCTGGACGGCAGGGCGTTCCAGGTCGGCTGATCCAGGTCGATAACCTGGGCCGAATCCGGTACGTGCCGCGTAGCACTGTGCACCAGCACCGCCACCGGCGCGCTGTCGCTCAGCATATGCCGCACGCGCTCAGCTGGGTAATCGGGGTCAACCGGCACATACGCGCCGCCGGCCTTGAGGATGGCCAGCAGGCCAACCACCATCGACAGCCCACGTTCGACGCAGATCGCCACCCGATCATCAGGTTTAACACCGAGCTCAATCAGGTGATGCGCAAGGCGGTTGGCCTGCTCATTCAGCTGGCGATAGCTCAGTATGCCTTCTTCGGCTTTAACCGCGACCGCATCCGGCTTACGCAACACCTGCGCCTCGATCATCCCGTGCAGGGTCTGCTCAAGGTCATAATCCACCGCCGTGTCGTTGAAGCCCAGCAGCACACGTTCACGTTCCTGCGCTTCCAGCACCGGCAAGCGCTGCACCGGCAGTTCCGGCGTCTGCTCCAGCGCCTCGACCATGGCCTCCAACACCTGGTTCATCTGCCCACAGATACGCGCCGCGCCTACGTCGGCCGGGGTCATGGCAACCAGGCGGAAGCCCTCCCCCAGGTCATCCACGTTCAAGCCCAGCGGGTAGTTGCTGCGTTCCTGGCTTTCTAGGTTGTCGATACCTTGCGTCGCCTGCCGCTGGCTGTCAGTGACCTGCGTGCTGTGCCGGTAGTTGAGCATGGCGCTGAACAACGGCAAGGGCGCAGCCACGCCACTGCAGCGCTGGGCCAAGGCCAGCGATGCATGCTCGTGGGCCAGCAAGGCACTGAGGCGCTGATGAGTAGCATGGGCCCCTTCATGCAGGCTGATACCGCCCAGGTCGACCCGCAGCGGCAAGGTGTTGATGAACATGCCCAACGCCCGCTCGGCGCCTTCACCGCCTTGCAGGCGGCCCAGCAGTACGGTGCCGAACACCACGCTGTCCTGGCCACTGGCGGCCGCCAGCAGGCGCGCCCAGGCCAGGTGGAACAGGCTGGCGACGCTGATACCCAATTGCCGGCCTTGCTGGCGCAGCCTTTGTGCCAGGTCGTCACGCAGCCACAGCTGGGCCTCCTCGATGTCACGACCGTCACCCTGCACATCGCTAAGGCCGAACGGCAGCGTTGGCGCGTCGATATCCGCCAGTTGCCCGCGGAAAAACGCTTCATGCTCCGCCTGGCTGATACCCAGGCGCGCCTGGGCCACGTAGTTGCGGTACGGCACCGGTGCCTGGGCCGGCTCGGCCGCACCCTGCAGATAACCGATCAGCTCCTCGCCGACCACTTCCATGGCCGTGTGGTCGAGCACGATGTGGTGGAACTGCAAGGTGGCTTCGATGCGGGCCGCGCCCGGCTGCTGCGTGTACAGCAGACGGATCAGCGGTGCCTTGCTCAGGTCAAGCATTGCCTCGCTGTCGCGACCACGCGCCATGACCGACAACGGCGCCTGCCGCCAGACCACCTGCACCGGCTGCGGTAGGCCTTCCCAGAGCACCGCTGTGCGCAGCACGTCGTGGCGGGCGATGACCTTGTCCAATGCTGCCGTGAAGTTGTTCAAGTGTTCGCGGCTGGCGAACCCGAAGCGCGACTGCAGCACATAAGGGTCGTGCCCCTGCGCGCTGAGGTGGTGGTACAGGATGCCCTCCTGCAAGGGTGCCAGCGGGTAGATGTCCTGCACATTGCGGGCACCGCCGGGTACCTGGGCAACGATACGGTCGATGGCCGCCTGCTCCAGCGCCACCAGCGGCAGCATGCCGGGGGTGATGTGCGGGCAGCCGGCCGGGATCAGGTTGTCCGGCACCTGCACCTGTTGCACCTGGCCCAGGGTCGTCGCCAGTGCCGCCACCGTCGGCTGGCCAAACAGCGTACGCACATCCACCTGCACGCCCTCGCGGCGCAAGCGCGCGGTCAGGTTCACCGCCAGCAACGAATGGCCACCCAGCTCGAAGAAGTTATCGTGGCGGCCCACTCGCTCAACGCCCAGCATGTCAGCCCACACCGCTGCCAGGGCCATTTCCACTTCGCCCTGCGGGGCGACATAGGCCTGGCCTGCAAGCAGCGCCGGATCCGGATCGGGCAACGCCTTGCGGTCGAGCTTGCCATGGCTGGTCAACGGCAGTGCTGGCAGGCAGGTGAAGGCCAACGGCACCAGGTGTGCGGGCAGGCTTGCCTGCAAAGCTTGGCGCAGTGTGTCCACCGCCACCGGTGTGGTTTCAGTGAACCAGGCCAGCAGCCGCTCGCCACGCACCAGCACCACCGCATCGCCGATACCAGGCTGCGCGGCAAGTACGCTTTCGATTTCGCCAAGCTCCACCCGTACGCCGCGGATCTTCACCTGGTCGTCGTTACGGCCCAGGTAATCCAAGGTGCCGTCAGCGCTCCAGCGCACCAGGTCACCTGTGCGGTACAGCCGCGCATGGGGTTGGGCGGTGAACGGGTCGGCAATGAAGCGCTCCTCGGTCAGTGCCGGGCGATTGAAGTAACCGCGGGCCACCCCAGCGCCGCCAATGTACAACTCACCCACGGCGCCCACCGGCACCGGCTGGCGGCGCTCGTCGAGCACATACACCTGGGTGTTGGCGATAGGCTTACCGATATGCAGCGCCCCTTCGGGTAGCAGTTGCCCGGACGTGGCCACTACGGTGGCTTCGGTCGGGCCATAGTTGTTGACCAGGGCAAAACCTGGGTCGCGCTCGAACTGGCGCAGGCGATCGCCGCCGACCAGCAGCGTGCGCAAGGTCGGGTGCTGACGCTCGCGGCGCAGCGCCTGTTCGGCCACGGGTGTGGGCAGGAAGCTGACAGCCAGCGGCTGCTCCAGCCACCAGTCGAGCAATTCGTCGACGTGCTCACCGGCAATGCGTGCGGGCGGTACGTGCAGCACGGCCCCCGTGCACAGCGCCGGCCACACCTCCCAGGCCACCGCATCGAAGCCAAAACCGGCCACCGTGCTGGTATGGCTGCCGGCTTTCAAGGCAAAGGCCTCACAGTGCCAGTGCACCAGGTTGACCAGGGTCGCATGCTCGACCATCACCCCTTTCGGCTGGCCGGTAGAGCCGGAGGTGTAGATCACATACGCCAGTTGGCGATCATCCAGGCCTGCCACGCAGGGGTTGCTGTCGGCTGCGCCCTGCCAGGCATCGCGGTGCAGCTCGACACGTGGGGTGTCCCCCACCAGCGCCAGGGTGGCCGCATCGACCAGCACCAATGCCGGCGTGCTGTCTTCAAGCAGGTAGGCGATGCGTTCGCCTGGGTAGGCCGGGTCGATCGGCACATAGGCCGCACCGGCCTTGAGAATGGCCAACAGGCCGACCAGGCGCTCCAGGGTGCGCGGCAAGCACAATGCCACCCGGTCGCCGACCTTCACCCCGCGGCTGATCAGGTGATGCGCCAGGCGGTTGGCGCAGCGATTAAGCTCGCCGTAGCTCAGTACCTGGCCATCCTGCACCAGTGCTGCCGCTTGCGGTGCGCGGGCCGCCTGGGCCTCGACCAGGGCGTGCACGGCCTGCCCTTTCGGGTAGTCGCGTGCGGTGGCATTGAACGCTTCCAGCACCTGCTGCCGGGCCACCGGGTCCAGGATCGACAATGCCTCGACCGGCTTGGCCGCAGACTGCGTCAGCGCCTGCAGCAGTTCCACCAGGGCCTGGTTCATCCAGCCAGCGACCCGCTCGGCGCCAATGCCTGCCTGGGCCAGCACACTCAAGGCAAAGCCTTCGCCCAGGTCGTCGACACTCAGGGTCAGCGGGTAGTTGCTGCGCTCCTCACCGCCCAGCAGGCGAACACCCTGGCTGTGGGTATCGCCGTCGGCAGGCACCCCTGCCGTGCTGTGGCGGTAGTTGAACAAGGCGCTGAACAACGGTGTGGACGCGGCCACGCCACTGCAGCGCTGGGCCAACGCTAGCGAGGCATGCTCGTGCGCCAACAGCGCCGAGAGCCGCTGATGGGTGGCGCGCACCGCCTGCGCCACCGGTGCAGTCAAGTCGATGCGCAGCGGCAAGGTGTTGATGAACACGCCCAACGCCCGGTCGGCCCCTTCACCGCCCTGCAAGCGCCCCATCAGCACGGTGCCAAACACGACATCGGTGCGGTTGGCGAGCACACCCAGCACCCGTGCCCAGGCCAGGTGCGCCAGGCTCGCGGCACTCACGCCCAGCTGCCGAGCCTGTTCGCGCAAGCCGCGCGCCACGCTGGCGTCGATGACCAGGTGGGCTTCTTCGATAGCGTGGCCGTCACCCTGTACGTCGCTCAGGCCAAACGGCAAGGTCGGGGTATCAAGGTCCCCCAGCATCTCGCGGAAGAACGCTTCATGGCTGGCATCGTCGGCCCCAAGGCGGGCTTGGGCAACATAGGTGCGATAAGGCACTGGCGCCGGCAAGCGTTCGCCCTGGCCCGCCAGCAACACCTGCATCTCGCTGGCGATGACTTCCATGGCGGTATGGTCCAGGGCCAGGTGATGGAATTGCAGAATCGCCACCACGCGCTGGTTGGCCGGGTCATCGGCATGCAGCAGGCGCAGCAAGGGTGCCCGCGACAGGTCGAGGCGCTGGTGACGGGCGTCGAAGCGGGCCTGCAAGGCATCGATCACCGACCCAGTAGCCAGGCCTTCGATTGCGCTCACCTGCATCCGCGCTTCCCGCCAAACCACTTGTACTGCGTGCGCAAGCCCTTCGCTGACCACTGCGGTGCGCAGAATGTCGTGCCGGTCGATGACCTGCTGCAAGGCGCCCGCCCAGCGCTGCAAGTGCGCCAGGCTGTCGAAGGCCAGGCGCGACTGCAGCAGGTACGGGTCGCCCTGTGCGGCGCTCAAGTGGTGGTACAGGATGCCCTCCTGCAGCGGGGCCAGCGGGTAGATTTCCTGCACATTGGCGGCGCCACCCGGCACCGTGGCGACGATACGGTCGATACTGGCCTGGTCGAGCTCGATCAGGCTGAGCATGTCCGGGGTGATGTGGCGGGCCGTGTGTGGCACACGGTTGGCGGGCACCTGCACCTCGCGACCGCTGCCCACGGCGGCGGCCAGCGCCGCCAGGGTGGGCTGGGCAAACAGCACGCGCACATCGGCGCTGAGGCCGGCCTTGCGCATGCGCTCAACCAGGGTCACGGCCAGCAGCGAATGGCCGCCCAGCTCGAAGAAGTGGTCGTGGCGCCCAACCTGCGCGACCTTGAGCAGGTCGGCCCAGATCGCCGCCAGGGTGGTTTCGACCTCACCCTGTGGCGCCTCGAAGGCGCGGCTGAGTACTGCCTCGCTGCCGGGTTGCGGCAAGGCACGGCGGTCAAGCTTGCCGTTGGCGGTCAGCGGCAATTCATCCAGGCACACGTAGGCCGCTGGCAGCATGTAGTCCGGCAACTGGCCTTGCAGCTGTTGGTGCAGTTCGGCAATGCCAGGGGCCGGGTTGTTGGCGGTGAAATAGGCCACCAGGCGCTTGTCACCGGGCACGTCCTCACGCACCACCACGGCCGTGTCACGCACACCGGCACACGCGCCCAGGCGCGCTTCGATTTCACCCAGCTCGATGCGGAAGCCTCGCAGCTTGATCTGCTGGTCGGCACGGCCCAGGTAACGCAAGGTGCCATCAGCCTGCCAGCAGGCCAGGTCGCCACTGCGGTACATGCGCGCACCCGGCTCACGGCTGAACGGGTCGTCGAGGAAGCGCTCAGCGGTAAGAGCCGGCTGGCCGAGGTACCCCAAGGCGACGCCAGCGCCGCCGATGTACAGCTCACCGACCGCGCCAACCGGCAACGGCTGCTGACGGGCGTCGAGCACATAGCAACGGGCATTGCCGATCGGCCTGCCAATCGGGATGCTGCCCTCGCCGACCGTGGCGATGAGGTGGGTGGTGCTGAAGGTGGTAGCTTCAGTCGGGCCATAGCCATTGAGCAGGTGTTGTGGGGCGCCTTCGCGCAGCACCCGGCCGACGATGGCCGGGTCCAGCACATCGCCGCCCAGCATCAGGTAGCGAAGCTTGGCGAATGCCGGCAGCAGGTCATCGGCAAACTGATGGAACAGGCCGGCAGTCAGCCACAGCACGCTGACGCGCTGCGCCAGCAACACCTCACGCAATGCCTGACGCGACAGCACCTGGTCCTGGTCGATGACGACCACCGTGCCGCCGTTGAGCAGCGGTGCCCAGACTTCCAAGGTACTGGCGTCGAACGCAGGGTTGGAGGCGAACGCGACACGGTCCTGGCAGGTGAATTCGGCAAAGCCGTTATTGATCACCAGGCGCACGATGGCCCGGTGCGGCACTTGCACGCCCTTAGGGGTGCCGGTAGAGCCGGAGGTGTACATGATGTAGGCGGCGCTTTCGGCAGCTACCGCCAGGCCCGGCGACTGCTGCGCGTACCCGGTGAGGTCGAGGCGGTCCAGCTCGACGCGCAGGGCATTGCCTACCCGCTGTTCGCTGCTGAAGGTGAGCAAGACACGCGCCTGGCTGTCTTCGATCATGAAGGCCTGGCGCTCGGCAGGCGCGTTGCTGTCCAGCGGCACGAAGACCGCCGCGCATTTGCTCGCCGCCAGTTGCGCAGCCAGCAACTCGATGCTGCGGGGCAGCAGCAGGGCCACACGATCGCCAGGGCGCACGCCCAGGGCGAGCAGGTGGTGAGCCAGGCGGTTGGCGTGCTGTTCGAGCTGCTCATAGCTCCACTGCCGGCCACCGTGAACCACCGCCGGTGCAGCCGGGCTGAGCGCGGCATAGGTGCCAAACAGGGTGTGCAGCGCATGTTCCCGTGGGTAATCGCGGCGGGTGGCATTGAAGCCTTGCAACACCAGTTCGCGCTCGTCAACTGCCAGTTGGCTCACCTTGTGCAGGGCCGTGGTCGGCGCCTGCGCAAGGGCTTGGGCCAGTTGCTCAAGGGCGGTGCTGAGCAGGCGGCAGACCTGCGCGCCATCGACCTCCGGCACCGCTTGCACGGTCAGCACAAAGGCGTCGCCCACATCGTCGACGTTGACCACCAATGGGTAGTTGCTGCGCTCATGCGCGGCCAGTTGCTCGATACCCTGCCAAGCCTGGCGCAGCTCGGCCTTGGCCGGTGCACTGTGGCGGAAGTTGAGCAGGCTGGTGAACAGCGCCTGAGACGCCGGGACTGCACTGCAACGCTGAGCCAACGCCAGCGAGGCTTGCTCATGGGCCAGCAGGCGGGCCAGCCGTTGGTGGGTCAGGCGTACGCCCTCGGCCACCGCCGTGGCACCCACGCTCACCCGCAGCGGCAAGGTGTTGATGAACATGCCCAGGGCCCGTTCAGCCCCCTCGCCGCCTTGCAGGCGACCGAGCAACACCGTGCCGAACACCACTTCCTCGCGCCCTGACAGTTGCGCCAGCACCTGCCCCCAGGCCTGGTGCACCAGGCTGGCGACGCTGATGCCAAGCAGGCGGGCCTGCTCGCGCAAACGGCCGGCCAGCGCCGTGTCCAGGGCCAGACGGCTGTCCAACACACGGCTGCCGTCACTGAGCGCATCGCGTAGGCCGAATACCGTGGTGGGTTCGTCGATGTCGCCCAGCAGCTCGCGGAACAGTGCCTCGTCAGCCTGGCTATCGGCGCCCAGCCGTGCCTGCGCCACATAGTTGCGGTAGGGCACGCTGGCCTGCGACAGGGCCTGGCCTTGCAGCACAGCGGTGATCTCGGCCACCAGCTGTTCGACGGCTGCGTGGTCGAGGATGATGTGGTGGATCAGCAGCGTGGCTTCCACGCGCCCCTCGCCGTGGCTAGGGAGCAGGCGGATCAAGGGGGCCTTGTTCAAGTCGAGCGTGGTGCTGCTTTCATCACCGCGCACGGCTGCGCCGACTGCCGGCACAGTGCGCCAGACGACCTGCACGGGCTCCTCCAGCCCCTGCCAGTGGATGCTGGTGCGCAGGATGTCGTGACGGGCGATGACCTGGTCGAGCGCTGCGGCAAAGGCATCGAGTTCGGCTTGCGCCGGGAAGGCAAAGCGTGCCTGCAGCACGTAGGGGTCTGCGCCTTCGCTGGCCAAGTGATGGTAGAGGATGCCTTGCTGCAGCGGGGCCAGGCCGTAGACATCCTGGACATTGGCCACGCCACCGGGGATCTGCGCGACCAGGGTGTCGATGGCCGCCTGGGACAGCTCGGCGAGCGGTAGCATGTCCGGCGTGATGCGTGTGCCCTCTGCCGGAATGCGGTTGGCTGGCACGCTAATGCGGGCTTCACCGCCCACCGCAGCGGCGAGCGCTGCCAAGGTCGGCTGGCCGAACAGTACGCGGATATCGGCATGCAGGCCTTGTTGGCGTAGGCGCGAGGTCAGGGTCACCGCCAGCAGCGAATGGCCGCCCAGTTCGAAGAAGTTGTCGTGGCGCCCTACCCGCTCAACGCCCAGCAGCTCAGCCCATATCGTTGCCAGCAGGGTTTCGGTTTCGCCTTCTGGGGCTTCGTACGCACGGTTTTGCAGGGCTTCGGTGTCCGGCAGTGGCAAAGCCTTGCGGTCGAGTTTGCCGTTGGGGCTCAGGGGCAATGCGTCCAGGTGCAGGAACAGCGCGGGCACCATGAACTCCGGCAGGTGGGCCAGCAATGCCGTGCGCAGAACGTCTGCGGCCTGCTGCTCACCGGTGTAATACGCCACCAGACGCTGGTCGCGGGCGACCACGACGGCTTCTTTCACGCCTTCGATGGCCGTCAGGCCAGCCTGGATTTCACCCAGCTCGATGCGTAGGCCGCGCAGCTTCACCTGGTCATCGTTGCGGCCCAGGTATTCGATGTTGCCATCGGCCAGGTGCCGCGCCAGGTCGCCGGTGCGGTACAGGCGTGCACCAGGGCGGGTGCTGAACGGATCGTCGATGAAGCGTTCGGCGGTCAGTTCGGTGCGGTTCAGGTAGCCTCGGGCGACTTGCACGCCGCCGATGAACAGCTCGCCAGCCACGCCTTGCGGTACGGGTTGCCCCAGCGTATCGAGTACGTACAGCGTGGTGTTGGCGATCGGTTTGCCGATGGGGGTGTTGTCCGGTGCCGTCACGCAGTGCCAGGCGCTCACGTCCACCGCTGCTTCAGTCGGGCCGTACAGGTTGTGCAGTTCAACGGTTGGTAATTGCGCGTGGAAGCGTCGAACCAGGCTGCCCGGCAAGGCTTCGCCGCTGCACAGGACGCGCTTCAACGAAGCCGCCGAGACGTCACCATGGGCCAGGAACACATCCAGCATCGAGGGCACGAAGTGCAAGGTGGTGACGTTTTCGCTGCGGATCACCTGACGCAGGTACTCCGGATCGCGATGGCCGCCGGGGCGCGCCATGACCAGACGTGCGCCAGTTTGCAGCGGCCAGAGGAATTCCCATACCGATACGTCGAAGCTGAATGGGGTCTTCTGTAAGACCACGTCGTCAGCGCCGAGGTTATAGGCGTCTTGCATCCACAACAGGCGGTTGACCACGCCCGCATGCTCGTTCATCACGCCCTTCGGCAAGCCGGTGGAGCCTGAGGTGTAGATCACGTAGGCCAGGTGACGCGGGGTCAAGCTGGTGACAACGGGGTTGCTGGAAGGCTGGGCGTTCCAGGTCGGCTGATCCAGGTCGATAACCTGGGCCGAATCCGGTACATGACGCGTAGCACTGTGCACCAGCACCGCCACCGGCGTGCTGTCGCTCAGCATATGCCGCACGCGCTCAGCTGGGTAATCGGGGTCAACCGGCACATACGCGCCGCCGGCCTTGAGGATGGCCAGCAGGCCAACCACCATCGACAGCCCACGTTCGACGCAGATCGCCACCCGATCATCAGGTTTAACACCGAGCTCAATCAGGTGATGCGCAAGGCGGTTGGCCTGCTCATTCAGCTGGCGATAGCTCAGTATGCCTTCTTCGGCTTTAACCGCGACCGCATCCGGCGTACGCAACACCTGCGCCTCGATCATCCCGTGCAGGGTCTGCTCAAGGTCATAGTCCACCGCCGTGTCGTTGAAGCCCAGCAGCACACGTTCACGTTCCTGCGCTTCCAGCACCGGCAAGCGCTGCACTGGCAGTTCTGGCGTCTGCTCCAGCGCCTCGACCATGGCCTCCAGCACCTGGTTCATCTGCCCACAGATACGCGCCGCGCCTACGTCGGCCGGGGTCATGGCAACCAGGCGGAAGCCCTCCCCCAAATCGTCGACGTTCAGGCTCAACGGGTAGTTGGTGCGCTCCTGGCCTTCGAGCACGTCGATGCCTTGCCACGCCTGCCGCTGTTCGGTGCTGGCTTCTGCGCCATGGCGGTAGTTGAGCATGGCGCTGAACAACGGCAACGGTGTAGCCACAGCGCTGCAGCGCTGGGCCAACGCCAAGGACGCGTGTTCGTGCGCCAGCAGTGCACTGAGGCGCTGATGCACGGCCTGCGCCCCTTCGCGCAGGCTCACCTCGCCCAGGTCGACCCGCAGCGGCAAGGTATTGATGAACATGCCGAGCGCCCGCTCGGCGCCCTCACCGCCTTGCAGGCGCCCCAGCAACACCGTGCCGAACACCACGCGGTCCTTGCCGCTGGCAGCGGCCAACAGGCGCGCCCAAGCCAGGTGGAACAGGCTGGCGACACTGATGCCCAGGTGCCGTGCCTGGCGCCGCAGCCCTGCGGCCAGCTCGGCCGACAGCGCCAGCTTGGCTTCTTGCATGCCAAGGCCATCGCCTTGCACATCGCTAAGGCCGAACGGCAACGTCGGCTCGTCGACATCCGCCAACTGCTCGTGGAAGAACGCCTCATGCTCGGCCTGGCTGACACCCAGGCGCGCCTGGGCCACGTAGTTGCGATACGGCACGGGGGTCTGGACCGGCGGCGTGCCCTGCAGGAAGCCCATCAACTCCTCACCGACCACCTCCAGGGCGGTGTGGTCGAGGACGATGTGGTGGAACTGCAAGGTGGCTTCGATGCACTCGCTGCCCGGTGCCTGGCGATGAAGCAGACGAATCAGCGGCGCTTGGCTCAAGTCCAGGCCAACGGTAGCCGCATCGTCGTCGCGCAGGACCTGCAGCGGGGCGTGACGCCAGACCACCTGCACAGCCTGCGGCAGGCCGTCCCATAGCACTGCTGTGCGCAGCACGTCGTGGCGGGCGATGACCTGGTCCAGCGCGCTGGCGAAGGCTTGCAGGCGTTCGCCGTTGTCAAAACGCAGCCGGGAATACAGCACATAGGGATCGTGCTCGGCGCTCAGGTGATGGTAAAGGATACCTTCCTGCAGCGGGGCCAGCGGGTAGATGTCCTGCACATTGGCCGCACCGCCCGGCACGCGCGCGACGATGCGGTCGATCGCGGGTTGGTCGAGGTCGATCAGGCTCAACAGGTCTGGGGTGATATGAGTACAACCGGCAGGGATGCGGTTTTCAGGTACCCGCACTTGCTGGTTGCGACCCAAGGTCTCGGCCAGGGCCGCGATGGTAGGCCGGCCGAACAGGGTCCGTACATCGACTTGCAGCCCTTCCAGGCGCAGACGCGCAGTCAGGCTTACCGCCAGCAGCGAATGGCCACCCAGCTCGAAGAAGTTGTCGTGCCGGCCCACGTGCTCGACGCCCAGCAGTTGCGCCCACAGTTGGGCCAGCAGGGTTTCGGTCTGCCCCTGCGGCGCCTGGTAGGGGCGTTCATGCAAGGCGGTATCCGGCGCGGGCAGCGCTTTACGGTCGAGCTTGCCATTGGGCGTCAACGGCAACTGGTCGAGGTGGATGTACTGTGCCGGCAGCATGTATTCCGGCAGGTCCTGCAGCAGTGCCTGGCGCAGGCTGTCCGCCTCGGGTGGCTCACCGGTGAGGTAGGCGACCAGGCGCGGCCCACTGGCCGGGGCGTCGTAAGCCAGTACCACGGCCTCGCGCACACCGGGCACACGCACCAGGCAGGCTTCGATCTCGCCCGGCTCGATGCGCAGGCCACGGATTTTGACCTGGTGGTCGTTACGGCCGAGGAAGACCAGGTTGCCATCCTCGCGGTGGCGCACCAGGTCACCGCTGCGGTACAGGCGATCGCCGTCAACGAAGGGGCTGGCGATGAAGCGTTCGGCCTGCTGTTCGGGCAAGCCCAAGTAACCCCGCGCTACGCCCGCGCCGCCGATATGCAGGTGGCCGACCACGCCCCACGGCACGGGTTGGTCGTAGTGGTCGAGTACATACAGCCGGGTATTGTCGATGGCGGTACCAATCGGCAACGCCCCGTGCGGCAGGTCCGCGCCCGGTTCCAGCGTCCAGGCGCTGCAATCGACGGTGGTCTCGGTCGGGCCATACACGTTATGCAGGCGCACACCCGGCAGGCGCTCGCGTACCTGAGCGGCAAGCGCCTGGGTCAACTCACCACCACCGCAGACGATATCGCTGAGGCTGGCGCAGCGAGCGCTCGCAGGTGCTTCGAGGAACTGCTGCAGCAACGCCGGCACAAATTGCACCACGCTGACCTGCTGCGCCTCGATCAATTGCGCAAGGTAGTGCGGGTCACGCTGGCCGTGCGGGCGCGCCAGTACCAGGCGTAGGCCGCTGCACAACGGCCAGAACAGTTCCCACACCGAGGCATCGAAGCTGACCGGGGTCTTGTGCAGCACAGCGCCTTTGCCAGGTAGCTGGCAAAGGCGCTGGCTCCAGCGCACCAGGTTGACCACGTTGCGGTGTTCGACCATCACCCCCTTGGGCTGCCCTGTGGAGCCGGAGGTGTAGATCACATACGCCAGGTGGCTCGCGTTCAGCGCGGCTACGCGAGGGTTGCTGATCGGCTGGGCTTCCCAGCAAGGTTGATCGAGGTCGATCAACTGCACCGGGGTGCCGTGTACGACCTCACGGGTAGCGCTGTGCGCCAGCACGGCCAGCGGCGCACTGTCGCTCAGCATGTGGCGGATACGTTCAGCCGGGTAGCCCGGGTCAACTGGCACATACGCGCCGCCTGCCTTGAGGATGGCCAGCAAGCCGACCACCATCGACAGCCCGCGCTCGACGCAGATCGCTACACGATCATCCGGTTTGACGCCCAAGCCGATCAAATGATGAGCAAGCCGATTGGCTTGCTCATCGAGCTGGCGATAGCTCAGCTCGCCTTCCTCGGCGACCAGTGCAATGGCAGTGGGCGTGCGCCGTACCTGGGCCTCGAACAGCCCGTGCAGCGGTTGCGCCATGTCGTGAGGCGTTTGCGGGGCACTGGCCAGCAGTCGCCGGCGCTCATCAGGCGTCAGTACCGGTAACTGCTGCACTGGCGTGTCAGGTGCGTGCTCAAGTGCATCCAGCAACCCGTGCAGCACCTGCAGCAGTTGGTCGCAGACACGCTGCGCGCCCACCTGAGCGCTGACCTGGGCCGTCAGCCGCAGGCCATCGCCCAGGTCGTCCACGTTGACACTTAGCGGGTAATTGCCGTGGCCGCCGCTGGGCAGTGCCTGGATGCCTTCCAGGGCTTCGCGTTGCGCTTGCTGCTCGGGCTGGCTGGCGCCATGCCGGTAGTTGAGCATGGCGCTGAACAACGGCGTTGGCGCAGCCACGCCGCTGCAACGCTGGGCCAAGGCCAGCGAAGCGTGCTCGTGCACCAGCAATGCACTCAGCCGCTGGTGGGCCAGGCGCACCCCTGCGCGCACGCCTAGCCCTTGCAGGTCCAGGCGCAGTGGCAAGGTATTGATGAACATGCCCAGGCCGCGATCAGCGCCAGCGCCGCCTTGCAGGCGCCCCAACAGCACAGTGCCGAACACCACGCGGTCGTTGCCACTGGTGGCGGCCACCAGCCGCGCCCAGGCCAGGTGCAGCACGCTGGCGGCGCTCACGCCCAACTGCTGGGCCTGGCTGCGCAGGCACCGGTATTGCTCAGGGGCCAGTTGCACCGTGGCCAACTCGAAGGCGCTGGCCTGGCCCTGCAGGTCGGCCAGGCCATAGGGCAAGGTCGGTTCGTCGATGTCGGCCAGCTCGGCGCGGAAGAACGCCTCGTGCTCGGCCTCGCTGATGGCCAGGCGCGCCTGGGCCACGTAGTTGCGGTACGGCACGGCCGGTTGGCTGGGCTGCTGGCCGCGCAGGTGATCGCGGATTTCTTCCAGCACCACCTTCATTGCCGTGTGGTCCAGGGCGATGTGGTGGAACTGCAGAGTGGCTTCGAGGCCTTCGGTGCCTGGCTGTGGGGTCTGCAGCAGGCGGATCAGTGGGGCTTGGCTCAGGTCGAGAGGCCCGGTGGCTTCGCTGCTATTGACCAGCACCGAGCCCGGCACGCTGCGCCATACCACCTGCACCGCCTGCACCAGGCCGTCCCAGAGCACGGCGGTACGCAGGATATCGTGGCGCGCGATGACCTTGTCCAAGGCCTGGGCGAAGGCCAGCAGGCGGGCTTGGCTGTCGAATGCCACACGCCACTGCAGCAGGTACGGGTCTGCGTCTGCGGCACTCAGGTGATGGTAGAGAATGCCCTCCTGCAGCGGTGCCAACGGGTAGATGTCCTGCACGTTGGCAGCACCACCTGGCACCGTGGCGACGATGCGCTCGAGGGTACTGGCGTCCAACGTCAGCAAAGGCAGCATGGCGGGGGTGATGTGGGTGCAGCCCGCTGGAATACGGTTCGCGGGCACGCTGACCTGGCGACCTTTGCCCAGCGCGGCAGCCAGTGCAGCCACGGTGGGCTGGCCGAACAGCACCCGCACGTCGGTCTGCAGGCCCTGTTGGCGCAAGCGTTCGATCAGGGTCACAGCCAGCAGCGAGTGGCCGCCCAGCTCGAAGAAGTTGTCGTGCCGCCCTACCCGTTCCACGCCCAGCACATCGGCCCAGACGCTGGCCATGGCCGCTTCGGTCTCGCTGGCAGGGGCTTCATAGCCCTGGCTGATCAGTTGGGCCGCGTCCGGCTCAGGCAGGGCCCGGCGGTCCAGCTTGCCATGGCGGGTCAACGGCCATTGGTCCAGACGGATGAACGCCTGCGGCACCATGTGCCCCGGCAAGCTGGCCTGCAGCGCGTGACGCAGAGCCTCGACCGCCACCGGCACCTGTTCGGTGAACCAGGCCAGCAGACGCTCGCCACGCACCAATACCACGGCATCGGCAATACCGGGCTGGGCTGTCAGCGCCGCCTCGATTTCACCCAACTCCACGCGCACGCCGCGGACCTTCACCTGGTCGTCATTGCGGCCGAGGTAGTCCAGCGTGCCATCAGCGTTCCAGCGCACCAAGTCGCCACTGCGGTACATGCGCGCGCCGGGCTTGCGGCTGAACGGGTCGGCGATAAATCGCTCTTCGGTCAGCTCAGGGCGATTGAAATAGCCCCGCGCCACCTGCGCGCCGCCAATGTACAGCTCGCCCACGACGCCCACGGGCACCGCTTGGTGATGCGCATCGAGCACATAGACGCGGGTATTGGCGATGGGGGTGCCAATGTGCAACGCCGCACCCGGTAAGACCTGGCCAGACGTGGCGACGACCGTGGTCTCGGTCGGCCCATAGTTGTTGACCAGGGCGAAACCTGGATCGCGGTCGAACTGGCGCAGGCGGTCGCCACCGATCAGTAAGGTGCGCAAGGTGGGGTGTTGCCGTTCGCGGCGCAGCGCCTGTTCGGCCACCGGCGTGGGCAAGAAACTGACCGCCAGCGGCTGCTCGACCCACCAGTTGAGCAGTTCATCCACATGTTCATTGCCGATGTGCGCAGGTGGCAGGTGCAGCGTGGCACCGGCACACAGCGCCGGCCATACTTCCCAGGCCATGGCGTCAAAGCCAAAGCCAGCAACGCTCGAGGTACGCACACCGGCCTCCAGCGCGAAGGCCTGGCAGTGCCAGTGCACCAAGTTGGCCAGGGTGTGGTGCTCGATCATCACGCCCTTGGGCTGGCCGGTGGAGCCGGAGGTGTAGACCAAGTAGGCCAAGTGGTGCGCGTCCAGCCCAGGTACGTGCGGGTTGCTGTCCAGGGCATCATCGGCGGCGGCCTGGTCGAGGTTCAGGCGGGGTATGTCAGCAGGCAGGCCGGCAATGCCCGTTTCGCTCAGCACCAGGGCGGGTGCGCTGTCGGCCAGCAGGTAGGCAATGCGTTCGGCAGGATAGCCCGGGTCGACCGGCACATAGGCAGCGCCGGCCTTGAGCACGGCCAGCAGGCCGATTACTCGCTCGGCGCTGCGGCCCACGCACAATGCCACGCGGTCACCGCCGCGCACGCCGCGTGCGATCAGCTGATGCGCCAGGCGGTTGGCCCGCAGGTTCAGGTCACCATAGCTGAGTGCCTGGCCATCCTGGCTCACGGCCGTGGCATCCGGGGTGTCGGCTGCGCGGGCCTCCACCAGCGCGTGCACCGTCAGCCCTTGCGGGTAGTGCTGTGCGGTGGCGTTGAAACTGCCCAGCAGCTGTTGGCGCGCTTCGTCGCTCAGGATCGACAAACTGTCGACCCGCGCCTCCTGCCCTTGCTGCAATGCTTGCAGCAGCTGGGTGACGGCATTGACCATCCAGGCGGCGACCCGCGCCGCACCCATCCCTGCGATAGCCAGCACACTGAAGGTGAAACCTTCACCCAGGTCATTGACGCTGAGGGTCAGCGGGTAGTTGCTGCGCTCCTCGCCACCGAGCAGGCGCACACCCTCCCAGATTGCCTCGCCGGTGGCCGCGTCGGCGCTGTGCCGATAGTTGAGCAAGGCACTGAACAACGGCGCGGACGCGGCCACGCCACTGCAGCGCTGGGCCAAGGCCAGCGGCGCGTGTTCATGGCCCAATAAGGCCGAGAGGTTGCGGTGGGTGGCGCGCACGGCGGCACGCACGGCCAGCGTGGTGTCCACCCGCAGCGGCAGGGTGTTGATGAACATCCCCAACGCCCGGTCGGCGCCCTCGCCGCCCTGCAGGCGGCCCATCAGTACCGTGCCAAACACCACATCATCGCGGTTGGCCAGCACGCCCAGTACGCGCGCCCAGGCCAGGTGCATGAGGCTGGCGGCACTGACGCCCAGTTGCCGCGCCTGGGTGCGCAAACCGTGGGCAACTTCGCCGTCCAGTGCCTGGAACGCCGTTTCGATGCCGCGGCCATCGCCCTGCACATCGGCATAGCCCAGTGGCAAGGTCGGTTCTTCGACATCCGCCAGCATCTCGCGGAAGAACGCTTCGTGGGCCGCCTGGTCACCCAGGCGAGCCTGGGCCACGTAATTGCGGTATGGCACCGCTGCCGGCAGTGTGTGCCCCTGGCCGAACAGCAAGGCGCGCATCTCGCGGGCGACCACGTCCATGGCCGTGTGGTCGAGGGTCAGGTGATGGAACAGCAGAATCGCCACCACCTGCTGGTTGGCTGGGTCCAGGCTGTAATACAGGCGGGTCAATGGCGCCTGGGTCAGGTCCAACCGGTGGTGCCGCGCATCGAACCGGGCATGCAACTGTTCAACCCGCGCCAGGCCATCGTCATCGGCCAGGTCGTCGATTTCGCTGACCACCAGCTCGGCTTTGCGCCAAACCACTTGCAGCGGCTGCGCCAGCCCTTGCCAAAGCACGGCGGTGCGCAGGATATCGTGGCGATCAATGACTTTTTGCAGCGCACCGGCCCAGGCCAGCAAGCGCTCGACACTGTCGAAGGCCAGACGGGTCTGCAGCAGGTAGGGGTCGCCCTGCTCGGCGCTCAGGTGGTGATAGAGAATGCCTTCCTGCAGCGGGGCCAGCGGGTAGATTTCCTGCACATTGGCGGCGCCACCCGGCACTGTGGCGACGATGTCGTCGATTGCTGCCTGGTCCAGGTCGATCAGGCTGAGCATGCTCGGCGTGATGCGTTGGGCCTGCGCGGGCACCCGGTTGGCAGGCACCTTCACTTCGTGGCCGATGCCCGCCGCGCCGGCCAAGGCCGCCAGGGTCGGTTGGGCGAACAGCACCCGCACATCGATCAGCAGGCCAGCCTTGCGCAAGCGCTCGACCAACGTCACCGCCAGCAGCGAGTGGCCGCCCAGTTCGAAGAAGTTGTCATGGCGCCCTACCCGCTCCACACCCAGCACATCGGCCCAGATCGCCGCCATCGTCGCTTCGGTTTCGCCCGTGGGCGCTTCGTAGGCCTGGCCAAACAACTGCGAGGCCTCTGGGTCAGGCAGCGCACGGCGGTCGAGTTTGCCATGGCTGGTCAGCGGCAGCTCATCGAGGCGCACGAACGCCAGCGGCACCATGTGCGCCGGCAAGCGGGCCTGCAGGGCCTGGCGCAAGGCGTCGAGGGCGACAGGGGCGGTCTCGGTGAACCAGGCCAGCAAACGCTCGCCCCGCACCAGCACCACGGCGGCGTCGATACCCGGCTGCGCCGCGAGGGTGGCCTCGATTTCACCCAGCTCAACCCGCACACCACGGATCTTCACCTGGTCGTCGTTGCGGCCGAGGTAGTCGAGGGTGCCGTCGGCATTCCAGCGCACCCGATCACCGCTGCGGTACATGCGTGCGTTGGGCTGCTCGCTGAACGGGTCGACAAGAAAAGCCTGTTCGGTCAACGCCGGGCGATTGAAGTAGCCCCGCGCCACTTGCGCGCCGCCGATGAACAACTCACCCGCGACGCCAACCGGGACTGGCTGCAAGCCTTCGTCCAGTACATAGACGCGGGTATTGGCGATGGGCCGGCCGATGTGCAGTGCGCCGTTGGGCAAGACCTGCCCAGAGGTGGCGACAACAGTCGTTTCGGTTGGCCCGTAGTTGTTGATCAGGGCAAAGCCTGGCGCTCGCTCGAACTGGCGCAGGCGGTCCCCGCCCACCAGCAAGGTGCGCAGGGTCGGGTGCTGGTGTTCGCGACGCAGGGCCTGCTCCGCTACCGGGGTGGGCAGGAAGCTGACCTTCAGTGGCTGCAACAGCCACCAGTCGAGCAACTCATCGACATGCTCGTTGGCGATGTGCGCGGGTGGCAGGTGCAGCGTGGCCCCGGCGCACAAGGCTGGCCAGACCTCCCAGGCCATGGCGTCAAACCCGAAACCGGCCACACTTGACGTGTGCGCATCGGCGTCCAGCGCAAAGGCCTGGCAGTGCCAATGCACCAGGTTGGCGAGCGTGTGGTGCTCGATCATCACCCCCTTGGGCTGGCCGGTGGAGCCGGAGGTGTAGACCACATAGGCCAGTTGCTGCACGTCCAGCCCAGGTCGCTGTGGGTTGCTGTCGTGCGCAGCACAGGTGCTGATGGGGTCCAAGTCCAGGCGCGGCACCTCGGCCGGCAGCCCGTTCACCGCAGTCTCGCTCACGACCAGTGCCGGGGCACTGTCAGCCAGCAGGTAGGCAATGCGCTCAGCTGGGTACGCCGGGTCCACCGGCACGTAGGCCGCGCCCGCTTTAAGCACTGCCAGCAACGCAACCACGCGCCCGCTGTTGCGCGGCAGGCACAGGGCCACGCGGTCCCCCACCTGAACGCCGCGTTCGATCAGTTGGTGAGCCAGTTGGTTGGCACGGCGGTTGAGTTCGTCGTAACGCAGCGCCTGGCCATCCTGCAACAGCGCAACCGCTGCTGGCGCGGTGGCGGCGCGGGCCTCGACCATGGCGTGTACGGTCTGCCCCTGCGGATAAAGCTGGGCGGTGTGGTTGAACTGTTGCAGTACCTGATCACGCTCGGCAGGCGGCAATACCTGCAACCCTTGCAGCGCTGCCGTGGGGGTGTGTTCCAGGGCGTCAACCAGGCTTGCCAATACCTGTTCGAACTGCGCGCACAGGCGTGACGCGCTCCACCCCGGCAGGCTCTGCACGGTCAGGCGCAGCGCGTCGCCCAGGTCGTCGACGCTGACAGTCAGCGGGTAATCGGTGCGCTCCTCGGCGCCGACGATATCGATGCCAGCAGCCACCGGGATGATCTCGGCGGCATCACCGGCGTCACTGTGCCGGTAGTTGAGCAGACTATTGAACAGCGGCGCCGGCGCGGCCACACCGCTGCAGCGTTGGGCCAGGGCCAGCGACGCCTGTTCGTGGCCGAGCAAGGCGCTGAGCCGTCGGTGGGTGGCCAGCAGGGCGTCACGCACGCTGGTTGGGCCCAGGTCGATGCGCAACGGCAGGCTGTTGATGAACATCCCCAGCGCCTGCTCGCTGCCGTCGCCGGTGGTCATGCGGCCCAGCAGCACGCTGCCGAACACCACCTGCTGGCGGCCCGACAGCTGCCCAATCAACCGGCCAAAGCCCAGGTGCAACACGCTTGCCGGGCTCACGCCGAGTTGCCGGGCCTGGCTGCGCAGGCGCTGGCTGAGCGTAGGTGGCAGGGTCAGGCGTGCTTGCTCCAGTTGCACATCACCTTTGTCCTGCAGGCCGAAGGCAAGCGTGGGCTCATCGATGTCGCCCAGCATCTCGCGGAAGAAGCGCTCATGGGCGTCCTCATCCAGTGCCTGGCGAGCGGCGGCCAGCACATTGCGAAAAGGCATGGGGGCCGCCAGTCGGTCGGACTGGCCAGCGATGTGCGCCTGGATTTCGCGGCGCACGATATCCAGGGCGGTATGGTCCATCACCACGTGGTGGAACATCAGCAGCGCCACCCACGTAGTGCCCTCGCCTTGCGCGTGCATCAGTTGCATCAACGGTGCCTGGCGCAGGTCGAGACGATACTGGCGCGGGTCGAAGCGCGCGCACAGCTCGGCAAGGGCTGTGCTGCCAGCGACTGGCACGGCTTCGCGGACCAGCGTCGCCTCGTGCCAGACCACCTGCACCGGTTGGTCGAGGTATTCCCAGTGCAGCGCGGTGCGCAGGATATCGTGGCGCTGGATCACCCACTGCAGCGCCTCGGCGAAGGCTTCCAGGTGGGTTTTGCTGGCGAAGCGCAGTTGCACCTGCGACAGGTACGGGTCGCCCTCGGTGGCGGACAGGTGGTGGTACAGCATGCCCTGCTGCAGCGGGGCCAGCGGGTAGATGTCCTGAACGTTGGCTGCGCCGCCCGGCACGCTGGCGACGATGCGGTCGATGGCTTCCTGGTCCAGCGTGACCAGCGGCAGCATGTCGGGGGTGATCCGGAAGGCCGGGCTGAGCCAGTCGTCATCGCGTTCGGCGAGCATCTCCAGCAACGCCGGCTTGTGCCGTGACAACGCCTCCCACAAGCTGTCGTCCAGGGTATCGTCATCGCCGAGGACGATCAGGTCCTGGTCTTCACGCTGGAGTCGGATCGCACGGGTGGAAAGAGCAGCCATCAGTTCGCTGAAGTGCATCGGTAAGCATCCTGCTTTGCCTGGAATGGGAATCGTGGACACGCTAAAGGATCGTGACCGGTCGGTCTGACATGGGAAGCGGGGACAATTTCGGAAAGCGATCGCCGGCAAGACGGCTCCCACAGGTATCTGCGCAGGCTTAGACCTTGTGAGCACCCTGTAGGAGCTGGCTTGCCGGCGATGGGCCGCAACGCGGCCCCGGCAATCTCAGATGCGCCTGCGTTTGCCCAGGCTGGGAATGGTGGTCTGCGGTATCACCACCTCGACCTGCTCGAGGCGGGTGCTGGCGGCCAGCGCAGCCAGGGTCGGCTGGCTGAACAAGGTGCGGGCATCCACATGCAACCCGGCCTGGCGCATGCGTGCCACCAGGCTGACCGCCAGCAGTGAGTGGCCGCCCAGCTCGAAGAAGTTGTCGTCACGCCCAACCTGCTCGAGCTTCAGCACATCGGTCCAGATCTCGGCCAGCGCCGTTTCCAGCTCGCCGCGCGGGGCCTGGTACTGGCGGCTGATCACTGCCTCGGCCCCCGGCGCTGGCAAGGCCTGGCGCTCGACCTTGCCGTTGTTGCTCAACGGCAGCTCGGCCAGGGCCACGAACGCCTGCGGCACCATGTAATCGGGCATGCGCGCCAGCACGTGGCTGCGCAGCACCTCAAGCGCGGGTGCGCTACTGCCCTCACGGCAGGTGAAGTAGGCCACCAGGCGCTCTTCGCGCATCAGCACCACGGCCTGCCCGATGGCCGGATGCGCCGTCAGCGACGCTTCGATTTCCCCCAGCTCGACCCGCAACCCACGCAGCTTGACCTGGAAATCGTTGCGGCCGACAAAGTCCAGCTCACCGTCCAGGCGGTACCGCACCAAGTCCCCGGTGCGATACAGGCGGTCGCCCTCGACGAATGGGCTGGCGATGAAGCGCTCAGCCTGCAATGCCGGCAACCCGAGGTAGCCGCGGGCCACGCCGACGCCGCCAATGTGCAACTGGCCCACCGCGCCGAGTGGCACCGGGCGGTCATGCGCATCGAGCACATACAGGCGGGTATTGGCGATCGGCCGGCCGATCGGGGGCGCGATCAACGGCAGCGGTTCGTGCGGCTGCAGGGTCCAGGCGGTGCTGTCTACCGTCGCTTCGGTCGGGCCATAGACGTTGTGCAGGCGCACCGTGGGCAGACATTCGCGCAGGCGTTGTACCAGCGCCAATGTCAATTCACCGCCGCCGCAGAAAATGTCCGTCAGGCTAGTGCAACGCTCAACACCCGGCTCTTCCAAAAACTGATGCAGCAGCGCCGGGACGAATTTGATCGTGGTCACCTGCCTGGCCTGCACCAACTGCACTAGGTACGCAGGGTCGCGGTGCCCATCAGGGCGCGCCAGGACCAGGCGCAAACCGGCGGTCAGCGGCCAGAACAGCTCCCAGACCGAACCGTCGAAGGTGAACGGCGCCCGTTGCAGCAACGCATCGCCCGGGCGTGGCGGGCAGATGCGCGAACCCCAGTGCATCAGGTTGCACAGGCCACGGTGCTCGACCATCACTCCCTTCGGGGTGCCGGTGGAGCCCGAGGTGTACATCACATAAGCCAACTGCCTCGGGCCCAGGCCTGGCACTTGCGGTTCGGCTGCCGAGCAGGTGTGCCAATCGCCACGGTCAAGGTCAAGCACAGGGCCTGGCATTTGCTCGAACAGGCCCAGGGTAGCGCCGTGCACCAGCACCACCGACGGCGTGCTGTCTTCCAGCATGAAGCGCAGCCGCTCGGCCGGGTAAGCGGGGTCGAGTGGCACGTAGGCGCCGCCGGCCTTGAGCACGCCCAGCAAGGCGACCATCAGTGCAACGCCACGTTCGACACAAACCGCCACCCGCGCGTCGGGCTTAACACCCAGGGCGATCAGGTGGTGGGCCAGGCGGTTGGCCTGGGCGTTGAGGGCTTGGTAATCGAGGCAACCGTCCTCAGCCTGCAGGGCGATGGCATGGGGTGTACGCCGCACCTGGGCCTGGAACAGCGCCGGCAAGGTCTGCCTGACCGGGCTTTGCGGGTCTTCGGTGGCGTTGAAGCCCTGCAGCAAGCGGTGCAGCTCGCCGTCCGGCACCGCGCACAGTGCATCCAGGCGCGTGCTGCGGCGCTCGGCCAGGGCATTGCCCAGTTGGCGCAAGGTGGTCAACAAGTAGTTCAGCACCCGCTGCGCGCCAATCGCACGCGGCGCGCGCAGGGCGAGCTGTAGCCCGTCGGCATGGTCGTCCACCGTGAGGACCAGGCCATGGCTGTGTACTTCACTGGCTTCGGCCAGCTCTACGCCGGGCAATACCGGACCGAGCATTACTGCCCCTTGGCGGTAGTTGATCAGGCTGTTGAACAGCGGCGTGCCGGCGGGCAAACCACTGCACTGCTGGGCGAGGATCAGCGGCGCATCTTCATGGCCAAGCAAGGCGGCCAACCGCGCGTGGGTCTCGCTCAGCGCCTGGTCGACCGAGCGATTCGCCAGGCCTACCCGCAAGGGCACGCTGTTGATGAACATGCCCAGGGCACGATCAGCCCCGTTGCCAGCCATGCTGCGGCCCAGCAACACGGTGCCCAGGGTGACCTCATCACGCCCACCGAGGGCGCCAAGCACCTGGGCCCAAGCAAGGTGCAGCAGGCTGGCCAGGCTCGCGCCCTGGTGCCGGGCCTGAGCGCGCAACAGCCCTGCCAGCGGCGCATCGATCACCTGGCTGTGGCTGTGCAGGTCACCCTCGTCGACCGGCTCGCCACCCAGCCCGGCAATCGGCGCTGGTGGTTCGATGCCAGCCAGTTGCTCGCGGAAGAAGGCTTCGTGCCGGGCCTGGCGCTCGGGGGCAGCGCTTAGCGCCACGTAGTCACGATACGGCACAGGTGCCGGCAACGGCTCGCCGCGCCCAGCCATGAAGGCGTCCAGCTCGCCCAACAGCACCTGCAGCGAAACGGCATCGTTGACCAAGTGGTGGAAGCGCAGCAAGCCCAACCAACGCCCGTGCTGGGCATCCTCGGCGCAGGCCAGCGCCATCATCGGTGCCTGGCGCAGGTCCAAGGGCCGTTGCTGGGGGTCGAAGTGGCTGCGCATTTGCCCGGCTATGTTGCCTGCGTGTGCCTCCCCCACCCAGTTGTCGACCGTCAGAAGGGCCTGGCGCCAGACCACCTGCTGGGGCTGTTCAAGCCCCTCCCAGGCCAGGCTGGTGCGCAAGATGTCGTGACGGTCTATCACCTGCTGCAACGCTTCGGTGAAGGCCTGTAACTGCATGCGGCTGGCAAAGGTGAACAAAGCCTGCTGCTGGTACGGGTCGCGAGCATCGGTGACGTGGTGGTAAAGCAGGCCTTGTTGCAGGGGCGCCAGCGGATAAATTTCCTGCACGTTGCCTGCGCCGCCCGGCACCGTGGCAACGATGCGGTCGATATCAACCTGCGACAGTTCGCTGAGGGTGAGCATGCCCGGCGTGATGTGCTGGCACCCTGGCGGAACCCGGTTGGCCGGCACGCGCTCGGCTTCGCCGACCACTACGCTGGCCGCAAGGCTGGCCAGGGTCGATTGGCCGAACAGTACCTGTACATCGGCTTGCAGGCCCTGCTGGCGCATGCGCTCTATCAGTTGCACGGCCAGCAGCGAGTGGCCGCCCAGCTCGAAGAAGTGGTCCTGGCGCCCTACCCGCTCGACCTGCAGCAATTCGGCCCACAGCAAGGCCAGGCGTTGCTCAATGTCGCCGATCGGCGCTTCGTGCTCGCGGCGCACCTTGGCGGCTTCGTCCGCTGTCGGCAAGGCACGGCGGTCGAGTTTGCCATTGGCGGTCAATGGCCAACTGGCCAGGTTGACATAGGCCACCGGCAACAAAACGACTGGCAGCCGCTCGCGCAGGTGGTCATGCAGCACTCTGGGCAGCACCGCCGCCTCGCCAATGAACCAAGCCTGCAACTGGCCATCGCGAAGCATCACCACGCACTCGCGCACCGCCGCATGGCTGGCCAGGGCGGCCTCGATTTCGGCCAGTTCAACCCGCACACCGCGGATTTTCACCTGGTCGTCATTGCGCCCGAGGTACTCCAGCGTACCGTCGGGCAGCCAGCGTACCAGGTCGCCCGTGCGGTACATGCGTGCCCCTGGCAGCGCGCTGAACGGGTCATCGAGAAAACGCTCGGCGGTCATCTGCGGCCGATTGAGGTAACCCCGGGCCACCCCCTTGCCGCCCACATACAATTCGCCTGGGGCGCCGATTGGGAGTAGACGGCACTGCTCATCGAGGACGTACACCTGGGTGTTGGCCACCGGGCGGCCGATATGCAGCGGGCCGCCGGCGTTTACTTCGCCCGAGGTCGCCACCACCGTGGCTTCGGTGGGGCCATAGTTGTTGATGACCCGGTAGCGCCGCTCGCGGGCCAGACGCCGCAGGCGGTCGCCGCCAATCAGCAGGGTCTGCAAGGTCGGGTGCAGCTCGCCCTGGGCGAAGGCATGCTCGGCCACCGGGGTGGGCAGGAAGCTGACATCCAGCGGCTGGGCGCGCCACCAACTGAGCAAGGCGTCGATGTCTTCAGCACCGTCACGCACCGGTGCCAGGTGCAAAGTAGCGCCACTGCACAGCGCGGGCCACACCTCCCAGGCCATGGCGTCAAAGCCGAAGCCGGCCAGGCTCGACTGGTGGCGCCCGGGGCCCAGGTTGAAGGCACTGCAGTGCCAGTCGACCAGGTTGGCCAGCATGTGGTGCTCGACCATCACGCCCTTTGGCTGGCCGGTGGAGCCGGAGGTGTAGATGACATAGGCCAGGTCGCTCGCTTGCGGCTGCACAGGGGCTGGCATTGCGGCGGTTGCCGTGTTCCAGTCCCAGCGGTCCAACACGACCTGTGGCAGGCCATGGGGTGGAAGGCGGTCGAGCAGCCGCGACTGGGTCAGCACCACGGCCGGCGCGCTGTCTTGCAGCAGATAGGCCAGGCGCTCCTGCGGGTGGGCAGGGTCAATCGGCACGTAAGCGGCCCCGGCCTTGAGCACGGCCAGCAGGCCGATCAAGGTGTCCAGGCCGCGCTGGGCGACCACCGCTACCCGCTGGTCAGGTTTGGCGCCAAGGGCTGCCAGGTGCCGGGCCAGCGCGTCGGCACGCCGGTCGAGTTCGCCATAGCTCAGGCGCTGGCCGTCGTGCTGCGCCGCCACGGCGTGTGGCGTGGCGTTGGCCTGAGCTTGGATACGACGATGGATCAACGCCTCAGCCTGTTCAGGCGCTGCTTGCGCCGTCGCATTCCACTGCCGCAGGCGGGCGTGCTCGCGGGCGGTCAGTAGATCGAACGCCGCGATACTTTGTTCGGGCTGCTCCAGGCCTTGCTCCAGCACATGCAGCAGGCGCTCGGCCAATGCTGTCACGTCTTCATCGCTGAACCAGGCGCGGTTGTGCACCAGGTGCAGGCACGCGCTGTCGCGTTGGCTGTTGCAACGCAGGTGAATGCTCAAGGGCGTGGGCTCGTGGCCATTGCAGACCATCACCGTGTGGCCGGGCACATCACCGAAGCGTAGGTCGTTGCCATCCTCCTCGAATGACACCATCAGCTCGAACAGGTGCGGCCGCTCTTCACGCAATGCACCAAGGCTGCGATTGAGTTCGCTAAGGGCGAAACGCTGATGGCGAAAGTCTTGCTTGAGCGCATCGCGGATCCCCTGTACCAACGCGCTGAACGAGCGTTCACGGCCAAAGTCCATGCGCAGTGCGCTGACTTGGGTAAACAGCCCCAGGGTAGACTTGAACTGGGCGTTGCCACGGTTGCGCACCGGCAGGCCGACCACCCACTCGTCACGCTGCCAGGTACGTGCGCTGCACACATGCAACGCCGCCAGCAGCACATGGAAGGGCGAGGCCTGCAGCGTGGTACCGAGGGCACGCATACGTGCCAGCAAGCGGGTATCGAAGGGCTGTTCGAGTACCGCACTGGGCGGCGACACGTGCTGCGCATTGCGCTCGCGGGGTGCCAGCAAGGCATCGGGTAGCTGCTGGTACTTGGCCAGCCAGTAATCGCGGTCGCGGTCATGGCGTGGCGAACCCTGGTACTGGGCATCGTCCTCGATGAACGCGCGGTAGGACGGTGCGCTGTCTGGCAATGCCAGCCCCTGTTCAAGCAGGCGGTAATGATCGGCGATCTGCTTGAACCACTGGTCCACGCCCCAGCCATCGAGAATCAGGTGATGGGCCTGCACGGCAAACAGGTACCGCTGCTCGCCCAGGCGGATCAATGTCGCCCCCCACAGTGGGCTGGCATCCAGGCGGTAGGGTGTCTGCATCTGTGTTTGCAACAGGCCTTGGGCAGCGCCGAACGGGTCATCCGCGCTGCGGACATCGTGCTGCACCAGCGGCACATCGAGGGCCTCGGCAAAGTACTGGCGGGCTACCCCACCCTGGCCCGCGTGCGTCACCAGCACGGTGCGCAGGCCATCATGCTGGGCGACCAGGTGCGCCAGTGCCCGGTTTAGCCGCTCGGCATCCACCCCGCCGGCCAGTTCGACGTACGCGCCGATGTTGTACAGCGGCGAGTCGCCGTGGCTGATCTGGTCCAGCCAGATGTCGCGCTGGGCAACGGTCAGGGCAAAGGTTTGGGCGGCAGGCATGGTTAGGCAGGTCCTTCTGGTTGATCATCCGCGGATTCAAGCACCCCACCTTCAGGCTGTATGGCCCCCGAAACCCGGACACGCACCGGGCCTGTCGATGGCTGCTGAAAAACATGTAGGAGATTTGCCACAGCGGCTGCCCGGTTTGGCCTACGCCAAGGGCCATCGGTCGGGATCAGGCCTTGATCGCCACGCTTCTGACGTCAATTGGCTGGCTGTTCCGTTCATGTGCAGTGTCTCGCCTGTAAGTGCCCTGCCCCACTGATCCGTAATCGGTGGCACTTTCTGTCCCTGTTTTCCATTACAGACGCGGCCCCCAGGCCGGGCTTGAATACCGCCACAAACCACTCGCCACCCGGAGGACTCGCCTGCGACACCACCCGCCGTAACGCTTTGGATCAAGGATGACAACGCTATGAAGCTGACCGACAGCCTCGAACACCGCCCCGACCCCCAGCTGTATCTGCAACTTGGCGAACTGATCGCCAGTACCGGCGCCGAGGGCTTTGCCGAACAGATGTTGCAACTGGTCGATGCCCAAGTGCCGATCCACAGGCTCGACCTCAGCGAATGGACCCTCGAGCCACGCGGCGCCAGCATCAGCCGCATCAGGGTACTCGGCAGCGCCGGCCCAGCACCTGAACTGCCCGGCGTCGATCCTCTGCGCCACCCTCTGCTGCAGAGCATCATGCAGATGAAAGACCCGCTGCTGATCGAATTCAAGGCCCCCCCGGACACCGACCACCCGCGCCACAGCGCCCACCAGTGCAACTTGGTGTCTTGCAGCGGTGCCCGGCGCTGGGTCATCTGCTTTCACCGCCTGCCCAGCCAGCGGGGCTTTTCGTTGAGTGAGTTGTCGCAGTTGAAAAGCCTGTCCGACACCTTGCTGCCCCTGGTCGAGCACCACGGCCAGTTGCTCAACCAAGGGGCCGCGCGGCAGACCGGGTCGCCGCTGTGCGATCTGCAGGCGGGCGCGTTACGCCACTCCTTTGGTGAACGGCTGGTGCAGGAAGCCGTGCGGCTTTCGACGCGTGAACAGGAGGTCTGCCTGGGCCTGCTGACGGGCGGCACGGTGCCAGAAATGGCGCAGCGGCTTAACGTGAAAAACAGCTCGATCGAAACCTACCTCAAGCGCGCCACCGCCAAGCTGGGGGTCAGTGGCCGCCATGGTTTGACCAAGTGGATGGCAGGCGCCTGACTCTGCGAGACCCTCTGATGCCCCGATCCAGCCTTATCCTGTGCGCGGCGCTGTTGTGCGGCTGTTCGTTGGCCACTGACTACCAGCGCCCGGACACCCCCGTCGCCACCCAGTACCCGCAAGGGCCGGCCTACGCCGGCGATGTGCAGAAGCACCCGGCCATCGAGGACTGGCGCCAGGTGTTCCACGACCCGAGCCTGCGCCAACTGATCGACAGCGCCCTGGCCAATAACCGCGACCTGCGCAGCGCGGCGCTCAATGTCGAAGCCTACCGCGCCCAATACCGCATTCAGCGCGCCGAGCTGTTGCCAAAGGTCTCGGCCAATGGCCAGGGGCAACGCCAGTATCTGCCGCGGCGCATGACCGGTACCGACCAGGGCATGATCAGTTCCACCACTGCTGCGACGCTAGGCGTGAGTGCTTATGAGCTGGACCTGTTCGGTCGCCTGCGCAGCCTCAGTGACCAAGCGCTGTTGACTTACCTGGCCAGCGACCAGGCCCGGCGCAGCACCCAATTGAGCCTGGTGGCCAGTGTCGCCAGCGTGTACCTGACCTGGCGTGCCGACCAGGAACTGCTGACGCTGGCCAACGAAACCCTGGCCGCGGACGAGCGCAGCCTGCGCCTGACCGCCAACCAGCGCCGCGCCGGCACAGTGTCGGCCCTGGACCAGATCCAGGCGCGGACCAGTGTCGACAGTACCCGGGCGGCCGTCGCCCGTTACAAACGCCAAGTCGCCCAAGACCTCAACCAACTGACGGTACTGGTGGGCGCCCCTGTGGCCGACGGCCTCGGCGCCTTGCCGCTGGCCGACGAACAGATCGCCGGTTTGCAAGCCGGGCTGCCGTCAGACCTGCTGCAACGCCGCCCCGACATCCTCCAGGCCGAATACCAGCTGCGTGCGGCCAACGCCGATATTGGCGCCGCGCGTGCGGCGTTTTTCCCGAGCATCAGCCTGACCGCCAATGCCGGCAGTACCAGCCCGGCGCTCAGTGGGCTGTTCGATGCAGGGTCAGGGACCTGGCTGTTCCAGCCACAGATCAACCTGCCGATCTTCACCGCCGGTAGCCTGCGTGCCAGCCTGGACTATGCCCAATTGCAGAAGGACATTCAGGTAGCGCAGTACGAAAAAGCAATCCAAAGCGCCTTTCAGGAAGTGGCCGACGGCTTGGCGGCGCGGGCGACTTACCAGCGGCAACTGCAGGCGCAACGCGACTTGGTGGCCTCCAACCAGCGTTACTACAACCTTGCTGAACACCGCTACCGGATCGGCGTGGACAGCAGCCTGACCTTTCTCGACGCGCAGCGCTCGTTGTTCAGTGCCCAGCAGGGGCTGATCAATGACCGCCTGGCGCAGTTGGTGGCAGAGGTGAACCTGTACGCGGCGTTGGGTGGCGGGTGGAAAGAGGCCGCTGACACCCAGGCTCCGTCTGCGGCAAGCGCAAGCGAAGCGGCGCCCAAGGGTGCCTACGTGGGTCTAGACTGAACAGGGCCAGATCACCAGGCATGAACCGGGGGGCTTCCACACGCGGAGGTGTGAGATGAGCCAGTTCAAGCGTTTGTTCGTCATGCTCGGCCCGCAGATGCGCCACACGCCGGCTCTACAACGCGCGGCGGCGTTGGCAGAGTCAAGCGGTGCGCTACTCGATATCAACGTATTCGTCGACGATGTCGACACTTTCGGTTTGATGAGCGATGGCCGGGAGCGTGAACGGCTGCTCAGCGACAATCGCCAGTGGCTGGCCGATGAAGCCGAGCAGATGGCCGACGCCGGCCTGGATGTGTCCACCGAACTGCTGCTGACCCGCGACCCGTTGGCCAGCGTGCTCGAGCGTATCGAACGCTTGGGCTGCGACCTGCTGATCAAGGACGTGCAGCACGAACCGGTGCTCAAACGCTTGCTGGTGACACCGCTGGACTGGCAGTTGCTCAAGGACAGCCCGGTTGCCGTGCACCTGATCAGTGACATCCGCCTGCCCTTGCCCAAGCAGATCGCCGCCGCAGTGGACCTGAACAGCCATGGCGCCGGTGAACACCTCGATGAGCAGGTCATTCACAGCGCCCATGCGCTGGCGCTGCAGTGCAATGCCGAACTGCACCTGCTGCATGTGTGCGACGCGGCCAAGACCCACATCGCCGACTTCGGTGCCGGCACCGTCACCATGCCTGGCTTCGATGGCAGTGTGCGTACCGCACAGCGTTCAGCATTCAACCGCCTGGGCGACCATCACCAGGTGCCCTTGGAGCGCAGGCATTTCGTCGAGGGGCCAGCGATTCGTGCGATTGCCCAGTTCGTCAGCCATAGCCGGGTCGATGTGATCGTCATGGGCAGCCATCGCCACGACGCCATGCAGACCTTTTTGGGCGGTACCACGGCGCATGTGCTGGAGCATCCGCTGTGCAATGTGCTGGCGATCAAGGCGATGCATTGAGTATTCGGCGAACTATGTGCCCGATTCGTCATTAATCCGCAGCCCCTGTAGGAGCGGCCTCGCGTCGCGAAAGGGCTGCGGAGCAGTCCCCGATTTCAGTGTCACCTACAATATTGCTGGGGCCGCTGCGCGGCCCTTTCGCGACGCAAGGCCGCTCCTACAGGGGCCGGCGGTGAAGGTAGGCATTTGGCACGCGCGCTCCATTTAAAAAGAATGCATTTGATAATGATTCGTAGTAGTGTCGCGACGCTTTCTACCCCTCCCCCTAGCGCCCTACTCCAGGATCGTACCGTCGATGCGTCGCACGTTCGTTTCGCTTTGTGTGCTTCATGCTGTCTCCCCGTTGGCCTGGGCTGAGCCCGAATCGCCCAGCGACCCCGCCCGGATCGAACTCCAGGCCTTGAGTATCACCGGTACTGCCGACAGTGAACGCGCCGATGGCCCGGTCGTCGGCTACAAGGCCAGCCGTTCGGCAAGCGCCACGCGCACCGACACCGCCCTGCACGAAACCCCGCAATCGGTCAGCGTGGTCCCCAAGGACGTGCTCGAAGACACCGGCGCCACACGGCTGCAAGATGGCCTGGACTACGCCGGCGGCGTTGGCCGCGCCAACAACTTTGGCGGCCAGGGCTTGACCACGTTCACGGTGCGTGGCTTTACCACGGGCGAGTTCTACCGCAATGGCTTCCCGATCAACCGCGGCTACCCCAACGCCCCCGACGCCAATACTGTCGAGCGCCTTGAAGTGATCCGCGGCCCAGCCACCAGCCTGTATGGGCGTGGCGACCCTGGTGGCACCTTCAACGTGGTCAGCAAGCAACCGCTGGCTGAACGCAAGGTCACCCTGGGCAGCCAGATCGACGACCAAGGCATGCACCGCGCTACCCTCGATGCCACCGGCCCGCTGAATGAGGACGGCTCGCTCGCTTACCGGTTGAACGTGCTTGGCGAAGGTGGCGAGAGCTTTCGCGATGATGTCGAGAGCGAGCGCTACGACGTGGCGCCCGTGGTCAGCTGGCAGGTCAACGACAGCACCAGAATCGTCTTCGAAGGCGACTTCATGCGCAACAACCACCCACTGGACCGCGGCCTGACCCGCTATGCCACCCAGACCGGCAGCGCCTCGCGCGACACCTATATCTGGGAGAAAGGCAGCGACAACGTGCTGCACAACGACAACAACATGGCCCAGGTACGCTTCGAGCACCTGCTCAATGACAACTGGACGTTGGGGGGCGGGTTCCAGTTTCTCGATGGCTCGCTCAAGGGCAACGCGGTCGAAGCCAACGGCGCACCCGCTGACGGGCGTACCCTGCAGCGCAACTTCAACTACCGCAAACTGGAATGGACTGACCGTGACTGGCAGTTGAACCTTACCGGGCATTTCGACACCGGTGGTTTCAGCCACACCCTGCTGACCGGCATCGAGTACGAAAACTACGATTACAACTCGATCATCCAGCGTTCCTCGGCAGCCGTCGGCACCTACCCCATCGATATCTACGACCCAGTGCTCGGCCAGCCAAGGCCCGCGTTGACACGCACCACCACCTGGGACAAGGAAAACCTGCAGACCTGGGCCTTCTTCATTCAGGACCAAGTGGCGTTGACCGAGCGCCTCAAAGCGTTGGCCGGCATCCGCTTCGAGCGCTTTGAGCACGACTATGACGACAAGCTGGTCGACACCCGTGACTTCAGCAAGGGCGAGAACGGCGTCACCCCGCGCGTTGGCCTGATCTACGACCTGACCGACACGGTGGCGGTCTATGCCAACACGGCGCGTTCATTCAAGCCCAACAGTGGCGCCCCTGCGGGAGGCGGCAGCTTCGACCCGGAGAAGGGTAAATCCTACGAGCTGGGCGTGAAGTGGGAAGCGCTCGATCGCCAGCTGAGCATCGATGCGGCGGTGTACCACATCGTCAAGGAAAACGTGCTGGCACGCGACCCCAACGACCCCACCGGGGTCTACAGCATTGCAGCAGGTGAGGTGCGCAGCCGCGGGCTGGACATCAACATTGCGGGCAACATCACCCCCGAGTGGCGCGTGATAGGTGGCTACGCTTATGTCGATGCCGAAGTGACAAAAGACACCAGCTTGCCTACCGGCACCCACCTGGCCAACATCCCACGCAACAGTTTCAGCCTGCTGAACACTTACGAATTCCAGGACGGCGCGGTCAAAGGCCTTGGATTGGGTGTTGGCCTGAAATACGTGGATGATCGCGCCGGCCAGACAGCCGTGACGACCTACACCATGGAGCGCTACAGCGTGGTTGACCTGCTCAGCTTCTACAAGGTCAATGAACACGTGCGGCTGAACCTCGATGTGAAGAACGTCTTCAACAAAGGGTATGACGAAGGGGCGTTCAACAACTACGTGTACCCGGGCGCACCGCGAACGGTGCAGGCCGGGGTTTCGTACACCTTCTAGCTGACTGTAGGAGCAGCCTTGTGCTGCGAAGAGGTCGGTACTGGCACTGCATATCTGTTGCCGGTACCGGCCTCTTCGCAGCGCAAGGCTGCTCCTACAAAAAGCGCATCAAACTCAGAACGCCTTGCTGTAGAACAACGCGTAAGACTCGATCCCGTCGTTAGGCTGTTTGATACCCGCGTTTGAGTAATGCATCGCGCGGATGCCGACCTTCTGCGCACCTGGCAGCTTCAGGCCGAAACCAATGCGGTCTTCGAAGTTGACCGCCGAACCCAGGCGCTGGTCGCCCACTTCAGTCTTGGAAAATGCCGCCAGGCCAATACCGGCCTCGATGTATGGGGTATAGGTGAAACCGCTGAACTCGTAGGTGAATACCGGGCTGAACGACAACGAGTGCGCGCCGCTGGCGTCGCCGCCTTCCCAATAGGTGTAGGCCGCATCCCAGTAACCGGTCACATAACCGGTACTGCTTTCCAGCCATTTCTTGTCCCAGTCGAACGAAAGGCCGATACGGTAGGTCATGTCGCCTTGGCTGGTGGCGCCAACTGCAGCCGATACCTGCGCGGCCTGGGCCAGGTTGGCCCCCGCGAAGGCCAGCACTGCAGCGGCCAGCGAAGCAGCGAGACGGGTTTTCATCAATGACATCTCCTGATGGTCTACAACACGGGCAAAGTGGGGGCTTGAGCCCCTCGAGCTTATGCGGTGGCCGGCGCATCCAAACCGGTCACACCAAGTAATACTTCTCTGATTATTGTCCAGATAATCAGAAAGTTGAAAGCTGTTTGCCACCATTGGCTAATACCAGGGCGACCGCCCTATCACGGGCCCTGTCGCCATTCAGTCGTAGGCCGCCTCTTCATGCTCACCCAACAGCCGCCGCTGCCTCGGCGTCGCCTCCTGCAACACCTGCGGGTTGAATTGCCAGTGCAAATACGGCGAAAACTTCTGCGCCACCATGCGTCGGCCGTAATGCACCTGCAGCATGTCGCGCTCACGCGACTGCGTGCAATTGGCGCCGCCGCTGTGCCAGACATCACTGCGAAACACCAATGCATCCCCCGCCTTGCACAACACCGGATGCGCTTCACGCCCTTGCCACTCGGACTCGCCGGCCTCGGGTGGGCGTGCTGCACGATGGCTACCAGGCACGATCCAGGTCGGCCCGATGCTGTGATCGATATCACTGAGGTACAGCTGCACGGTAAGGATCTGCATGGGCTGGGTAAAGGCACCTCGCTCGCTGAGCCAGGCAGGCAGTTTCATGGGCAGGTGATCAAGGTGCAGCGCCATGCCGGGGTAGCCGGGGTGGCTGCGCCAGGCGGTCTGGCCGATCACGTGGCAGTCCTCGCCGAGCGCGGCCTCGGCCAGGTTGATAAGCGGTGGCAGATCCAGAAAGGGCAACCACAGGGGGTTGCGGTTGAACACGCACTTGTAGTGTTCGAGCAGCCCTTGGTAATCCCAGTGAATGGGCTGCAAGTCATCGATGGCGCAGCGCAGCAAAGCGATACGCAGGGGTTCGAGCACACCGGGGATCAACACAAAACCCCGCTCGTCCAACATCTCCAGCTGAAGGTCCAGGCTCATGGCGGTGCGCTCCCATTCGGCAGGAGTACAGATGTACTCCTGCCCGGACTGTGCCATTCAACGCCAGTGCAGGTTCACCGTCACAGGCGCTTTGCCGTCGACGGCCACCTGCTGTTGTACCGTCTCACCTTGGGCGTTGCCGGTAACTTTGTAATGGCCCGGTGGCAACTGCACATAGAGCAGCGGGCCTACGTTGGTAACGCTCAGCACGGGCTGGCCCTGTGCACTCTGGATGTCGACTGTGGCGCCACTCTGGAACTCGCTTCCCGGGCCTGCCGAGAGTTCGACATGCAAGTCGTACCCTTTGGTCTTGCGCAGGGCATTGGCTTCATCCTGGCCAATACCGCCTTCCAGATAACGGATGCCGTTTTGCTCTTGCGGCTGCAGCTGGACAGCCTGCATGTCGATAGGCGCATTGAGGTCGGCAGCCGCCGCTAACGTCCAAGGCATGGCCAGGGTGAGCAGTAGCGCAGCACCAAGGGCATAGTGATGATTACGCATGGTAGAACCCTCCTTCTGAGGATGGTTTACCTATTATTACGCCCTCTAACGACACTCGTTTTCTTACTGACAGAGGGTCGTCCGGGCACGGGCAGCAAGTCGGCGCTTCAACGTGCGCATTTATATTTCATGGGCATATTGCACTCTTTATTCAAAAAAGCTGGATCGGCAAACGACTAGCGAACACACATTTTCTTACACCCAAATACTCGACAGGAAACCATCACCCAGTACATCGTGAATTTCCGGAAGAATGCACTCCAGTGTTCGAGCTGTTTAATTTCGACGAACGCGATAGCGAATTTTCCTACAAACTTTTAAAGATCCACCGATCGAACATAACCCATCATCCAACAACATGACTTACATCAACACAGATCAAATAGCGCCACGACAGGCATAATCAAACACAGTGGGATATGCAATACGCTATGGACAACCTCGATAAAGAAACACGTCGTCAACGAGCCGATATTGTTCTACGTAGCGCGCACCAGTACACCTACTTCCAATTACTGGAACTGATGCACCAGCTGCACGGGGACGATCTCGAACAACGCCCCCTGTCCCGGGAGGCTCGGCGCCGCTTGCGGCTGGAGGTTTCTCCCAGTTTATCGTTCCCGGTTGCCGACGTACTGCGCGCTGACCGCCTGGAGGACGATCGCTATCGGATTCAGGCCAGCTTCCTGGGGCTGCATGGCACAGATTCGCCGCTGCCCACCTACTATCTCGACGACATTGCCTACGAACACGCTCATGGCATCGGGCTGCGTCCGGCGTACTTCAACTTCTTCAACCATCGCCTGCACACCCTGTTGCATCAGGGATGGCGCAAGTACCGCTACTACCGGCGCTTTCAACCGGGCGCAAAAGATGGCTTCTCTCGCTACATCTTTGCCCTCATCGGGCTGGATGACTCAGCGTTGCGAGGCGCCACACCGCTACCGTGGAGCCGGTTGCTCAGTTATGTGGGGATGATCGCCAGCCGCAGCCGATCACCGAGCATGGTGGCCGGCATGATCGCGCACTGCTTCGACCTGCAGCAGGTGGTTATCCGTGAATACGAAAAACGTACGGTGCCGATTCCCTTGCCCCAGCGCAATGGCCTAGGCACCCGCAATTGCCAACTCGATAACAACTTCTTGGTCGGCGACAGCACCGAATCACGCAACAGCAAGTTCACCATCGTGATCGCTGGCCTGAATCAGCCGCAGTTTCGCGAATTCTTGCCCAGCGGCGGTAACTTCCAGAAGCACTAGGAAGTGAAGTCAATCCGTTTGCCACTTCGAGGGGAGCTAGGCGTGAAGCTATGAGGCAGGCAAAAATCCCTACAAGTCAGCAACCCATTAGTCAATCCAGGAACCAATCCGGATTTGAATACCGTTATGAGATGGCGCAACCAGGAGGAGCGAAAGGCCTTGCATCTGTGCAGCAGCAAACGTTAGATAGCAGCCATATCGAAAAACCACACTGGGAAGCGGGAAAGGTTAAACTAGATGACGATGGAAACCCCAGAATGAGCAGACATAATCGGCCACAAATTCGAAATGGAAAAGGAAAAGTCTTTTACACTAAGGAGTGCTGCAATTGACTATCAATCCATATGATAAAGAGTTGCTCTATAGAAAAGCACAAGGAAAAAAAATACAGAATAGCCACGAGAAAAAAATCCGAGAAATATTTACTAACAACCATCAGAAAATAGCAAAACTAAAGCTAACTGAGACAGATGATGTACTAAATAAAATAAAAAAATTAAAACTAAAAACCTGCCTAAACGAGGAACTCCACTCCTTTTCCGAGTGTTTGAACCGCTTCTCGCCCGAATTATATCAAAAAGAATTCTACGCATTCATCGACGAAGACTGGAAATATTATGGAGCCATAAAACTACCCAAAAAAACCATTATAAATCCTCAATTTGACTTTGACAAAAGCGTCAGTGACGAATTAAGATTTTTTACTAGCGACCTCTCAATTCAAATCTCAATTGACTACTCTTCTTATGGAAGTAAAAAACTATACGAGTGCACTATCAGGCGACTACTACCAAATCAGGAACCCCTACCTTCATGACAATTAAGATGAACACCGGGGATTTCGTGTGGGATATGACAACAGACACAAGGCTCATATAAATGCTTTCAACAGGAAAAACGAAATAACAATTTGCTTTGAGGCAACACAAAAAACAGTTGGAAAAATAATAAGGAGATTTAACCGATGAGCTTCACACCAGAATGCCAAGCTTACATCGACACCCACCTCTATGAAAACCAGGATGCTACTACCAACAGGCGCATCCAACATTCATTGGGATAAAATCCCCGACAAATATGAAGCACACTCTATCCAAAGAGACAAATTAATCATGGAGATACTCGCCGCAGCATCACTCATAGACCTAAAGGAATCAGAAACCATAATGATCATCAACATAGATGATGCCTTCCCAGCAATTACAACCACTCTGAAAGAATGGCAACCATACGCACAAGAACTAGATTACGTAAACACTCTATACGCAAATGAAAATAACTCAAAAATTATTCATTGGGATTTTTACACAAATCTGTACGCACTTAAAACCCCCTCACAGTAGCATTCGCCGCATTAAGGGTCATTTGAGTGACCTAACCTACCTGAAACACACAAGAGAAATTCACATGAAGAGCATTGTAAGGACTGGGGATCCAACCGACCATGGTGGTATGGTGATCGGCTCCATAGACGATACTAACCTCAACGGCAAACCAATGGCCGGCGAAGGCAGCATGGTTTTCTGCCCTCTGTGCAAAGGCGAGTTTCCAATCATCGAAGGCAGTGACACGTACCGCGTCAACGGAGTACCCGTCGCCCTTGACGGCATGAAAACCGCGTGCGGCGCCAGCTTGATTGCCAGCGCATCACACAGCAGCGTCCATCGCTGAGTTGATAAACCAAGAAGAGAGAGCCTTCGGGTCGTGGCAAGCGCCGGTAGCTACGCCCCTGCTCTCGAAGGTTGCTCTATACGGTATCTACAGCCATACCTAAACTCCCCTGCCGCTCTTCCAACAACTTCACAAACATACTCAAACTGCGCGAAACCGCCCCCCGCCGCCACACCAGCCAGGTCTTCAAATACCGGAAATCCTCCGACATCGGCCAGGCGCTCACCGTGCTGCAGCCCGGCATGTTGTCGAGCATGCTGCGCGGCATCATGGCCAACCCGGCACCAGCACTCACGCATGCCAGCATGCCGTGATACGACTCCATCTCGTGGATCTTGCCCGGCACGGCCTGATCCTGCACAAACCAGTTCTCGAAGTGGTGGCGGTACGAGCAGTTGGCCCGAAATGCGTAGATATTCTCGCCGTTGACATCTTGGGCGCGGGTTACGGGCGCATGGTTGAGGGGCGAGATGACCATCATCTCTTCCTCGAACACTGGCATGCCTTCCAGCGTCGGGTGCAACACCGGCCCATCCACGAACGCCGCGACCAATCGCCCAGACAGCACCCCTTCGAGCATCGTCCCCGACGGCCCGGTCGAGAGGTCCAGGTCGACTTTGGGGTAGCGCTGGTTATAGGCAGCCAGCAAGGCCGGGATCCGCACGGCTGCGGTGCTTTCCAGCGAACCCAAGGCAAAGGTGCCCTGCGGGTCTTCGCCGGCCACCGTTAGCCGCGCCTCGTGCACCAGGTCGAGAATGCGCCGGGTGTATTCGAGAAAGTTCCAGCCCGCTGGCGACAGGCGCAGGCGGCTTTTCTCGCGGATGAACAGTTCGACGCCCAAGTCTTCCTCCAGCTGTTTGATACGTGTGGTCAGGTTCGAGGGCACCCGATGGATATGCTGCGCGGCGGCACTGATGCTGCCTTGCTCGGCCACTGCCTTGAAGATTTCCAGTTGCACCAGGTCCACAGTCATTCTCCAAACGTGAATGTTTCGCTCATTATTATTCAGTTTTCATTAAATCCCTACACCACTAGTCTGGCGTCACGGATCAACAACAGCGAGAGTTTCCACCATGAGCGCGATCAGCAGCCTGACCCACGCCATCTCCCTCGACCCGCACAGCGGCGAGCAGATTGGCGCCTACCCGTTCGATACCGACGCCGCACTGGAAGCGGCGCTGCAACGCGCCAAGGTGGGCTATGGCCAATGGCGCCAGGTGTCGCTGGGTCAGCGCAGTGAGTGGTTGCTCGCCCTGGCCAACACGCTGGAAACCAAGGCCGAAGCGTTCGCGCAAATGATCAGCCGTGAAATCGGCAAGCCGATCACCCAGGCCCGGGGCGAAGTGAGCAAGTGTGTCGGGTTGTGCCGTTGGTACGCCGAGCACGGCCCTGCCATGCTGGCAGCGGAACCAACCCAGGTCGAAAAAGCGCGCATCGAGTACCGCCCGCTGGGCCCGATCCTGGCCGTGATGCCGTGGAACTTCCCGATCTGGCAAGTGCTGCGCGGTGCTGTCCCGGCGATTCTGGCGGGTAATACCTACGTGCTCAAGCACGCCCCGAACGTCATGGGCAGCGCCTACTTGCTGGGCGAACTGTTCAAGGATGCCGGCCTGCCGGAAGGCGTCTTTGAAGTGCTGAACGTCACGCCGGACGGTGTCACCCGCGCCATCAACGACCCTCGCATTGCCGCCGTGACCCTGACCGGCAGCGTGCGCGCTGGCATGGCGATCGGTGCGCAAGCCGGTGCCGCGCTGAAGAAGTGCGTGCTGGAGCTGGGCGGTTCGGACCCGTTCATCGTACTGGCCGATGCCGACCTGGATGCCGCAGTCAAGGCGGCCGTCATCGGTCGCTACCAGAACACCGGCCAGGTTTGCGCGGCGGCCAAACGCCTGATCATCGAAGAAAGCATCGTTGAAGCATTCACCCAAAAATTTGTTGAAGCAACGCGCCAGCTGAAGGTTGGCAACCCGCTGGAAGACGACACCTACATCGGCCCGATGGCCCGCTATGACCTGCGCGATGAACTCGATGGGCAGGTTCAGGCGACACTCGCCGAAGGCGCTACTTTGCTGCTGGGCGGCAACAAGATCGAAGGCGTGGGCAACTTCTACGCACCGACCGTGTTTGCCAACGTCACCCCGGAAATGACCGCGTTCAAGCAGGAACTGTTCGGGCCAGTGGCGGCGATTATCACTGCGCGGGATGCCGACCATGCCGTGGCATTGGCCAACGACAGCGAATTCGGCCTGGCGTCGACCATTTACACCGCCGACTATGCGCTGGCTGAACGCATGACCGCAGCACTGGATACCGGTGGCGTGTTCATCAACGGCTACTGCGCATCCGACCCCCGCGTCGCCTTTGGCGGTGTGAAGAAGAGTGGTTTTGGCCGCGAATTGTCGCACTTTGGTGTGCGGGAATTCACCAACGCGCAAACGGTGTGGCTGGACCGTAATTGACGGAGGGAATCGGGGCCGCCTGACGGCCCCGATTTCCTCAGTCCCTGACCTGGTCCTTCACCCAGTCCAGCATCCCCCCCGGCACGATCAGTTCATGCCGTGCCCGCGAACAGGCGGTATACAGGCCCGCCAGCATCCGCGCCCGTTCGTTGCGATTGCCCGCCGCCACGGGCGCGACCATCAGCTCCGGTGACACCATCACCCGGGCGAATTCCATGTTCTTCACGTCCCGCACCCGCCCCAGGAACAGCTTGGGCGCCTTGTCCCAACGATAACGGCTCTTGGCCTTGGCGAAATGCTCTGGTGTATAGCCCTTGCGCAGCATGTTGGCGACCGCTACGAAGGCTTTGTCATCGCCCTTGTCCTGCTCCAGCGCCTGCCAACTGGCGTAGCGGAACAGCATGGGGTGACGCGGCCGGGTGCCGTAGCGGTACAGCTCGATGCAATCTTCGACGAACAGCTCGAAATCCTTGCGCGCACTCTTCAACAACACGAACGGCACCCCTTGGTGCGTAAGGCGCTGGAACCAGCCAAACAGGCCCCACTCGTCATCGACAATCAGTGCCGTGGGCTGCTCTGGCACCGTGACCGTGTCGAAGAAACTGACCCGGGTGTAGTGCTCGGCACTGCCGCTGAATGCCGCCTGGATCTTGGCCGGATGCGCCTGGATCAGCGGGTTGAGGACGTTATCCATGGCAGGCCCGGCGCGCAGCGAATGGTCGATGTAACGCTGGCGGATGAAGCCACCGTGGTGCGGGCTCAAGCCATTGAGGTTCTGCAGCTCGTCGCCCAGGGTGATGATCGACTGCGGGCTGCGGTCCAGCACGGCGAGCATCGGTGCCGACAGCTCGTGGGCCTCGTCGACGATGACGTGGGTGTACCGACTGTCGATCATGTCAGCGGTCAGCGACAGCAGTTTGACCCGGTGGTAATCACGCACCGGCAGTTGAATCTCCCGCGCTGAGGGGCGAATCAGCTCCTGCCAGTACAGCCGGGCCTTTTCCAGCAGCACTTCCTGATCCAGTGGCGAGGTGCCCGGCCCGGCCCAGGGCAAATGGTGAAGCTGGACCTCTGCATCGCCGCTGCGGCAGAAACTGCGCACGGCCTTGATGCACAAGGCAACCACGTCGCGGGCGGCGAGCGGGCCGATATCGGGGATATTCAGCCACTTCACCACCTGCGCCTCCTGCGGGCGCCAGGACAATTTGGTGCGGTACGGGTCACGCAAGCGCCAACCGTTGCTGGTGAGGTCTCGGTTGAGAAGCTCGTCTGCCAGTTGGCCGAAGGTCAGTGCGGTGTAAGCTTGGGCGTCCTTGACGCGTGCCTGCAATGCGCGCAGCTGGCCCTCGGTCAAGGCCAGCAGCAGCGTGCGCTGGGGGTCGAGCAAACGGGCGAACTGGTGAATCAGGAACGTCTTGCCGGTGCCGGCAAAGCCTTGCACCGCCACCGACTCGTCAACACCTGACAGAAACTCGCGCAGCAGGCGGTTTTGTTGATCGCTCAGCAGCAGGTCGCTGGCCAGCGATGGCAAATAGACCGGATGCAGCGGCGTGACCTGTTGGCGGTAGGTATCGGCAAATTGGAAACTCCACTGGCTTTGGTCATCCTGCAGGTCCTCGACGTCGTATTGGACCTCGGCGGACAGCAAACCGATGCCATTCTCACCCAGCATGCCAAGGCCCATGGCGAATGCCTCGCGGTCGAAATGCTGCGCCACCTGGCCTTGAAAGCGCCCCGGCGCGGCCGTTTCGACCTCGTTCGCGATGCGCACGATTTCGGCAAAGCGCCGCTCCTGAGCGTCGGCCGTTGCAGTGGCGGGCTGGCGTGGCAGGTTTTGCACGAACAGCACCGCCGCGGCCTCCAGCAAACTGGCAGTCGGGAAAAAATCGCTGGCGGTGGGTTCGCTGGCAAGGCGGTCGGCTTGGTCGCTGAGCAATGGCAGGTAGAACATCGGGACCTCGGGTGGAAACAGGTCGGCACGATAGCAACTTTCCGTGGGGGGTGCTGGGTTCAATGCACCGGCTGCCGGCCCTCAGCCCCTGCGCCGTTTCAGGGTCTCGCTCGGCAACTCCTTGAACAGCTGCCGGTAACTCTCGGAAAACCGCCCTAGGTGCCAGAACGACCAGCGCATGGCGACTTCCGCTACCGTTACTTCGCCACCGCGCAACAAGTCCCGTCGCGCGCCGTTTAGCCGGCGTAACCGCAGCCAGGTCCCCGGCGGCATACCGGTAAAGGCCTTGAATGCCTGCTGCAACTGGCGTAGCGATACTCCGGCCACATCAGCCAGTGCCACCAGGTTGAGGGTTTCTTCGGGGCAGTCCGCCGCCCATTCACTGACCCGCCGCATGATCAAGCGCTCTTCACTGCGCCTGCCCAGCGCACCGCTGTCCAGCCGCTGGCAGGCACTGTCGAGGATGAACAGGCAGTCTTCCAGCAACTGTTCCGCCAGCGCCTGCCCCTGCAGTGGGCAATCGGCGTTGCCCAAACGGGTCAGGGTGGCGCTCAGCCAACTGCCGAACAAGGCGTTCTGGCCGCTGCCCAATGGCACCATGAACAAGCCTTCCAGGCGCTGCGTATCCAGGCCATGACGGGCCAGAAACGCCTGGTCGAACACCACGGCCACTTCTTCGTAGTTCTCCGGGGTGATCCAGATATTGCGGCTCTGCTCGTTGAGCAGGTACAGGCTGTTTTCGCTGCGGTCGAAACAGAACGCCAGCGATCCACTGGGGGGGCGAAAGAACTGCTCGACACGGGTATTGAGCCGTTCTTCATAAACCTCCACGCCATCGAGCCCCAGGCAACGCAGTTCGCCGCTGAAATGCCCGGGCGACATTTGCCGGTATTGCTGTTGCCAGCCAGGGGTGGCACGCACCTGCTCGGTGACGTCGGTGGTGTGGAAAGCCTGAACCTGCAAGGCGTTGAGCGTTGTCACGCATTGTCCTGTATGCACTCTTTTGGTGCATTGATTATCGGAGAAAGTGGATAGATCGCCCCAGGGGGCTGCGACCAAGATAGTCTCCAGCGCGTCACCTGGGAAGCCACCCGCTCCCGCCGCGCACACAAAAACCCAACCAAGAGGTCTGTATGAACGCCCCCTTCGATCAGCTGTCCACGTGGCTGAAAGAACACCGGATCACCGAAGTCGAATGCGTGATCAGCGACCTGACCGGCATCGCCCGCGGCAAGATCGCACCGACCGCCAAATTCCTGCACGAACGTGGCATGCGTCTGCCCGAGAGCGTGCTGTTGCAGACGGTCACCGGCGACTACGTTGACGACGACATCTACTACAGCCTGCTCGATGCCGCCGACATCGACATGGTCTGCCGCCCTGACCCGACTGCGGTGTACCAGATCCCCTGGGCAATCGAGCCGACCGCGATCGTGATTCACGACACCTTCGACAAGCAAGGCAACCCGATCGAGCTGTCGCCGCGCAACGTGTTGAAGAAGGTGCTGAAGCTGTACGCCGACAAAGGCTGGCAGCCGATCGTTGCACCGGAGATGGAGTTCTACCTGACCAAGCGTTGCGAAGACCCAGACCTGCCGCTGCAGGTACCCCTGGGGCGCTCGGGCCGCGCAGAAAGCGGTCGCCAGTCGTTCTCGATCGATGCCGCCAACGAATTCGACCCGCTGTTCGAAGACGTCTATGACTGGTGCGAACTGCAGGGCCTTGACCTGGACACCCTGATCCATGAAGACGGCCCGGCGCAAATGGAGATCAACTTCCGCCACGGCGACGCCCTGGACCTGGCCGACCAGATCACCGTGTTCAAGCGCACCATGCGTGAAGCCGCGCTCAAGCACAACGTGGCGGCCACCTTCATGGCCAAGCCGATCACTGACGAACCCGGCAGTGCCATGCACCTGCACCAGAGCGTGGTCGACATCGCGACCGGTAAGCCGGTGTTCGCCAATGAAGACGGCAGCATGAGCGAGCTGTTCCTGCACCACATCGGCGGGCTGCAGAAGTACATCCCCAAGCTGCTGCCGATGTTCGCACCTAACGTCAACTCGTTCCGCCGCTTCTTGCCGGACACGTCGGCACCGGTCAACGTCGAGTGGGGTGAAGAAAACCGCACTGCCGGCCTGCGTGTGCCGACCTCCAGCCCCGATGCAATGCGCGTGGAAAACCGCCTGCCGGGCGCCGATGCCAACCCTTACCTGGCCATTGCTGCCAGCCTGCTGTGTGGCTACCTGGGCATGGTCGAGAAGATCAACCCGAGTGCGCCGGTGCAGGGCCGGGCTTATGAGCGACGCAACCTGCGCCTGCCCATCACAATCGAAGATGCCCTGCAGCACATGGAAGACTGCGAAACCGTGCAGCAGTACCTGGGCAAGCAGTTCGTCCAGGGCTATGTAGCGGTCAAGCGTGCCGAGCACGAGAACTACAAACGGGTGATCAGTTCCTGGGAACGTGAATTCCTGATGCTCAGCGTTTAAACCCAAGGGCACTGCCCGTGCGATGACGCAAGGCCACGCTTTCCTGTGGGGGCGGCCTTGCGTCGCGAAAGGGCTGCAACGCAGCCCCCGATACACCGAACCCAAGAACAAGACCAACGAGGTGTCGACATGCGTCATCTGCAATCCCTGGTTCCCGCTGCATTCACCTTTCTGTTCGGCGCAGCTGCCCAGGCCGCTCCGACCGTCAGCGTCTACAACTGGACCGACTACATCGGTGACACGACACTGGCCGACTTCCAGGCCAGCAGTGGGATCAAGGTGGTCTATGACGTGTTCGATTCCAACGAAACCCTGGAGGGCAAGCTGCTGGCCGGCCGCACTGGCTACGATGTGGTCGTGCCCTCGAACCACTTCCTCGCCCGCCAGGCCCAGGCCGGTGCATTTTTGCCGCTGGACCGCAGCAAGCTACCCAACTGGAAGCACCTGGACCCTAAACTGCTCAAACAGCTTGAGCAGAACGACCCCGGCAACCAGTACGCCGTGCCCTACCTGTGGGGCACCAATGGCATCGGCTACAACGTCGACAAGGTCAAGGCCGCGCTGGGCGTGGACCACATCGACTCCTGGGCGGTGCTGTTCGAGCCCGAGAACCTGAAAAAACTCAAGCAGTGTGGCGTGGCCTTCATGGATTCGCCCGACGAGCTGTTCCCGGCCATTCTCAACTACCTGGGCATGGACCCACGCAGCGAAAAGCCCGAGGACTACGCCAAGGCTGAAGCCCGCCTGCTCGAACTGCGGCCCTACATCACCTACTTCCATTCTTCCAAATATGTCTCGGACCTAGCCAACGGCGATGTCTGCGTAGCCTTCGGCTACTCCGGCGACGTGTTCCAGGCCGCCAACCGCGCAGTGGAAGCCAAGAACGGCGTCAAGGTTGCCTACAGCATTCCCAAGGAAGGCAGCAACCTGTGGTTCGACCTGCTGGCCATCCCTAAGGACGCCAGCAACCCGGACCAGGCACTGGCGTTCATCAACTACCTGCTTGAACCTCAAGTAATCGCCAAAGTCAGTGCCACGGTCGGCTATGCCAACGCCAACCCCGACGCCCAGGCCTACATGGATGCGTCCCTGGTGAACAACCCCGAGGTCTATCCACCCCAGCAAGTGCTGGACAAGCTGTACATCTCCAGCACGCCAAGCCCCAAGATCATGCGCGTGATGACCCGCTCCTGGAGCAAGATCAAGTCCAACCGTTGAGCCGAGAACGCACCATGCCTTTCGATACCCTGCACACTGCTTCGTACTACGCTGCCACGGCTCGCGACGCGGCGCCCTACCCCAGCCTGGACGGCGAACTGAGCGCCGATGTGTGCGTGGTCGGCGGTGGCCTGACCGGGGTCAATACCGCACTGGAGCTTGCCGAGCGCGGCCTTTCGGTGATCGTGCTGGAAGCCAGGCGCATCGGCTGGGGTGCCAGTGGGCGCAATGGCGGCCAACTGATCCGCGGTATCGGCCATGACGTCAGTGGTTTTGCCCGCTATGTCGGCCAGGACGGCGTGCGCTACCTGCAACAGGCCGGCATCGATTCGGTGGCGTTGGTGGCCAGGCGCATCGAGCAATACGGCATTGCCTGCGACCTGCAGTGGGGCTTCTGCGAACTGGCCAACACACCCGCCCAGTTTGCCGCCTTCAAGGCGGAACAGGAGGACCTGGCCGCGCTGGGTTATCGCCACGAAACCCGCCTGGTCAGCCCCGAGCACATGCACCAGATCGTCGCCAGCGACCAGTACGCCGGTGGCCTGGTCGACATGGGCTCGGGCCATCTGCACCCACTGGACCTGGTACAGGGCGAAGCACGTGCGGCCGCAGCCCTTGGCGTGCGCATTTTCGAGCAGAGCCCGGTGCTGCGCATCGAGCATGGCCCCAGCGTGACCCTGCATACCGCCCACGGCAAGGTCCGGGCACAGAGCCTGGTGCTTGGCTGCAACGCGCACCTCGATGAACTGGAGCCGCGCCTGAGCGGCAAGGTGCTGCCGGCCGGCAGTTACGTGGTGGCCACCCAGCCACTGCCCGAGGCGCTCGCCAATAGCCTGATCCCCCAAAACATGGCGCTTTGCGACCAGAAGGTAGGCCTGGACTACTACCGCCTCACTGCCGACCGGCGTTTGCTGTTCGGCGGTGCCTGCCACTATTCCGGGCGCGACCCCAAGGACATCGCCGCGTACATGCGGCCGAAAGTGCTCAAGGTGTTCCCGCAGTTGGCCGAAGTACGCATCGACTACCAATGGGGCGGCATGATCGGCATCACGGCCAACCGCTTCCCGCAGGTCGGGCGGCTGCACCAGCACCCTAACGTTTACTACGCCCAAGGCTATTCAGGGCACGGGCTGAACGTGACCCACTGGACAGCCAAGCTGCTGGCCGAGGGCATTGCCGTGGGCCACAGCCAAGGGCTGGATGTGTTCAGTGCGGTGCCGCACCTGACCTTCCCGGGCGGCAAGGCATTGCGCTCACCGCTGCTGGCGTTGGGGATGTTGTGGTACCGGTTACGCGAGGTGCTGGGGTAAGTGCTGCCTGTGTGCCCTCGTCGTGGACGCTTGCACGATGAGGGCAGCGACAATAAGACAATACATGAAGAGTAATAGTTAACTTAATGAATGCTAGTGATTAACGCTAGAACCCACTACGAATAAAATACTTAAAGAATAGCTTGTAAGCCTTTGAATTGTATTACGTTAAGGAGTTTAAGCGCCGGCCCTGCTGGACGTGTCTCGCCTTGCTCCCATTTTCGAACGGTTGAAGCACTCGTGTGCAGGTGCATGGCAAACACTGGCTGGCTGAAATTCAGCGCCTCACGCAAATGCCGTATGTCCAGCGGGCTGAAATCCCGCACCGGCGCAGGGCAGATTGCTTCGAAATCGCGTAGGGTGACCTTGCCGATGGCACCTGCTTCATGCAAGAGGGCAAGGTCATCACGCAACGACTCAATCAGTTTGCTGCTCACAACAGACCTCCATTAATACACCTGACTGTAACGCCCGGCAGAGCGCCATAGATGACAACTCGAGAAAAACCCTGCCCGCAAAGCGGAGCGCCCTTTGCTCTTCCAGCGTGATATTCGCCTTGCAGCCTTTGGCAAACCCATGCAGAAAAACATAACGGCTGCCTATCCGAGCAGAGAGCACAGTCCGAAAACCGCCTCGTTTACCTGCGCCGTGGCCCGCAATGCGCTGCTTGAACAACTCGCCACCCAAGCTGGCATCAACCAACCCTCTGCGCATTTCTTCTACCTCCTTGCACAACATACTGTCAGTAAGCCTTTGCCCGACTTGCCAACGCGCGAAATCCTTGCGCTTGAAAATCTCCATGACTCGCTCCAACCATACCCGTTACGGGCATAGTTTTCCAATACCGAGCGCAGATGAAAAGCCATCGTGATCCTACTGTGACGTAGGAATCTTCTCTGTTACACATCGGGCTTCCGGCATTTACGCCAATCGAAGGCGCCTTCGCCCCATTACACCACTGCGCCAGCTCCCAAGATTGCCCTGGTCACTGGCCAACTGCCCTGCAGCTGCTAGCGTTGTTCTGGCCGACCTCTCATGGATGCATCACGATCATGAAATCATTGCCCCGCATCACCTTGTTGTGCGCAGCCTTGCTTGCCGTAACCGCCTGCTCCAGCAACCGCGTGGACCCCAGTGACTACTCCGGTTTCCTGAAGGACTACAGCCGCTTGCAGCCCGCTGAAAGCCCATCCGGCGCGCCGGTGATGCGCTGGATCGACCCCAAGGTCAACGTCAATCAATACAGCCAGGTGTTCATCGAGCCCAGCCAGTTCTACCCCAAGCCGCAACCGACAGCAGTCATTTCGGCGCAGACGCTGCAGGAGATTACCCGTTACTTCAACGAAGCCATGCGACGTGAATTGGGCAGCGTGCTGACCCTGGCCAAAGCCCCCGGCCCAGGCACCATCGTGGTACGCCCGGCGATCACCGCCGTGTCTACCAGCAACGAAGGCCTAAAGCCTTATGAGGTCATCCCTATTGCGCTGATCTCGGCGGGTGTCAATACCGCCATGGGCGGCCGTGACCAGGAAGTAGATGTTGGCGTAGAGGCGGCCTTCCTGGACGGTGCCAGTCAGAAAGTGCTCGCTCAGGTGGTGCGCAAGGGCGCGGGCAAGGAGCTGGAGAACGACACCCAGAAACTCACCCTCAATGACGTCAAACCAGTGCTCGACGGCTGGGCCAAGGACATGCGTGCGAGCTTCCTGACGCTGAAACAGAAGAGCCGTTGACCGTGTAGGAGCAGCCTTGTGCTGCGAAGAGGCCAGTGACAGCAGCGAAGATTGATGATGTGTTCACTGGTCTCTTCGCAGCACAAGGCTGCTCCTACCGGGTAGCGTGTCAATGCCCCTGAATAAACCTTGGGCTGCGAATCAGCACTCGACAAAGGCGACGGCCAGGCCGCCGCGCGAGGTTTCTTTGTAGTTGGAATGCATGTCCGCACCGGTGTCGCGCAGGGTGCGGATAACCTGATCGAGCGAGATGAAATGCTCGCCATCACCGCGCAGGGCCATTTGCACGGCGTTGATCGCCTTGACCGCGGCAATCGCATTACGCTCGATGCACGGCACCTGCACCAGGCCACCCACCGGGTCGCAGGTCAGCCCCAGGTTGTGCTCCAGGGCGATTTCCGCGGCATTTTCCAGTTGCGGCGGCGTGGCACCGAGCACTTCGGCCAGGCCTGCGGCTGCCATCGAGCAGGCCGAGCCTACTTCGCCTTGGCAACCCACTTCGGCACCGGAGATCGACGCGTTGGTCTTGCACAGGATGCCGACTGCGGCTGCCGCCAGCAGGAACCTCACCACATCGTCGTCGCAGGCATCCGGGTTGAACTTCATGTAGTAGTGCAACACGGCCGGGATGATCCCTGCCGCACCGTTGGTGGGCGCCGTGACCATGCGCCCGCCGGCAGCGTTTTCTTCGTTGACCGCCAGGGCAAACAGGTTGACCCATTCCATGGCGCTCAGGGTGGAGCCAATCACGTTCGGCTTGCCCAACTCCTGCAGGCTGCGGTGCAAACGCGCAGCCCGGCGCTTGACCTTGAGCCCGCCCGGCAGGATGCCCTCATTGCGCAAGCCATTGTCGACGCATTCACACATCGCCGCCCAGATGCGCATCAGGCCTTCGCGCACCTCGGCTTCCGTGCGCCAGACGCATTCGTTGGCCATCATCAGCTGCGCCACGCCCATTCCGTGCGCCTTGCACAGCGCCAACAACTCAGCCGCACTGGCAAACGGATACGGCTGTTCGACCGCATTCGCCTCGCCTTGGGGGGCATCGATTTCTTGCTGCTCGACGATGAAACCACCGCCCACCGAATAGTAGGTTTGGCTGAACAGGCTGCCCTGCTCGTCCAGTGCTTCCAGGCTCATGGCGTTCGGGTGGTACGGCAGGCTTTGCTCAAGCAGCAGCATGTCGCGGGTGTAGTTGAACGCCAGGGGATGGCTGCCATCGAGCATCAGCCATTGCTCCTGCATCACCTGACCGATACGTGGCTCGATCGTGGCCGGGTCGATCCGGTCGGGCCACTGCCCCATCAGGCCAAGCAGGCAGGCACGGTCGGTGGCGTGTCCGACCCCCGTGGCCGAAAGGGAGCCATACAGACGCACCTCGACACGGCTGACCTGGGCCAGCAAGCCCCGCTCACGCAGGGCCTGGGCAAAGGTTGCCGCTGCGCGCATCGGGCCTACGGTGTGAGAGCTGGAAGGGCCGATGCCGATTTTGAAGAGGTCGAAAACACTGATAGCCATACTAATGCCTGACCGCGTTGGGCAGAATCGCCAATGCGCGGTTCTCTGGAGAAATTGAACACTACTGCGGACTTGAGCGATACTGACCTGCTCCCGCGAAGATGACCAACGAAACTTCCTAAGCAAGGCTTTAGTGGTACTAAACGATGCGACGACAACTCAATGGCCAGATGTTCGTCTGGCTGCATGTGTTCTCCTGTGCAGCCCGGCATTTGTCATTTACCCGCTGCGCCGAAGAACTGCACATCACCCCTGGCGCCGTCAGCCAGCAAATGCGCCAGTTGGAAGAACGGCTGGGCTATCGACTGTTCCTGCGCCGTGCCCGTGGGGTAGAGCTGAGCGCCGAAGGCCAACGCCTGGCGCAAACGGTTTCAGAGGCCTATGGCAGCATTGAGGCCGAGCTGCTGCGCCTGGACGCCGGCGAGATCCGCGGCACCCTGCGCCTGCGCTCGATCCCCTCCTTCCTGGCCAAATGGTTGACGCCGCGCCTGCCGCGCTTTCAGCAGCGGTATCCGGACATCGAATTGCGGCTGGTGGCCGAAGACAGTGCGCAAGCCTTGCACCCGGGCGACTTCGACCTGGCCATCGACCTGAACGACGGCAGTTACCCTGGCATGTTGTCGACGCCATTGCTGGACGAGCAGATCTTTCCCGTGTGCTCCCCCACCCTGCTGCGCGGTCGCCCGCCGCTGCACGGGCCCGCTGACCTGGCGCATTACCCGCTGCTGCACGACATCACCGCCTGGCGGGGCGCCTCGGAATACGCTGAATGGGAGTTCTACCTGGAAGGCATCGGCGCAGGTGGCTTGGACGTGCGCAGGGGCCATACCTTCAACCGCAACCACTTGACCATTGAAGCGGCGATTGCCGGGGTTGGCGTGGCAATCGCGCGGCGTACCTTGCTCAACGATGAACTGGAACGGGGGGCGCTGATCGTGCCGTTCGGCGTGGCTATCGCCAACCACAAGCGTTACGTGGTGCATTACCCGCCGGGCGGGCTGACCCAGCCGGGTGCCCGCGCGGTGCATGACTGGCTGGTGGAAGAGGCCCGTGGCTTCAGGGAATTGCACCCGTTGGGTTGAGTGCCTGCCCCGGGGCAGCTCGTCGACCCCGGCTAATAGGCCTGCTTGCCGGTAAAAGCATTGAGCGTGCGCACCAAAATGACGAAATCGAGCCACAAGGACCAGTTGTTGATGTACTCGATGTCCGAGTCGACCCGTTGAATCATCTGCTCGATGTCCTTGGTTTCACCCCGGAAGCCCCTGACCTGTGCCAGGCCGGTCATGCCAGGCTTGATGTTGTGTCGCGCGAAGTAGTCGACAATATCCTGCGAATACAGCGTGTCGTGCTGAAGTGCATGCGGGCGCGGCCCCACTAACGACATTTCGCCGGTCAATACATTGAACAACTGCGGCAGTTCATCCAGGCTGGTCTTGCGAATAAAAGCCCCAACGCGGGTCAGTCGCGGGTCGTTCTTCTGGGCCTGTTTGACCACACCGTTTTCCGGTTGATGAACATGCATGCTGCGGAACTTCCAGATCCGGAACGATTCACCGGTCCAGCCCATGCGTTCTTGCCTGAAGAATACCGGGCCGCGACTGTCTAGTTTGATGGCTATCGCCACTGCCAACAGCACCGGCGATGCACACAGCAATATCAGTGCTGCCAGCACGCGGTCTTCGAGGTTTTTAAGGAACAGGCTCATGCCGGTCAACGGCGTTTCTGACAACGTCAATACCGGGATACCGGCAATTTCACGGACGCTGTGGTTGATTAAACGCAGCGAGAAGATATCCGGCACCCAGTTCACTGCAATGCACTTGTCGAGCAACTTCAAATACACTTCGTTAATGACCGCCGAGCCGCCTAATGGCGTCACCAGGTACACCGTGCGAATAGCATGTTTGGCAACGATCTCGTCAAGGTCAGCGACATGGCCCAGCACAGGCAGGCGTTGCTTTGCATCAGGCGCGCCCTGTTCAGCCACATCGTCTATCAGCACACACCCCAGCACACGCTCACCGAACCACGGGTTGTTACTGATCTTCTGGTGCAGGAAGTTGGCCAGGTCGCCGGCGCCAATAATCAGTGCGTTGTCCAGCCGAGCGTGCGCGGTAAACCGTTTTTGCAGTTCACGCACTGCAAAATGCAAAAACAATTGCACCACATAACCAATGACGAACAACTGCACCACCAACAACCGCGAATAGGTTTCGCTCTGCTTGGTCAAAAACGCCATGACCACCAGAAAACAAAACGTTGCTGACCAGGCCTTGAATAACCTGAACGCCTTGATGGACAAGCCCACGTTGGTCCGATAGATCGCATAATGATCATAAATAACGGCCAGCGCCCCAATCAACAAGAGCAGCATGATCACATAATCCGAGGTAATGTGACCAAACTGATCGTAGATCAAGTACCAGGCGACACCGGTGACTGCAATCCCATCAAGGCCGGCCTGAATGGCGTTACTTACGCTGCTTCTTCGTTGAAGTAAGGAACGACTGCTTCTGGGTTCGAGAACCATTTCAGACCTCATTAATTAGCGCGCAGCACATGCCTGGCAGCTTATTCAGTCAATCAATACCAGCCTTTAAACTATAATCCTGCACACTGAATAGTCTTCGCCGCCCCCTGGGCGCTTGCTATCACTGTAGCAGTCGCCCGCACACCCGGCGGGCGGAATCACTCCTGCCATGGATTTTGGCCGTTTCGGACGGCTCGGGAGGCAGAATCATCAGATACGCCTTGGGGTGTTCCGGGCCCCAAGCGTCATCGCCTTGGTACACAGCAGAGTGCGTAACAGGAACAGCGGGTTGCCCACCACGTAGCGCATGAACAAGCGCCTGGGCTCTCTCAGCAAGCGGTAGACCCACTCCCCGCCCAATCGCCGTAGCCATTGCGGCGCCCGGCTAACTTTGCCGCCGAGAAAATCCAGAATCGCCCCGCCACACACGATCAGGCACGCCCGCCCACTGGCAGCCAGGCGAGCGGCAACGGCTTCTTGCTTGGGCATCCCCATGCCCAGCACGATCAGCTCTGGCTGCGTTACCCGCGCAAGCTCCAGGTAGGTGGCCATTTCAGCAAATCCGTCGTGAACCGACACCGGCAACACGCCAAACCGCGCCTCGCTGCACGCTACCGCCCGGCTCAAGAATGGCTCCTGAGTACCCCAGAATGCCACCCGTCGCCCTTTGAAGGCCGCCAGCAGCTTGGGGATGAAATCCGTGCCATTCATGTTCAGCCCTGGGGCCAGGCCCAGGCGGCGATACAGGATTGCCATGCCCGCACCATCGCGCAGCAACACATCGGCCGAGGCCAGCGATTGGCAGTAATCGGCGTTGCCTGCGACCAGGTTCATGGCGTGGGCGTTGACAAAACCCAGCACCGTGGGCGCCTCAGGTTGGCCCAGGGCCTCGAGCAAGCGCTGCTCGTGTGCAGGGTCACTCACGGTCTGAAGTTTGCCGATAATCGTTTTCCAGCTGTTTTGCCATTCGCCCATTAGCTGTCATCCCGTTTCGAGCGCACCCACTCTACCTGCCGCTTGATCAAGAACCCCAGGTACAGGGGAATCTTCCTCGCGGCGTAGAACGGGGCGTAAAGCAAGACCGAAAAGGGGATCAGTTCGCGAGAAAACCGGCCCCACGCCAGCAGAACTGCAACACCCAGCATGACCAGGGCACCCGTGGCGACCCATGCAGGTGCAGTGATACCGAACAGCAGCGCAGCCAGCCAGGCAACACATGCAACCCCTACCAGAGCCATGACCAGCAACGCCAATGGCGGCACCAGAAGGTCCAGGGTCATGGCCAGCAAGGGCGCGTTACGCCGAGTGACCGCGCTCACCAGCAGCTTGGGTACCTCGGCCAGGATCACCCCCAAGTGGCCATGCTCCCAGCGGGTGCGCTGGCTGCTCAAGCCTTCCTGGCTGAGCGGAAACTGGCTGGTGACCTGCGCATCCGGGCAAAACAGCGGCGGTTTGCCGATTCGGCAAAAGTCCAGGCCAAGCTTCAAGTCTTCGACGAGGTGCCCATTGGCCAAGTCGACCGCAGCCAAGTCGCGCCAACTGAAGGCCATACCCGCGCCCATCAGCTGGCAGGGCAAGCCCAGGCGTGCCCAACCACGCGGGCGAACGAGGTTCTTGACCCGCCAGGCAAATTCCGCGATTTGCACCTTCAGGCCCGCGCCGGCGGGCGCGCGCATCAAGTACAGCGCCTGCACCGGCCGTGAAGCTTCGAGGCAACGGCGTGCCAGCAGGTCAATGGCGCCCTCGCCCACCTGGCAATCGGCGTCAACGATAATGACCACCTCGGGTGGACGCTGCGCCAGATGCCGTACGCCGAAGTCCAGGGCATACCCCTTGCCGCGCAACAGGTCGTTGTCGCGCTCCACCACCTCAGCGCCCGCGCTGCGTGCCAACTGCGCGGTGTCGTCGGTGCAGTTGTCCGCCACCACCAGCAAGCGGTCTTGCGCCAGCAATTGCGGGGAGACACTTGCCAAGGTCGACCGAATGATCAAGGCCTCGTTGTGCGCGGGCACCAGCACCGCCACGCGCGGGCGCCTACCATCCTCCTCAGGTCGTGATCGCACCGGCAGGCACGCCAGCAGTACCTGCGCAAACAACACCAGCGCGGGCACGAAGATGCAAAACGCCACCAGGCTCAATAACCACGTCACGATGCTGATCATGCGGATGCCTTGAAGTAGCGGGCCAGCTTGGCGACCTCGGTGTCGATATCGTGGCGTTGCAGCACCCGCTGGTAAGCGGCCTCCCCCATGCGCTGCAACACGTCGGCCGGTTGCGACAGACAGTCGGCCATTGCCGCAGCCAGCTCTTCTACCGTGCCGGCGGGGAACAACCAGCCGTTTTCGCCCTGGCGCACCAACTCCGGGATGCCTGCCACATAGGTGGTCAGCACCGGCCGGCGCAATGCCATGGCCTCCATGATCACCACCGGCAGGCCTTCGGCGAAACTCGGCAGCACCAGCGCACGGGCAGCGAGGATTTCTTCCCGCACCTGAGCGCTGCTGATCCAGCCGGTGATGCGTACCTGCGCCTGCAAACCATGCTGGGCGACCAGGGCTTCGATCTGCTCGCGCATTTCGCCATCACCCGCCAGCACCAGCTCGAATGCAATGGCTTGGATGGCCAGCAGGCGGGCCGCCTCGATCAGCAGTAGCTGGCCCTTCTGCTCGCACAGGCGCCCGACGCACACCAGGCGTGGCGCCGAGGGTGCGGCAACGGCGGCAACCGCGTGGAAGTCGCGCTCCAGGCCGCAATGCACGACCTTCACCTTCTCCCAGTGCTCGTGCGCCACCCAACGGAACAACTGGCTGCGCCCATACGAACTGACCGCCGCCACAAACGCGGCGCGCCGGACTTTTTCGCCCACATGCAGAAACTGTGGTTTGTCGAATTCTTCCGGCCCGTGCACGGTAAAGCTGTAGGCAGGCCCGCCGAGGGCATGGGCCAGCATCACAACCTCGGTCGAGTTGGTGCCAAAATGCGCATGAACATGCTTCGCGCCAAAGGCCTGCAACCAGAGTAGTACCTGACAGGCCTCGGCCAGGTACACCAGGTGATAGGGCCAGGCGCGATCCGCCCGCTGGCCCAGGCGCAGGGCCAACCACAGGGTGGCGAAAAAGCGTCGTGGCTCGGCACGCAGCACCTGCAGCGTGGGCGCCAACAACCCCTTCAGGCCGTGCTGCAACACGTAGCGGGTCTTGCCCCGCTCGGCGATGTCCTCGTCATCCTGCAGTTCGGCATCCCAACCCCGCAAGGCAATGCGCTGGATCTCCATGCCCTGGCGCTCCAACGCCAGAATTTCGCGTCGAATGAAGCTATGGCTGACTTTCGGGTACTGATTGATGAAGTAAGCAATGCGCATATAAATCCAGATCAATGCCTGCGTAATGAGCCTTACCAACTGCAACCCGTTACTTCAGGCTGTCGATCGCCGGCGGTGGGCTCCCTGCCGATGCACGTTCAAGCACATCCCCCTTCATCCCTTGTAGCCCATGGACGGGCTCGCTGCCTGATAAAGCCGCTTCAACGCGCGCGAATACCTCATCCAGCAAGGCATGACGCCGGCGGTACATCGCACGCTTCTTGGGGGCGATGTCGTCTGCGGCGCGTTTGGCAGCGGCCAGCGGCAGGCTGAAGAAGTCGTCGCGCTCCGAAGGCGTGGCGCCGTTTTCCAGCCAGATGGCGTCGTAATGGGCGGCCAGGTCGTGCGCCTTGTCAGCGCCAAAGTAAGGATGGCGATGATGCCGGTGCGCATCGCCAACTGCGTAGATGCGCACCACCCCCAACGTTCTGGCGATGCACTTGAAGGCCTCCAGCAGGAAGCTGCGCGGGCGCAGGCCCTCGAAGTCCTTGGTCAAGTCCCGGTAGATGTTCAGCGAAGTTTCGCTGTCGATGCCTTTGTGAATGCCCTGCACGGCGCCGATGAACACGCACAGCTCACCGTGCTGGCGGCACAGGCTGAACGCCAGCGATGCCACGCGCAAATCCCCTTGGAACAGGTTCAGCACCAGCTCCCCTTCGCGCTTGAACCAGATCGGCCGGTCCAGCACCAGCGCGCAGCCCTTCGAATAGGCCGACAGGTCGCACAGGGTCAGGCGCTCGTCGCGATCGAGCAGCAGCAACGTGGGAAACTGCCGGGCAACCACCTCAAAATGCGACGCCACCACACCGAGCCGCTCCTGCGCCTCCCAGCCCTTGCTGATGTAGGGCCATTGCACGACACCGATGCAATCGACCCCAAGCCTTGCAAACCGGTCATCACCCAGCGCCGTCGACATGCGCTGCATGAAGGCCTTCAGCGCGGGCCACTCCCGGGTGATCTGCCGCGTTAGCTTGACCTTGTTGTTCAAGGCCCGCAGCGAGTAGCCGGGCTGCAGGGTGAGCACACTTTTCACTATCGATCTGGCAATCATAGGAATCTCATTTGTACTCGATCAGCACGGCTTTGCCGGCACAGAACCTGTTCATCAGGAACTTTACCTGCCCAAGCATTTCAGGGAATTTGCCGAGCACCAGGAACACCGCCTGCAGCCAGCGCTCGCGTGTCGGCTTGCCAGCACGACGCGCCAGGCGCACCGCTTGCAGCGGGTAGATCAGCAACAGCAGCAGCGCCCACACACCCAGCAGGCCGCTGGCAAACACGATCGCCAGGGGGATGCCCAAGCCCCAGAGCCACGCGCGGCGGGACTCTCGCAACCAATGGCGCTCTGGCGCTCGCCCGTGCAAAAAGGCACCCTCGGCATAGGCATGGCCGGCGCGCAAGCTGCGTCGCCACCACTGGCTGAAACGCGTCATGGCAGCGTCGTGCAAGGTCATCTCAGCGGCCAGGCGCCAGATTTTCCACCCCTTGGCGCGCAAGCGGACGCACAGCTCCGGTTCTTCGCCGGCGATCAGGTCCGGGCGAAAGCCGCTCACTTGCGTGAAGGCATCGACGCGCATCAACGCATCCCCCCCACAGGCCTTCGCCTCACCGATGGGCGTGTCCCACTCCAGGTCACACAGCAGGTTGTACACCGAGCGTTGCGGGAACCGTTCACGACGCCGCCCGCACACCACCGCTACGTCTGGGCGTGCATCAAGGAAGGCCTGGGCATCGCCCAGCCAGGCCGCATCCACCTCGCAATCGCCGTCGACAAACTGCACGTAGTGCATCGACGGCAACAGGCGTTGCAGGCGGGTGAAGCCCTCATTGCGGGCCCGGGCTGCGGTAAACGGCCGGCTCATGTCGAGCGCCAGTACTTCGACCCCTTGGGCCTGTGCCATCTGCACGGAACCGTCGGTGGAGCCTGAATCCACGTACACCACCCGGTCCGCACCGTGCGCCAACGAGCGCAGGCAGCGCTCCAGACGCAGGCCTTCGTTGCGTCCAATCACTACAACGCCGATACCTGTCACCATGGGCCTCACTCGACCGTGCACTGCGCCGCCTCGGTGGGGTTGCGCAGCTTGATGGTCGCAGGCACGCCGACCGCCAACGCGTTGTCTGGCACGTCCACCAGCACCACGGCGTTGGCGCCGATGACCACGTTGTTGCCGATGCGGATGTTGCCCAGCACCTTGGCCCCTGTGCCAATATCGACGTTATTGCCGAACACCGGCGCAATCGGCTCGCTGACATTCTTCAGCCCCACCACCACACCGTTGCGAATTCGGCAGTCATCGCCAAAGCGGGCATAACCGCTGATCACGATGCCGCCGAAATGGTCGATGACGAAGTTGCGGCCGATCACGACCTCGCAGGGCAATTCAACACCCGTGATGATCTGCACGAACTTGAACAGGATCTTGTAGAGAATGGAGAACAGTTTGCGCAGCAGTGCCGGGCGCACACCATAGCGCCAGCGCCCGAAGCGATACACCAGCAATACCCAAAACCCCTGGGCGCCCCAATCACCCCCGTGTGCACGCAAGTCGGCGCGGATATTCTCGAACATGACGTCACCTACCGTGTGGGTTGGCTTGCGAACCGTGTCTTGAACAACAGCGACCAGGTAGTCTGGCAGTGCCGCCAGCACGCCCGGATCGCCGCGCGGCCTCGCCCCTTCAACAGAGCCTTGAGTGCCAGTATCAGGTCACCCACACACACCAGCAGCATGTGCAACGCCAGCCCGGCAACGCCGTGGTGCTTGCGGAAGTACAGCAGTTCGCTTTCGATCTGGTAGCTGGAAATCTGCCGGCTGGCCGCTTCCAGTTCGCTGACCGATTTGGAGCTTTCGCCGCCGATATGCACCACCGTGGTATGGGGATAGAAGACGACCTTCCAGCCCGCTTCCTTGACCCGCTTGCAATGGTCAACCTCCTCGTAATAGAGGAAGTAGCGCGGATCGAACAGGCCTACCTGGTCCAGCACTTCGCGACGCACCAGGTAGAAACAACCGGGCAGCCAATCGCATTCACGTACCGAGCCATGGTCCCAGGTCATCTCATCGACCATTTTCAAGCCTGGGAAGAAACGGCCCAGCCCAGTACGGCCGACAAACACGTTCAGGGGTGTCGGGAAGTAGCGGCAACTGGGTTGCAGGTCGCCATCGCGGCCCTCCAGGCGCACGCCCAGCACGCCGCACTCGGGGTGGTTGTCCATGTACTCGATGGTCTTGGCCAGTGAATCGGCCGCCACGAAGGCATCGGTATTCAGCAGCAGTGCGTACTTGCCCTTCAAGTGCGCCAGCAGTTGATTATTGGCGCGCCCGAAACCGACGTTCTTCTTGTTGCTCAGCAACAGCGCCTCGGGGCACACCTGGGCCATGCGTTCCACAGAATCATCGACCGAGGCATTGTCGACGACCAGGTAACTGGCAAGCTTTTCGCTGTCGGCCTGGCGCAGCGCATCGAACATGGGCTGCAGCAAAGACGCAGTATTGAAATTGACCACCATCACATCGACGGGTTTTCTATCCATTGCTACCGTCCCCGAAGAAGTACTGCCGTCGTTGCGCGGCAAGGGCAGGCTCCACGGTCGGGTCAAAGGCCCCTTTGCGCTGTTTGACCAGTTCTATCCACGGGTAGCTTTCGCAGCGCTCCTCCACCCTCTTGATCAGTGCTTCGGTGGTGCAGATGAATTTGGCCGGGTTGCCACCCACCACGGTGCCCGGCAGCACGTCCTTGGTAACCACCGCACCGGCAGCGACGATCGCATCGGGCCCGATGGTCACGCGGGGCATCACAATCGCGCCATGGCCGATGAAGCAGTTGTCCTTGATGTCGATATAGCCGACCGAATCGAGGTGCTTCCCGTAGCAGAGCTCGATCAATGCCACCACGCCGTCGTGGCCGATCAGTGTGCAATCCGACAGGCCAACGTTGTTACCAATACGCACCAGCGCAGGGTCGGTAACGTTGCACCCAGTATTGATATGAAAGTTGTCCCCTACTGAATGAAACTTACCCCAACGGGCCAGATAGATCCCCCACTCTCGCCCCGTTGGATTACACAACTTCTTGTACGTCGAGCTTCCCCGCCCGGTCGAGTTGACATAACGCGTCAGTGCACTCCGTATCCATCCGTTCATTCTGCGAGCCTCACAATCAATGCGATTCTGAACTATCCCTGAGGCGACTTCGGTCTCATTCTTCTTGGTGCTGACCGCATCGCACTCAACCCGTTTACAACGTGCGTTACACCGCGGCACCCGTAGCCGATTTCAACTTTTCATTGAGGTGGTCCGCCAACCTGACGGCAAACTGCAACAATGGCATGGTTGGGTTGGACGCGCCGCCCTTGGCAAAGATACTGCTTCCCGCCACATAGAGATTCTGGGTACCGAACACTTTGCAATTGGCGTCGACCACACCGAACTCAGGTGACGCTGCCATGCGCGTGGTGCCCATGTGATGGGCATGCGGCGCCATCTTCAACGGCACCGATGTGTCGTAGACGAAATCGTTGAGCTTGACGAAGCCCAGGTCCATGTCGGCAAATTGCTTGGCCAGTTCGGTGCCGATGCACTTGATGGTGTGCCTGTCACTTTCGCTCAGTGCCCAATGCACGTTGACCTTGGCCACCCCCAACTCGTCTTTTTCGTCCAGCAGTGAAATGCGGCTTTGCCGGTTGGGAAACTGCTCGATCATGGTGCCGATCACACCGTCGCCCGGGCAGCTGAACTTGGCAAAGAAGGCGATCTTGTCGGCGACGCCCATGTCACAGGCAAGGTTTTCCAGAAAGTGTTTGACCTCGGCCGTGCGGCCATACGTCTGCACGTCCGAGAGCAGTGAAGCGGTGATATTGCCTTTACCGGCCTGGTATTCCTCAACAAAGGCGTCGGTGGTGTAGTACTGACGCATCTGGGTATCCTGGTCCGACTTCAGGATGAACGTGCCCATGTCGATGTTCAGGTGCTCCATGAAGCAACACCCGGTCAACCCTTCCTTGTTGACGATACCCGCGGCCAACAGGGATTCACTGTTCAGTAACTGCCGGGCATTCTCGATGGCGCCCGTCGCCAGGATGAAGTTTCTGGCCACCACGCGCTGACGATGACGGTCGTAATCGGACACCACCGCAGCCACCACATGGCCCGACGCTTTGTCGAACTCCAGGTCGACGCAGTTGCAATTGATGAACACATCCAGCCCGTGGGTCTCGTTCAGTGCAGTCGCGTACTTCTGCGCAAAGCGCGTTGGAGGGCTCAGCAGGAAGCGGTCGGGTTCGAAGTCATCACCCGCAAGCCCGGTGTTCATCGCGTGAAACTCCGAGCCTGGCGGCAAATCGACGATGTCCATGGCCGCCGCCAGGTAGCCCTCGATCTCCGAGTAGGGGATCGGCCAGCCGGGCAAGTCGCCGGGCGGCGCCACGGCGAAGTCTGAAGGGGTGAACGGCCGGCAGCGCCCTGCCCAGTGGTTGGACGTGCCGCCCAGGTAACGCAGGCGTGTTTCCTCGGCGTACAGTTCGAGCCCCGTCGAGGCGCACTTATACAGCCCTTGCGAGTGCGGCGAATATTCACGCCCACCGCCCTCGGCCAGCAGCACGTTCCAACCCGCAGCTGCCAGCCGCAGGCCCAGGGTAATGCCAGCGGGGCCGGCCCCGATGATGCAAAAGTCATAGTCGTCACGCAGCGTTTTCTGCTGCTGATAGTCCTTGATCATGCTGGCTCGTTCCGGAAGTACTGAGAAGGCAACACCCAGCCGTTGATCACCACGAACCCGGGTTTTTCGACGGGTTTGCGTGCAACGTCTGCGGCCACCCCAAACACCGCGCCGCCAACGCCCAGCAGGACACAGCTCTGGAGAAAACCCCTACGACCCAACTGCGGAGTACACAACGTAAGCTTCCCCATGATCCCCAGACCTATCTCGATGAAGTGTTAACAATCAGTCACTCGACCGCCCCCACATTGCACCATCGCCCGCCTCTGGCCTCATCACAGCCATTCGAAGAAACGGGTCGCCAACAGCCCACAGAGTGCCCCCACGGCCACCATCGGCAGTACCACCAACTCGCGTTTGACACTGAAGATATCCAGCTTGCAGTTAACGTAGACCACCAACAGCAGCGTCGGGAAGGTATGCAGGGCCACCCCCCAGATTGCGTAGTCGACACCGCCAATGGCCAGCAGCAGTGGCAACAAGCCCCATAACGAGACTAGCCGGATGATGTTGTCCATGGCCTGGTATTTCGTCAGGCCCAGGGCAATCCATATCTGATGTGCCAAGGTATAGCGCAGCGTGAAGAACGACAGCGAAAGAATCGCAAGAATCGTACCCGCCTCGGTGTAGCGCGCGTCGTACATCCAGCCGATCAACAACGGGCTGGCGGTCAGGAACACCCCGCAGGCAAACAGCATCACAAGGTCGACCAGCAACCTGAAACGGAAGTACAGCGCCTTCAGGCGTGCCTTGTCACCTTCCCGAGCGGCTTCGCTGAACGCGGGCAGCGCTACCGAGCCCACCAGTTTCAGCAACCCGGTCTGCACGGACCCGAGGATCAGCACGGCAATCGAGTACACCCCCAACTGCCCCGCTGTCATGCTCGCACCAAACCAGATTCGGTCACCGTACATGGCCAGTACGCCGACCATCGACGACAGCAGTATCCAGCGGCCAAACACGATCAGCTCGGTCAGCGCGCTTCGGTCCCACTGCAGGCGGTTGTTCGGCCCTTTCAGCGCCAGGTGCCCCAGCAAGGTGCCCGCCAGGGCACTGACCAGGCCGGCGATCACCAGCGACCAGATCGACCGGGTGAAATAACCAATCACCAGCATCGCGATCAAACCGACCACTTGCGAGGCGAGGTCCACCAATACCACGCGCTTCTGTTGGAAAGTTCGTACGGCGACATCTATCTTGGTCGATTGGAATCCCCAGATGATGGCCGAAAGGCCGGTCACCGCCAGTACCATCGGCAGCTCGGGGGCGGCGTAAGTGGAGTCCGCCGGCCACAGGTTGGCCAACTGCGCGAACCAGGAGGCGGCGGCCAGCAGCAAGGTCAGGGCAAACAGGACGAAGCCGCGGATGATCTGGACGGTCCAGGCGGTATTGAGAAACTCGGGGTCGTCGCCCCGGTGGCTCTGGATGATGTTCTGGCGCAGGCCAACATCGGACAGCAAGTGCAAAAGTACCGAAACCGTGGTGGCGATGACCATCACACCGAACATTTCCGGCAGCAACAAACGGGCCATGATCAGGTTGCCGCCCAGGCGCATGACCTGTGACGCCACCAGCGACACCAGGTTCCATGACCCGGCCTTCAGTGCGCGCTTGCGCAGGCTCGCGGAGGCTGACACATCAATCGACGGCATGACTTCAATCTCTGACTGATTGGCTAAAAGTCACTATAGTTTCAATTAGCCATGATGCTAGCCGTGCCCACCAAGGGAAAGGTGTCCTTAGCCAATGCCTGAACATTTTCGTGCGTTGATCGTCATTCTGTTTCTGGCAGGCGTCGTTTTTGTCATGGCGCGCCGCCCGGCGACAGACCTCATCCCCTACAGCGACTTCAAGCGCCGGCGTAACCTGTGGTTCGTCCTGACGCTGGTGGCCTTCGCCTCCCACAGCTTCTGGGTGTACGTGGCCGCTGCCGGGCTGATCATGTACATCGCCGGGCGGCGCGAACGCAATGCCATGGCGCTGTTTTTCATGTTGCTGTTCCTGATTCCGCCGGCCTCGGTGCAAATACCTGGGTTTGGCGTGGTCAACTACCTGGTCGACCTCAACCATGTTCGCCTGCTGACGCTGTGCGTGCTGCTGCCGGCGGCGCTGGCCCTGAGCAGGCAAAGCGATACCCTGCGCTTCGGCCGCACCTGGCCCGACAAGCTGCTGGCGGCCAGCCTGGTGCTGATGAGTGTGCTGTACCTGCGTGAAACCACCCTGACCGACACCTTGCGCCAGGCGCTCTACCTGTATGTCGATGTGTTCTTGCCCTACTACGTCGCCAGCCGAGGGCTCAAGGAGATCAGTGATTTCAAGGACGCCATGCTGGCATTCGTACTGGCATCCTTCGTCCTGGCACTGATCGGCTTTGCCGAGTTCGTCCGCCACTGGCTGCTGTACAACGCCCTGATCGATGCCATGGGCGTGCAGTGGAGCATGTCCAGCTACCTGAGCCGTGGTGGCTCGCTACGGGCCAGCGCCACCACCGGGCAGGCAATTGCGCTGGGCTACGTGATGAGTGTGGCCATCGGCCTGTACCTGTTCGTCCAGGGCTATGTGCGCAGCCAGCTGCAGCGGGTGCTCGGCGCCCTGCTGCTGGCTGCCGGGCTTTTCGCGCCGTTGTCCCGCGGCCCCTGGATTGGCGCTGTGGTTATCGTCGTGGTGTTCATTGCCATGGGCAAAGGCGCCATCAAGCGCCTGACTGTGCTTGCCCTTGCCGGCGTACTGGCTCTGCCGCTGCTGACTGTGCTGCCTGGGGGCGACAAGGTGCTGGACCTGTTGCCTTTCATCGGCAATATCGAAAAAGAGAACATCACCTACCGGGAACGCTTGATCGACAACTCCTGGATCGTGATCCAACGTAACCCCTTGTTCGGTTCGTTCGACTTCCGTAACACCCCTGAAATGCAGTCGATGATTCAGGGGGAAGGCATTATCGACATCGTCAACACCTACGTCAGCCTGGCCCTGCGGGTCGGGTTGGTTGGGCTCGCGCTGTTCGTGGCATTTTTCGTCACCGTGTTGCTGGGCATCCGCAAGGCCATGCGCGCGTTCCCCGACAAGGATGACGAGCAACGGCAACTGGGCCGGGCGCTGTTGGCGACGCTGGTGGGGATCCTGGTGATCATCTTCACCGTCAGCAGCATCACTATCATCCCCACCGTGTACTGGTCGGTCGCAGGGCTTGGGGTGGCCTACATACAGCGGGTGCGCAGGCTCCGTTCCAGCCAGGCCAGCGACCTTCCCGCTGCCGGCCTTCAAATCAGGTGATGCCCATGAGCCGTTTCCCCTTGCGCCCCTTCATGCGGGTATCCCTGTTCGTTGGCCTGGCCGTCATGTCCCAGGCTGGCTGGGCCTCCGGGTGGGTCGTCAGCGTCGAAGAGCAAAACGGCCTGCCCAGCGTGACACGCGGTGGCGGGCAGGTGATGAAAGCCAAGTTCGACTTCTGGGCGGCTAACTGGAGCTGGACTGGCTTCTACACTGCCATGAAGGTCAATGCGCCCTACAGCTACACCCTGCAGGGCAAGAACAAGCAGTTGGACTTCGACCTGACGGCGGATATCCGCAAGCCGCAAACACAAACCTTGACCTGGGCGTTCGACCTGACCGCACACAGCAGGCAGACCAACGTGATGGGCGGCGGCATCGTTTTCCAGTTCGACCCGGCCCTGTTCAACGGGGAGATGGGCGCCCCCGTGCTGTTGCCCGACAACCGGGGCTGGTCCTGGGGCAAGGATGCGCAAGGCAGGCGCATCGAGATGCGCTTCGAACCTGCACTGGCGAAGGTGTACTTCGAGCCCGGCAGCAATGCCGAGATCCGCGCATTCTTCTACAAAGACCCCATCAGCGCCGGCCAGCAGCAGATCAAGGCGACATTGAACGTGACGGGCGATATCGAGCTGGGCCCAACCCCCACCGAGCGCTTTGGCCTGCAAGACCCCGCGCAGTGGCCCGACGACCAGCTTGACTGGCAAACCTCGCCGGTCGACCTGTCTTTTCTCAACGCTCCCGAGAAACCGGCAGGCAAGCGCGGCTTTGTAAAGGCCTCCGGCGAGCAACTGGCGTTCGAGGACAACACCCCCGTGCGTTTCTGGGGCACTAACCTGTCTGCGTACTCGCTGTTCAAGACGCCAGACGAGGAAATCATCAAACAGGCCAAACGCCTGTCGGCACTGGGTTTCAACCTCGTCCGGCTGCACCACCACGACTCCCCATGGGTCAGCCCGAACGTGTTTGGCGACGGCACCTTGATTCGCGATACCCAGCAGCTCAATGCCGAGTCGCTGCGCAAGATCGACCTGTGGGTCAAAAGCCTCAAGGACGAGGGCATCTACGTCTGGCTCGACATGCACGTACAGCGCGCCCTCACCGCCAATGACAACATCGATGACTTCAAGGAGCTGGCCAAGGGCGAGCCCAGGGTCGACCTTAAAGGCTACGCCTATGTGAACAAGAGCATTCAACAGGCCATGAAACGCTTTATTGAGCAGTACATGACCCATGTGAACCCCTACACCGGCCTAGCCTACAAAGACGACCCGGCCATTGCTGCGGTTTTGATCACCAACGAAAACGACATCACCCAGCACTACGGCAACGCCCTGATGCCGGACAAAAAAGTCCCCGCACATACCAAGCTTTACCAGGAGCAGGCAGACGCCTTCGCCAAGCACAATGACCTGCCTGCAGACCGCACCTGGCGCGCCTGGGAACATGGCCCGTCGAAGCTCTTCTTGAATGATCTGGAACGCCGTTTCGATGTCGAAATGATTACGCACCTGCGCAGTCTGGGGGTCAAGGTACCCATTGCCACCACCAGCACCTGGGGCGGCAATGGCCTGAGCGCGCTGCCCGCGCTGACCTCGGGCGATGTGATCGATGCGCACAGCTACGGCGCCATCGGCCAGCTCGAGAAGAACCCGCTGACCAGCGACGGGATGATCAACTGGATTGCCGCGGCCCAGGTCGTCGGCCTGCCCCTGACGGTCACCGAATGGAACGCTGAACCCTTCCCCCTGCCCGACCGCCATTCGCTGCCCCTGTATGTGGCGGGCACGGCCAGCCACCAAGGCTGGGACGCCATGATGCAATATGCCTATAGTCAGCAGGCCTTCAACAGCGGTTGGCGCACGGCAGACAACTGGCACGCGTACAACGACCCGGCCATGCTGGCCACGCTCCCCGCGGCTGCCCTGCTCTACCGCCGTGCGGACGTGCAGCAAGCCACCACCCGTTACGTCTTCGCGCCAACACCCGCCACCTTGTTCAACCAAGACATCACGCCGCGCAACTCGCTGCTGCTGCGCACCGCCATGGAAAAAGGCAGGCTGCAGATCGCCATGCCGCAGACGCCGGAGTTGCCCTGGTTGAAACCCAGCGTCATCCCGACCGATGCCCAAGTGCTGCGTGACCCTGCCCAATCGTTGCTGCCCCCTGACGCCAGCGAGTCGGTAACCGATACCGGGGAGCTCAAGCGCAACTGGCAACAAGGCCTCTACACTATCGATACCCCCCTGACCCAGGCGGCGACCGGCTGGCTGGGCGGTCGAACCCTCAACCTTGGGCAGGTCGAGGTACAGGCAAAGACGCCTTATGCCAGTGTCGTCGTGCAGAGCCTAGATGCCAAACCGCTGGGCCAGGCTCGCAGCCTGCTGATCTCACTGGGCACCCGGGCTGTGCCCAAGGTCGACGACAAGACACCGTTCAATGTCGAGCCCTTCGAAGGCACCCTGGCCATCCAGGCGGCGGGCGGTCTGAAACTGTTCGCGCGCGATGCACACGCGCAGCTCAAGGAATTGCCAGTGGCGTACCAGAACGGGCGCTATGTGATCACGTTCGATGGCCAGTACATGTCCAACTGGCTGTTCTTGAAATAGGGCATTTGGCCATCTACAGTCTCAAGAGACCTGTAGCTGATACTCCCACCTGTTCGATTCAGGGACGACCCGCGGCGTCTGTACAACAGCAGAGTCCTGGAGGCACGGATGAAGTTTCTGGTTGTCGGTGGCGCAGGTTATATCGGCTCGCACATGGTCAAGCACTTGCTGGCCGCGGGTCATGATGTGGTGGTGGCGGACCTTGTGTCGCCAGGGCCTGGGGTGCAATGGGCCAAGCTCGACATTGCCGACGAGCCGGCGCTGGATGTGCTGTTCGCCGAGTGCCACTTCGATGCAGTCTTTCACTTCGCATCGTTCATTCAGGTGGGCGAGTCGGTTGGCGCCCCTGGCAAGTACTACCAGAACAACGTAGCGGCCACCCTGACATTGCTGCAGGCGATGGTGAATGCGGGCATCAAGCGGCTGGTGTTTTCCTCCAGCGCAGCCGTTTACGGCAACCCGCTGTATGTGCCCATTGACGAGGCGCATGGCAAGGCACCGATCAACCCCTACGGGCTCAGCAAGTGGATGGTCGAGCAAATTCTCGAGGACTTCGACCGTGCTTACGGGCTGAAGTCGGTGTGCCTGCGCTACTTCAACGCCGCAGGGGCTGACCCTGACGGGGCGCTGGGCGAGCGCCATGAGCCGGAAACTCACCTGATACCGTTGATCCTCCAGGCGGCCGCTGGCAGGCGTGAGGCGGTCACGGTGTTTGGCCGGGATTACGACACCGCCGATGGCACCTGTATTCGTGATTATGTGCATGTCGCCGACCTGGCTTCGGCACATGCGCTGGCAGTGGACTACCTGGTCGCTGGCGGCCCCAGCACGGCGTTCAACCTGGGCAATGGCCTGGGCTTTTCAGTGCAACAAGTGATCGATACCGCCCGCACAGTGACGGGCCGGCAGATCCACACACTCGATGCACCCCGCCGCGCGGGTGACCCGCCCAGGTTGGTGGCGGATGCAGGCAAGGCGATGAATGTGTTGGGCTGGAGGCCAGCGTATGCATCGCTGGAGCAGATCGTGGCGCACGCCTGGGGGTGGGAGTTGCAGTACCCGTGGCCTCGGCCGTAATCATGCGGCTATTCACTATTGGGTGTAGGAGCAGCCTTGTGCTGCGAAGAGCCCGGTGAAAACACAGCGAATCTTCGCTGCTGTCACCGGCCTCTTCGCAGCACAAGGCTGCTCCTGCATCCCGATAGTGAATAATCAGTAATAGGTGCGCGGCTTCTCATCCGCCTTGTTCAACACCGTACCAATCAGGTTGACCGTCGCCAGGTGGTGCAGGCATTCCTCGATCTCTTGCTTGCTGTTCATGCCGTTGCCCACGACCAACAACACACAGTCGAACTTGGGCATCACGGTGATTGCATCGTCTGAGCTCAACAGCGGCGGCAAATCGAAAATGCAGATGCGCGACTCATAGCGGCTGCGCAAGTCGCTGATCAGGTTGTTCACCCGCGGGGACGACAGCATTTCGGTAGACATCGGAATAGGCACCCGCGTTGGCAGCACGACAAAACGCGGCAACGTGGGGTTGACCAACACCTCTTCGAGCCCGGCCTGGTCAGACAACAACTCGTTGAGGGCCTTTTCCATCGGCAAGCCCAGGCTGCTGCCGACCTTGGGGCGACGCAGGTCGAAGTCCACCAACAGCGCTGTCTTGGTCGTGTGGTGCGCGATACTCATGGCCAGGTTGATCGCCAGCACCGTCTTGCCCGCCTCGGGTGTTGGCGAGGTGATGGCCAAGGTGCGCCAGCCGTTTTCCTCCATCGCCTGCAGCACCTGCGTGCGCAACAGGTCGATCGGCCCACTCATGTTCGAGTTCTTGTTGAACGCGACAATCCGATTGCGCTCAAGGTGCTCCGCACGCAACGGCACCACCTTGGTCTTCACGTAATCGAATTGCCCTGGCACTTCTGGAGGCTCCGCCCCTTGGGCGGTTTGCGGTGCCTGGGCAGCACCTGGAGAAACTTGATGAATACCATTGCCAACTACCGGCTTGATCCTGTCCATCACTGCTTTCCCTATTCAAACCGCGCCATAGCCTTGAACAGCAACACATCCAACGGCATGTAGAACACGTGCACCAGCACTACCATCATAGCAATCAGCACAAGCACCGCCAGGATCAGCAGGTTGCGCCAGCGTTTACGCTTTGCCAGTTCCGCCTGGGTGGTGATGAAGGGCACCGTCACCAGCACACGCTTGCCCAACACGCTCTCTAGCGCCCCTACACCCCGTACCCGTTGATTGAGCATTTCCAGCAGCATCACCAACGCGCCACCGCCTGCCGGTGCCAGCACCAGGCCCAGGGCGGCGATTTTCTTGCGGTTGGGTTTGATCGGCTTTTCGGGCAGCAGCGGTGGCTCCAGCAGCACAAAACGCTCTGCCTTGTTTTCCTGTTCCAGGCTTTCGGTAATTTTCGCGCCCATTTCCTTGGCACGGATTTCTTCGTACTTCTTGCGCGCGTTGTCGTGGTCGCGCATCAAGGTGACCAGGCCACGCTCCACTTGCGGGGCTTCAAGAATCTCCGCCTCGTAGCCTTCCATCTTCTTCACCAACTCACGCTTTTGCTCCGCCAGTGAGGTGATGCGCTCCTGAGCCGCGCCAATCCGCGCACGCACCCGCGCCACATCGAGGCTGACCGACGACGCAGCCTTGCTGCCGCCGCCGCTGGCTTGCAGGGCATCGATCTTGCGCTTGACCGCAACCACGTCCGGGTGCGCGTCCTTGTATTTGGTCAGCAGCCGGGCGTACTCGGCCTTGAGGCTGGGCAGGTCTTGTGGCTGGTCGGCACTGGACGGCCGGGTACCGTCAGCCTTGGTGGTCAAGCCGGCATTGGCCGCCGACAGTTCAAGCTCCAGGTAACGCAGTTCTTCTTGCGCGGTCTTGTAATCGCGGTCGACCTCCCTGAATTCGAGCTCCGAACGCGACAGCATGCTCATGCGCAGCGACTGGTGCTCAGGCAAGGCATTGGCGTGGGCTTGCTTGAAGTCCGCCAGCTGGTTTTCCAGGCTGGCAAGCTCGGCACCCAGCTTGTTGGCTTCCTGGGTTAGGAATTCGGTGGTTTCGTTGGCGCGCTCGGTGCGCTGCTTGAGGTTTTCGTTGAGGAACAGCGTCACCAGTTCGTTGGCGACATCCTTGGCCACCTGGGCTTGCTTGTGCTCGAAGGACACATTGAATGCGACCGTGGCCTCACCCCGCCCTCTGACGAACGTGCTGAGGGTAGCGACCACAATGGCATTGCGCATCTGGTCGATCTTGTCGCTTTCGCTGAGCCGCTTGTCAGCGAACAGGCTGTACTTGTCGATGATCCGCAGCAGGTTTTCGCGGGTCATGACGCGCTGGCGAATAACCTCGATGCGCTCATCGGCAAAGCTGTTGTTGTTCGCCGATACCAGCTCGGGGGAAATCTGTTGCGACTCCACCAGAATGGTCCCGGTGGACTGATAGATCGGTGGCACGCTGACCGCGACCACCACGGTCGCGGCAAGAATGACTACGATACTGATCCCTAATAACAGGGCCCTATCCTTGATGATGGCGATGTAATCTTTAAGGGAAAGCTCGTAGTCAGACTTCATAAAGGCCACCAGGCTGAAGTTCAGAGGTCGGGGTACCTATACGTCAACGTCAAACCAACAATTGTTGCATCCGCAGTGGGTGCATCGTCCTGCCGCCGCTCCTTGTACATCAACGATAGGCGCAGATCCCAAAAAGGCGAAAATTCCCGGCTGGCCCAGACACTGTACATTTGCAGTGTGTTGGGGGTTTGCCCTTTGCTGTCTTGCCAGGTGGCATCGGCGCCGACGCGGGTCAGCTCGTTGACCGCGTAACTGTAGATACCGCGCACCATGTCGAGCTCGGCAAAACCACCCTCCGCGCTGGCGACCGTGCTGCGTTCGGCACTCAAGCTGAGGTCGGAACGCACGCCGGTATACAGCAGCGAAGCCCCGCCCTCCCCGCGCCGACCACCTTCAGAGCCGGACACCTGGTTGACGCCAACGTGCGCATCGGCACTCAGGCGCTCCGAGAACTGATACTTCACCCCAACTGCAGGGGTATAGCTGTTAGAGGCGGTCGCAGTAAGGTCCTGTTCGGGCTCATAGCGCCTCACCCCAAACCGGGTATACACATCGGCCCGCTCGTTCCAGGCGTAGGTCCAGGTTGTCACGTTGCCAAGCTCGTTGTAGCCAGTCAGCGTGTTGATGTCGTAACGCGCTCGGCTGTACTTGGTTTCGTTGGACAATGTGCTGCGCGCGGTGATGGCGCTGCTCCAATTACCCGCCAGCGTATACAGCTTCTGCGTGCCGTCGGTGGTCACCACGCCGGTGTCCTGGACAATGCCAGACAACGTGGAGCTTTCGTTGTACTGGGCCACCAGGCCAAAACGCCCTTTCTCGGTGTCGCGTTGCCAGCCCAGGCTTACATTGGGGTCTTCGCGGTCGTCGACGATGTCCGTGTCTGAAGAGCGCAACACGTGCATGCCAAGACCCAACCGTAATTCGTCGCGGTCGAAGGTACCGACAAGGGTGTAGTCGGGCGCAATGATGGTGCGCGTCACTCCCTTTTCTTCAGACGACAGCAACAACGGGTTGCTGTCGTATTCGACCGAGGTCGGTACCACCACCGATGACTGCCAATTTGCTGCCTGGACCGCGTCCGTAAACGGCAAGACCATGATTGCCGTTGCAATGCTAGTTGTTCTAAGAAGAGGCATTAAGTGTTCTTATTAAGGCAAGATCAAGGAACGACCAGCGTATCGCCAGCCTGAAGTTGAATGTTGGTGGACATGTCACGCCCGGAAACCAGGTCCCTATATCTCACGGGCAGAATCCGTTGGGAAGCCCCCTGGCCGCGAACCACCTTGATGTCGCTTTCGTCAGCGAATTTGTCCAAACCACCCGACATGCTCAAGGCCTGCAATACGGCCGTGGGCCCCGCCATTTGTACGGGCCCTGGCTTGATCACTTTGCCCTGCACGTACACAAGGTTGCCGGCGATGCTTTTGACGACAACGCTGACGTTCGGATCGGGGAGGAATTTTTCGAGTTTGGCAGCGACCTGTTTTTCAACGGCCGTGACATCAAGGCCAGCGACATCGATCCGCCCTGCCAAGGGGAAGGTGATACTGCCATCGGGTAGCACGGTGGCTTCTTGACGCAGGCTCTCCTCTTGCCAGACGGACACCATTACAACATCGCCAGGGCTGAGCCGATAAGCTGCGCTATTTTCGACCGCGTTGCCGGTACCAGACCACAGCATCAGCACGCAAAAAGCGGAACACAATGAACGTACCATGAGGGTCCCTCCGGCCTACTGGCCTGACAAAGAGCACTGAATGAGAACGGCACACCAACTCTCGCTCCACTTCGCAACCGCACTGCCTGCTGCGATGGCCTCAACCTTCCTGGAGGCCCTGTACCTTGACACCTCGACACCCTGCCTGACCCGCCCGCTGCGACACCCTACGGCTAATGGCGATGAGTCGCCACTGGAATATAGCAACAGTTGGAAAATTGACAAGCTGTCAGCGGCTGCGAAGCCATCAACAACAAACCTCAGACGTCAATTTACCGACAGCTCAAAAAAAGCCCCGTAATTGATCAACTGTTAAAGCCCCCTATTACCCTTGCCAGGCGAGAACGTTTAAATCTTTCTTCTGTTGGCAACGGCAACAAAACCGATCACTGCAAAGGCGAAGAACCACCCTGCCGTTGCGACAGGAATGACACTGTTTTGATTGACATACGAATCAGCAGCGCGTGCAGCGCCACTTAAAAGCACCAACAAGAAGATTGATTTAATGAACAGTGTCGAGCGCATAACCCCCTCCTATAAAGAGGATAATAAAAATATTTATTGGTGGGTTTAGCGGGAGACTTCCTCGCTGTTGATTTGAGCTTATGGGCACAATGACACTACGTCAATGATCCGACACCATAATAAAATTCAATGAGCAAGGGGTGGCTTCGTCAAAATGCCGTCACACATAAACTGCAGGCGTTTCTCGGTACTGCCAGAGTAGGGGCAATTAAGTGTAAGGCGCTGATATAGCAAACATTTCAATGATAGTAGCCGCACAGGCGACCCCGGCGGCTGGCGCTATTGTGATAGCTGATCAATCGAAGACGTGAAGGAGGCAAGCCCTTGCGTTTCATCGCTGAGAAACCAAATGCTAATGGTTGGCCTTACGAACGAAATCTGGCGCTTTTAGCTGAGGCTTAACAGGTTGCTACACCGGCATCAAATCCAGGGTGCGCTCAACCTCATCGATGTCAATCCTGAACCCATCGCCTTCCGGCATGCCCACCACAAAGCCAAAGTGCTGCTGGTCGCGGTCTGTCAGGTATTTGTAGTAACTGACAAAACGGTTCGGTGGCTGCAACGTCAATACTGAGCCGCCGGCCTGCAGCACGTTCACGCCGTGAACCAGCTGGCTGCCTTCGACCCCAGCCACCACCCTGGCGCCGGCGCACGCCGCGATAATGCTCGGCACGTCGGTTTTCAGCGGGTCGACAATGCGAAAGCCCCTGTGCGTGCGCAGGTGCTCTGCTACGGCCATTTCATTACGCAGGAAGCGCAAGTCGCCGTCGCCACCACGCAATATGAATACACCGGGGTGTGGTTCGTGGGGCACATGCGACAGCAGCTTTTCGCCCATGGCCCGGTAGCGCAAGTGGCGGCTTTGGTTGTTGCTCTGGTCGTCGAACAGCACCAGCTCACGGAAAAACGCGCTGCGCAAACGAAGGGGCTTCATGCCCAGCCAGTCTTCATAAGCCGGCGCCTGGGTAAACAGTGGGTAGCGCGCAGAGGGCGCAGTGGTCACCGGCACGCCCTCGTTGCAGGCCAGGGCATAGGTGACGCAGTCTTCCATCAACCAGGTGCCAAACCAGGAGTTGCCATTTTGCGTGCAGTAGATGGCCGCGCGCTCGATCTCGTGCTCCACCACAACCCGCGGGAAGGTGCTCGGTTTCAAGGATAACCAGTGGCTGGCCTTGCCTTTGTAGAGCGCGCCATCGACCAACCACACGTCCTTGATCAGGTACCCACGGGTAGGGCCCTGCGCCACGCTGAGCCCACCTTCCATCGTGCGGGCGGGATGCACGTAGGGGTAGAAGCGCTTTGCCTCCCACCCCGTCACCCGCTCCAACTGATTGGGCAAATAGAAGGCGGGCGGGGAAACCGTTGTTTCACCAGGCGCGATATCCCAGCTTTTTGACGCGATGCTTTTCAGGTCGATGGAAGAATTACGTGCAAGCCGCTTTCGCGCCATGTATTTGTATGCGGCGAGGGTCCACTTATGCCGTTTACCGGCAGACGGTGCGCTGAATTTGGAGATATCGCTGCCCATGAAGTGCTCCCCGGAGTGGCGTGGTCACAAGCCTTAGAACGACTCAGTTGGATGTGATCCTTTCCATCGTCGGCGGCGACTGTAAATTGGCGTAACGCGTGCGTAAGGTCTCGATAAACGACTCGCCCGAACGTTTGTCACCATAGAGATAAATCTTGTGCAGGCCGCCAAAGACCATCTCGTGGTACCGGCTGGCGACCTCTTCATCGCTCGGCCCGTCCGGTAAGCCCAGGTGCAGTGTCAATTTGTCGCCTTCAACCGCGAACATTGGCGTTTCCCAAAGAAATTTCGCCGTCCCGGTCTTGGGCAGCCGCACGAACAGGTAGGCGTGGTTGCCCAACGAATCAATGTCGCCACCGCGCCGTCTTTTCCACTTCAGCAAACCGTCATCCGGCCGCGCCAGGCACAGGCCAATGTCGTAATAATCGAAGCCATGTTGCAACGCCCACTCCAGCGCCATGAAGGTGGTGATGGAGTTCACCTCACGCAGTTTTTTCGCATCTGAAAACACCGCTTCGCTATAACCAAAACGCAGGGTGCTCCAGTAGCGCTTGCCACCGCGCGTGACTTCACAACCCAGGTGGCAACCGATCACTTCGTCGCCCAAGGTGATGAGGTCCAGGCGCCCGACGCTCTTGGCAATGCGGAACACATCGTCCGTGGGAAACTGCGCAGCATGAATACCCTGCCTGGCCGTGGCATAGGGGCGCAGCAACTGGCTGTCAGCCATTGCGATTTCTTCATCCGACAGCGTCTGCCTCATCTGATAAAGCGGCCGGTTCTTGCGAATGCTACGGCGCAACTCGCTGTCGTAGCGGGCGGTAATGTCATCCAGCGTTCGCCCCAGTGGTACCACGGCACTCAGGTAGTGCGGCACGGACAACGCCCCTGTGGTGGGTATTTCACTCACCACCACCACATGGTTCGACGCGTCTGGCTCTGCACTGCTGCCGGCAACCGGAGCGTTGCCCGCAGCCTTGCCACCAATCAGCAGCTTGGCCATCTCGCGCTGCTGCTTGCGCCCGATGTAGAGGATTTCGTAGGGGCTTTCCTGCTGCAGCCTGAACCTGGCGACCTCCCACCGCCAGACACAGGCTCGGCCAAGCACTTCACGGACTTGGCTGGCAAGCAGCCTGATCTCGTAGCGCGTCGAAGGAGAGATGAGTCTTCGTGCCACCGCTGCCAAGTGCTGTTTCATTCTTCTTCGACGTCCTTTGATGTTGTCTATGGGCAGATCAGAACAAGATCATATTTAGCTGTAATAAACACACCCAACGCACTGATATACAAAAGATTACTATCGAAACTTCACTCTCACATTCAGTAACAATTTAAGATGCCAGGCAACGGTTTGGCAAGCGGCACTCTGACAGCATGCCAATCTATTTTATGACGTCAAAATTCTCTTTTTATTTTGATGATCGTGTGACGCTAACACATGACGCCTGTTGAGTTGCAGGCAATACCGGGTTACCACCTGGTTATTAATCAATACCGTTTGATGCTCTCTCCTCATAAAGGAGCATCGACATGCCATCCCTATCAACGCTTGAACCGCATCAAACACTGCTGGAAACACAGCTGCCCACCTGGGCACACCAAATAGCCCCGCCTCAATGGCACAGCTTGAGGCAAAGTCAACTAACGGCCTATTACACGCAGGCCTGGTTTGCAAATGCCGCGCCTGATCTTCGTCAGGCCGTGCACCGTAGCCAGTCGCGCCTACTGCGCTCGCAAAGCACCTTGGCCCGCACCCTTGAGGGGCTTGAGCAGATCACTGCGTTCGCTGAGCCCCGGCTGACGGCACGCCTTGCCGAACTCGGCTGCAGCGCGCCACTTCGTGCTACCGAACTGCTTCGAGTAGAAAGCACCTGGCATTGGGCAGGCATGCGTTACCTGAACAGTCATCGTCGTGACACGCTGCTGCAGGCCGCGCTGCAGAACTTCGCCGATGACGAACACTTCAGCGCCCAAAGCGCCATTGCCCTGAGCCCCGACATCCAAGTCACAACCGTCCAGTTACAAGGCACTGTGGTACTGGGCCCGCAAACATCTCCGGCGCATTTTCCTCTGGTCTCGGAACGGTACGAAGTGGAGCGACTACCGCTGACACCCGCTGCCTTTGCCACGCTGTGCCGTTCGCTGGACTTGGGGCAGCAGTACCAAGACCATCTGGAGCAGCATTTCGCCAAGCCCCCTGTACGCGAGCAGGCCATGGCCGTGTACAAGGACAGGCTGCGCCTGGCGGCCGACCTGGCTTACCTACGGCATGTGCTCACCGGCACCGCGCGCGACCAAGTCGACCTGTTTCTGCAGGGCAACGAGATGCCTTGCTGGCAACTGGCACTGTTCGGTATCACCTTGCATGAGGTGATGCTGATCGACACCGGCATCACCGGGCTGCTGCTCTATTTGCCAGGCCACGACCAGGCCCTGCGTCAATGCGCCGACCTTGAGGCTGTACACGAGGCACTGGCGGCCCTGCTGCTGGAACCCACCGACCGGCAGACGTTCATGGCGTACGTGGAGCAGGGTCAGCAGCAGCACTTTCTCGACTTGCTGCACCAAAACCTTGACGCCTCAGGCGCTTCTGACGACGACAAGGCATGGCAGCGGGCCCCTGAGGCGGATTTGCGCCCCACTCGGCTGGCAATCACCGAGGAACCCTTTGCTTATTATCAGGCGCTGCACCTTGACCGCCTCAAACGCGAAGCTCGCCAGCTGGCGGTGCCGACTGCCGAAGCCGACGCTACGGCCCGGGCAAACCGCCTGCAAGCGTGGGAAGACCTCGGCATGGACGCGCTCAACCTGGCCGGCTTCTTCATCCCCGCCGTGGGCACGCTGATGCTGGCGGTGACGGCATGCCAACTGCTTGGCGAAGTGTACGAAGGCTATGAGGCCTGGCATCAGGGTGACCGCCACCTGGCGTTGCGTCACTTGGAGGCGGTCGGCCTGAACCTGGCCATGATCGGGGGCCTGGTAGTCGCTGGCCACGTGGTGCCGAAGTTGTTCAAAAGCCCACTGCTGGAAAGCCTGCAGGAAGTTCGCAAGCCCGATGGGCGCTACCGGCTCTGGCAGCCAGATCTCAGGCCCTACCGCAGTAGCCAGGCATTGCCGGAAAACCTGCACGCCAATGCTCAAGGCCAGTACCTGCACGATGGCCGGTATTTCATTCGCATGGATGGCCACCTCTACGAGCAGCGCCTGGACACGCAGACACAGCAGTGGCGGCTTGTGCACCCACACGCGCAGGACGCTTGGCAGCCACCTCTGGAACACAATCAACAGGGTGCCTGGCGCGCCAGCCATGAACAGCCATCACAGTGGTCCTTCGCAATACTGGCTCGCCGTTTGGGGGAAAGCTACGCCGCGTTCACACCCGAACAACTTGAGCTGGCTGGCCGCATTTGTGGGACCGATGCCGCGTACCTGCGCCGCGTGCACCTCGAAGGGCAGCCGCCACCGGCTTTGCTGCTCGACACCCTGCAACGTATGGCCGCGCAAGAGAAGGTGGTTGCGCTGGGCAGCGACGCGCCGGGCAACCTGTTCGAACGGTTGTATAACGGCGATGCGCCCATCGAACCGGCAACACGCACGTTGCTGGAAGCCTACCCTCGCCTGTCGGCTGTACTCGGCAGGCGTCTACTGGCGCCACTGAGCGCCGCGCAATCCCTCGCCTGGGAAAACGACGCGGTGTTACCTGCCTGGCTACGTCAGCAAGTTGAACACACGCACAGCGAACTGCCTCTGGTACGTGCCGTGGAAGGCGTGCTCGTTCCCGCTCGGGCCGATGCCGATAGCGAACGCCTGCTGTTCAGTGCCCTCGATGGCTTGCCCGACTGGCCGCGCGATGTGCGCCTGGAGCTACGTGCGGGTAGCCCCGAAGGCCCTCTGCTTGAACATATCGGCAGCAACTCAGCAGGCCGCGTCTGCCGGGTGATCAAAAGTGCAGAAGGCTATGAAGCTGACCTGGGGCAACGCCCTGCCCCCGCCACGCGCGACATGGACCTGTGCCGCGCTGTAGAGCAGGCACTGCCGCAAGTCCAGCGCAACGCGCTAGCGATCCTCCAGGCCGACGGGCGTACGTTACGCCAGCGCGTCCTGGCTTGGGTCAACGACAACCGAGATGACCTTGCACAACGGCTGTGGGGGCCTCGCGCCAGGCGTCGCGCTCGCCCAGTCCAACTGCGTGGAGGTCGCCCACTCGACCCGCAACCCCCGCACCCACGCCACACAGGTTCACTGGCCGGCGCCTATCGCCGCCTGTACCCCGATGCCACTGATTCGGAGATCGAGGATGTACTTGGCAACGACCCTGAAGACAATGACCTTCGCTCACCGACACAAAGGCTGCGCGACCTGCAACAACGCCTGGATACGCTGCGCCGCAACCTGCAGCAATGGGCCCGCCCCGACCCCCAGCGCCTGCACCAACGCCAGCGGGCGATCCGCCCAATCATCAACGCTTGGCGACGCCTGTCGAGCGTGCCACTTGCAGGCGGGGGGCGGATTGCCAGCCTCGACCTTTCCGGCCTCGAACTGGAAAACCAGGACCTGGCCAGCCTGGCCCTGCCGGATGACTTCACCCATGTGGAGCATGTATCGCTGCACAGCAACCCAGCACTCAGCCAGCTCCCTGCCGAATTCTTGGAGCGCTTCCCCAAACTGAAACGCTTGTTGTTGTCCAATTGCCGTTTCGACGCCCTGCCCCGTGTGACCAACCCCGATCGATTGACCTGGCTTGATCTGGACAACAACCGCATCACTTGGGATAACCGCAACCAGGTAGCGCTGAACCGGTGTGCCGGGCTTATCGTGCTGGACCTGTCGGGCAACCCGCTGCTGGAGGCGCCAGACCTGAACGGGCTTGACCACTTGAAAACCCTGTTTCTGTCCGAGTGTGGCCTGTCCGAGCTGCCCCTAGGCCTGAACGTCGTTGCCGAGCCTCTCGTCCTGGACCTGTCTGGCAACCAGTTTCAGCGGTTGCCAGCGGGCTTCAACCTCCCCGGCCCGTCCGCCGAAGCCCTGTGCCTGGAAAGCGAGTGGCTGAGCGAAGGCATGCTTGCCCAGGTCGATGCTTACAATGCCGCCCATGAAGTCGATTTGCTGGTGTGTGAGGGGGACTATGCAGAGTTCTTCGAGGGGACGGGCCCGGAACAGGCCGCGCTGTGGCAGCGCTTGCCACTTCAGTACCGCCGCGACCTCAGGCCGTTGCTTGAAAACGATTTTTTCATAACCCGCCCGCAACAAGCCCGCACGGAGTTCTGGCGGCGCCTGGCAGCCATCGATGCTGACCTGGTGCTACGCCAGGCGTGGTTGACGCACCCGCCCTATAATCTGTTCCGCCTTCCCCTGTAGCGAGCGGCGAAAAATCGCCTGTTACCCAGGTGACAGGCGCTGCCTACGCGGATGCGCTAGCCAGCCTTGCAACTCGGCGGCCGGCATCGGCCGCCCAGTTTTGCATCGGCGCAGTGCAGGCAATATTGAGCCAGACTGGTGTTTTTCCTGTGACCGGTGCATGCTCGAAGCTGAAGCGTTTCACCTGGCACGAACTCCGCTCAGATATGTGAGGTGCAGTACCCATGGACCGTCTGCTCGATTCACTTTTCCCGACCGCCGAGAACATCCCCGACACCTGGCGCCTGGAAGCCCCCCTGGAACAACGCGACTATTTGGTGAACGGCCAGCTCAGGCGCTGGGACGGCCCTCTGGCCACGGTGCGCAGCCCGGTCTGGCTGAAGGAAGCCGACGGCGAGCGCCAGGTCATTCTCGGCAGTGCCCCGCTGCTTGACGCCGACACCGCCCTCACCGCGCTCGACGCTGCCGTGCAGGCCTACGACAAGGGCCGTGGCGCCTGGCCGACGATGCGCGTTGCCGAACGCATACAGCACGTCGAACGCTTCCTGGCGCGCATGCGTGAGCAGCGCCAGGCCGTGGTCAAGTTGCTGATGTGGGAGATCGGCAAGAACCTCAAGGATTCGGAAAAAGAGTTCGACCGCACCTGCGATTACATCGTCGACACCATCAATGCGCTCAAGGACCTCGATCGCCGCTCCAGCCGCTTCGAGCTTGAACAGGGCACCCTCGGCCAGATCCGACGTGCCCCGCTGGGCGTTGCATTGTGTATGGGGCCCTACAACTACCCCCTGAACGAAACGTTCACCACGTTGATCCCGGCGCTGATCATGGGCAACACCGTGGTGTTCAAGCCGGCCAAGTTTGGCGTATTACTGATCCGCCCGTTGCTCGAAGCCTTCCGCGACAGCTTCCCACCGGGGGTGATCAACGTCATTTATGGCCGCGGCCGCGAAACCGTCAGCGCGCTGATGGCCAGCGGCCTGGTCGATGTGTTCGCCTTCATCGGCACCCACAAGGCCGCCAGCGACCTGAAAAAACTGCACCCGCGCCCGCACCGCTTACGCGCAGCCTTGGGCCTGGACGCCAAGAACCCCGGCATCGTGCTACCCCAGGTCGACCTGGACAACGCGGTCGAAGAGGCCGTGACGGGTGCGCTGTCATTCAACGGCCAGCGCTGCACGGCGCTGAAGGTACTGTTCGTCCACGAAGACGTGGTCGACGGCTTCCTGGAAAAGTTCCAGCGCAAACTGGCCGCGCTCAAACCTGGCATGCCATGGGAACCCGGTGTGGCGCTAACGCCATTGCCGGAACCGGGCAAGGTCGACTACCTCGATGGCCTAGTAGCCGATGCCACGGCCAAGGGCGCTCGGGTCATCAACGAGGGCGGTGGGCAAAGCCGCGGTTCGTTCTTCTACCCCGCCCTGCTGTACCCGGTGAGCCATGACATGCGCGTGTACCACGAGGAGCAGTTCGGCCCAGTGGTGCCAGTGGTGCCCTATCGCGACCTGGAAACCGTCATTGACTACGTGCTCGACTCCGACTACGGCCAGCAACTGAGCCTGTTCGGCAACGACCCAGCGACCATCGGCAGCCTGGTGGACACCTTTGCCAACCAGGTCGGCCGTATCAATATCAACGCACAGTGCCAGCGCGGGCCAGACACCTACCCATTCAACGGCCGCAAGAACAGTGCCGAAGGCACCTTGTCGGTGCATGACGCCCTGCGCGTGTTCTCGATCCGTACGTTGGTGGCGACCAAGTTCCAGGAGGCCAACAAAACGCTGATCAGCGAGATCATCCGCAATCGCCAATCGAGTTTCCTGACCACCGATTACATCTTCTAACGGCCGCCGTTATAGAAAATCGGTCTAGCGCCGCTGTCGATTTTCCATCTGTGCAAACGACTCTAAGCAAAAGGGCGCCAACCGGCGCCCGTTTCAAAGGAGAGCGAACATGGCAGCCAAACCCATCCCCGAAGGCCAGCACAGCATCACCCCCTACTTGGGCATCAACGACGCCGCCAAGGCCATCGAGTTCTACAAGAAAGCCTTTGGCGCGGTCGAGATGTTCCGCCTCGACGCCCCGGGCGGTCGCGTGGGGCATGCTGAATTGAAAATCGGCGATTCGTCGCTGATGCTCGGCGACCCCTGCGACATGGAAGGTGGCCTGACCGCCAGCCAGAAACTCGCGGGCGCGGCTGTAGGCCTGCACTTGTATGTCGAAGACTGCGACAAGGTCTATGCCCAGGCCCTGGCATGCGGCGCCACCCAGCTGCGCGAAGTGACGGACCAGTTCTATGGCGACCGCAGCGGCACCCTCAAGGACCCGTTCGGCAATATCTGGTTCGTCTCGACCCACAAGGAAGACCTCAGCCCTGACGAGATTCGCGCCCGCGCCGCGCAGATGTTCAGTGGTAACTGAGCGGCGCGTTTTGTACCCGCTCTAATTGGGCGCGCCTCGGCCTTGTGATGCGCCTGCGGGAAACATCCGGCGGAGGGCCTTTTGCCCTCACCGGATACAGGCGAACAGGCCACGATGAAGTGTCCCGACGGATCAACGCTGTTCATTGGGTCTTTCTGGCGGTATGCATGCATTCCTCCCCCCTTTGCCAAAAGGGCTAAGCCCGTCGGGGCTTGTAAACCGCATAATCTGAGGGCTGTAGTTTCGGTAGCCGTTGCCCAGTGGATAACGTTCCGTCACCCGGTCCGAGCGTTCACCGTTGTAAGCCTGTAAAAGATTTACAGATGGCCAAATCCCCCCGTAAGCAAGTATTGCTGTTCTTTTCATTTGGCCATGCGCCCATCATAGCGTTCGTTTATCGTCAAATCGGAACATCGCAAACGTCTCCGATTAGCTCCTTTGCTTAGGCCGCATGCTGAAGCGTCACCCGCTCATCTTCAACTCGTAGAATTGACAGTACCCAAATCTGAAGCTAAGCGGCACTGAACTGCTACTGGCTTGTTGCGAGGCACTCCGGCCAAAGGAAGATCCACCGCAACGCCAGCCAGGCTAGCAAACATGACTCAACTGGTTGAAAGCGGCTCAACTTTGCTTGAAGCTTGAGGCTCGTAGCTTGGAGCTGCCCCTTAATGCGAATCATCGATAAGACCGCCGCGCAGGTCCGCAGCCTGACCCCCGCTGAAGAAGAGCTCCTGGTCGGTTTCAACACAGGCACGCTCGCTGGCCCTCGCCTGCTGCAGGCCAACCAGTTGCTGATGAAGGTGCGTAACGCCAACCAATGGCTGGCCTGCGACTGCCGCAAGGACGCGCTGCCGGTGCTGAACGTGACCCTCAACGGCAACACCGGCACGCTGTTCCTGAAAAACAACCCAGGCACTGCCGAGCATGCGCCTGGCTGCCCGTTCACCAAGGACGAGCGTGAAGCCGCAGAGCGCGAAGACGACCCCGCCCCCCCTGCGGCCTGGCTGCCACCCGATACGCCATTGCGACTTATCGGTGACTTTCGCCCGGCCCAGGACAGCAGTGGCAGTGAGGGCACTGACCGGCGCGAACAACAACGGCTGTTGTCGCTGCTACTGACCTGGATCGAGATCAGTGGCTTGAACCTCTACGCCACCCACCTGAAAAAAGACCTCACCGGGCAGTTTGCCGAGCTGCGCAGCGTCGCCAGCCGCTACCCGTTGCTGGAGCGGGTACCGGCCAGCAACTACCTGGAAACCCGGCTGGACATGAAGCACATGATGATGCTCAAGGCCCGCCTGCGCGAGGCGACGGTGTTCGGCAATCATCGTCGGCATGGCCTGATGCTGGACTGCGTCGACCAGATCAAAGGGCGCAAGCTGTTCAATAGCCGCAGCGAGGACGGGTTCGACTTCCAGGGCCACCACCTGTATTGGGGAGGCAGCCGTGCAGCCGGGCCGCTCTTGGCGTTGGCGCTGTATTCGCCTGCTAGTGCTGGCAGCCACTTTTACGAACTGATCCATGTCGCCAGCGTGCCCGTGCTGTCACGCGCCCACCTGTTCCCGGTGTACCGCGACGAAGAGCGTGAGCCACTCAAGGCGTTGGTGTCGCTGATCGACTGGATGGCCAGCAAAGGCGTGAAGGTCCAGATGCGTCGACCGGTGATCGGCGGGCAGGTGATGGATGAGCTGGTGCTGACCTCTGATCAGGACCGGGTGCTTTCGGTGTCGCTGCTGGAGCAGCCGATTGGCCCGGAGCCGGATGCCGAGAACTTCAAGCGCTATGCCGACTTCAAGAGCCTGGAAACCTTCCGCAAGTATGTGGCGGGCTTCTTTATGCGTGAGCGCTAAGCACCCCAGCGCTACGCGCAACCTGTAGGAGCAGCCTTACGCTGCGAAGAGGCCAGTGAACATAACCAAGATCAGGGTGCTGTCGCCGGCCTCTTCGCAGCACAAGGCTGCTCCTACAGATCAACCCAGAAACAGCTTGTACGCTGGGTTTTCGGTCTCATCCCAATAACGGTAGCCCATCTCATCCAGCGTCTGCGGCAACGTCGCCAGCTCATCCCCTGGCACTTCCAGCGCAGCAAATACCCGCGCCTCCGCTGCACCATGGTTACGGTAATGGAACAGGCTGATGTTCCAGCGCTTGCCCAACCGCTCCAGAAAGCCCAACAGTGCCCCTGGCCGCTCCGGGAATTCAAAGCGCAGCACACGCTCATCCGCCCCCGGCGCAGCATGCCCACCCACAGTGTGGCGCACATGCAGCTTGGCCAGTTCGTTGTCGGTCAGATCGAGTACGCTGTAACCCTGCTCGGCGAGGTTGGTCAGCAGGTTTTCCCGAGGGTCGTGCAGCGGGTGCGTCTGCACCCCGACAAACAAACGCGCTTCCTTGCCCGGGTAATAGCGGTAGTTGAACTCGGTGATCTGGCGTTTACCCAGTGCCTGGCAAAATGCGCGGAAACTACCTGGCTGCTCAGGGATGGTCACGGCGATGATCGCCTCGCGCTGCTCACCCAGCTCGGCCCGCTCCGCCACATGGCGCAGGCGGTCGAAATTGACGTTGGCCCCGGAGTCGATCGCCACCAGGGTTTGGCCCTGCACGCCTTCGCGGGCCACGTATTTCTTGATGCCGGCCACGGCCAGGGCACCGGAAGGTTCAGTGATCGAGCGGGTGTCGTCGTAGATGTCCTTGATGGCTGCGCACAGTTCGTCGCTGTTGACGGTGATCACTTCATCGACGAAGTGCCGGCACAGCTCGAAGCAGTGCGCCCCCACCTGCGCAACCGCCACGCCATCGGCAAAGGTGCCGACTTGCGGCAGGATCACTCGCTCGCCCGCGGCCAAGGCAGCCTGCAGGCAGTTGGAGTCTTCCGGCTCGACGCCGATCACCTTGACCTCGGGCCGCAGGTATTTTACGTAGGCCGCAATGCCCGCCACCAACCCACCACCGCCCACCGGGACGAAGATCGCATCCAGTGCACCTGGGCGCTGGCGCAGGATCTCCATGGCCACGGTGCCTTGGCCGGCGATCACGTCCGGGTCATCGAACGGCGGCACGAAGGTAGCACCTTCGCTGTCGGCCAATTGCAGGGCGTGGGCCAGTGCATGGGGGAAGCTCTCACCGTGCAGCACCACATGGCCACCGCGCGAGCGCACCCCTTCCACTTTCAACGAGGGCGTGGTGGTTGGCATGACGATGGTGGCTTTCAGCCCCAGGTGCGAAGCCGCCAGCGCCACGCCTTGGGCATGGTTGCCGGCCGACGCGGTGATCACCCCGCGCTCGCGCTGGGCGGGGGTCAGCCGTGACAGGCGGGTGTAGGCACCGCGGATCTTGAACGAGAAGGTGGGTTGCAGGTCTTCACGCTTGAGCAACACTTGGTTGCCCAGGCTAGCGGACAGTGCTGGCGCTGCCTGCAGCGGCGTTTCGATGGCCAGGTCGTACACGGGTGCAGCGAGAATACGCCGTACCTGTTCCGACAGCAGTTGCTGTGGCGTGACAGGGGTACGCAGGTTGGCGCTGAAGCTGGTCATCGATGACTCCTTGGCTATTTTCACGTTGCCCAGGAGTCAGAGAGTAAAAACCCGCCTCCAGGGCGGGTTAGGTGCACGTACGCGCTAGCCCGCCAAACTGATAATGGCGGTAATAATAATGGCGTTCACGTGCGAGAAGGTGTTCATGGGGTAGGAACTTATCCCGCCGCAGGGCAGCAAGTCAACACTTTGCCTGCTGCGCCGAAAGCGGTACATCGAACACCTTGTCGAACCCCCACTGGAAAACGAACGCATACACGAAGAAGAACACGAACAGCGCCAGGTTGGTCAAGAAGGCCGCCCACAGGCTGACATCGAGCCACCACGCCACCAGCGGCAACAAAATCACTACCAGCCCGCCTTCAAAGCCCAAGGCATGCAAGACCCGGCGCATGAAGGTACGTTCGCGTTGCGGCTGACGCGCCTCCCAACGCTCGAAGCCCCAGTTGAATGCCATGTTCCAGCTCATGGCGATCCCTGACATAAGGACGGACAACACCGCCGATTGAGCCATCCCGGCGCCAAACGCCAGTTCCAGCGCGGGTGCCACGCAGGCAACAGCGATGGCTTCGTAAAGAATGGCCTGGACGATCTTGCGGGCCTTGCCTTGCATGTTCAACTCCCTGAAAAACGATCTGCCAAACGACACGATTTGGCCCACAAGAGTACCAGTGCCGCGTGCGCGGGCAAACCGGCACTGGGGCAGATCGACACCGACAATTTCAATAAGGGCAACCTGCCCGGGTGGACAACGCAGAGACCCTGACCATGATGCCGGTCAAGGCCGACCAGGCGCTGTATAAGGCTAAGCGCAGTGGCAAGGATCGGTTTGTGCTACGCACAGAGCGGCCTCATTATCAACTGCGTTTACCTAGCACTACTGCTAGGCGACAGATCAATGCACAAATTGCTCTGCTATGGGCTAAGGACTTCCATAGGAGCAGGACATGTGAAAACGATCATCAACAAAGCATGGCTGGTTATTGCAGGGTGCGCATTGCTCGCAGCCTGTTCGTCGGTTACACCAACTAAGCGCGAAAACACAAGTACTGCAACACAGCTCTTTACGCTTGAGCCAACACCAGACCGCGCGACATTGAAGAAAAACGCGACCGGGTACTTGGCATCGTTACTGGCGGATCCTGAAAATCAGGAAATCACCTTGATCAAGGCCGACCTGGAGGTCGTCAGCAATACTCATCACGCGCTTGCGGTAACGCTACCGAGTGGTAAAACAGCTCTATTCCAATTGCGCCGTTTCAGTACAATCACCCCTGGCTTTGATGGGTGGATAGGTTACGTGCCCTCGGCCTGGAAGCAGGCGCACCCATCGGTTCCAGGAGAGATCGACTACGATCCGCTCTACGCCCTGTCACTCGTTCGTGTTGGAGAGAAACTGGTGGGCAGGGTATTGGTCGACGGCCAGCCTTATCGAATCGACTCTGTAAGCACGGGACAACATGTGTTGATCAAGGTTGATGAGTCTAACGACCTAACGGATGCAAAGCCGCTGCTGCCGGGGGCGACAGCGTCAAGCAAAGCCAAGGCAGCGACAACCCCCTACAGTGAAATCGACGTGATGTTCGTCACGACAAATCAGCTAAGGGCCAAGAAGCCGAATAACCGCGCTGAACTGACGCAAGCATTGAATGACGCTAATCAGTCCATGCAGGCCAGCCAGACGCCCATTACTTTCCGCTTGGTGGGCTTTTATGATGCCAACTACGATGAAGGCGGAAAAGCACTAGGCCAGCAATTTAGCGAACTGACAACAGGTACGCCCACTTCTGCTGACATACTAAAGGAGCGTAATGCGCTACGTGCAGATCTGGTTGTCGTGTACTCTGCCAAGTATGAGCCAGGCTCCAGCGGAATAGGGGTTATCCTCCCAGGAAAAAGCAATGCTGTCACCGCCATCATTTCACAACTTTATAGTCTGACGCATGAACTTGGGCACAATCTGGGTATCCACCATGATCGGTATTCGGATCCCGGCGCGGTGAACCCCAATTACGCTCGCGGATGGACGCACGATATGTACCCAGGCTTCCATACGATAATGGGTTATGGATGTGCTCGAACCAGCCCATGCGCGCCAATCCCCGAATTCTCGGACCCCATGAGGTCTCTTATGGGAATTCCATTGGGAGACCCAGCCGCTGGGCACGCTACACGGCGCTTGAACGAAACGCGGGATCAAATAGCCAATATCTATCCCCTCCTGCCAGTGCCTCCGACGTTCAAGAAAATCAGGAGTGTGCAACGTAAGAACGCGAATCTTCCAGCGTGCTTGGCCCAAACAAGAGACGGCATCGCATTTGTGAAGTGTGAAGATGACCCAGGTGAAGCACAAACGCAGCAGCGCTATTGGGAGTATCAAACGGTGGGTATTTACACGACTATTCGGAATTATTTCGCCACAGGCGAAGGCTGGAAACCGTGCCTGAAATTTGAAATGAATAACCGCCGCCCAGACTTTGCCAATTGCCCTGCCACCGCGGCAGAAGCACGTCAGGATAAAACTGGGTGGTACCGAACTGCAGGTCAAATTATTTATTCAGACTTACTGCTGTCCGCTTGCCTGACTGCCGAAGAGGGTAACAATACGCCAACAATGGACTTCTGCCGTTCCAACACGAACCAGCAGTGGGAGACCATACCCTGATTTCATAACCCGTGTAGATTCCGTACTACAGGCAATAGATTAGCCTTTGGGATGCACATAGGTAATCGTGGGTTTCACTACAGGGCGGACGCAGCTAGCTTAACTACCCGCAGGCAAACGAATCCTGAACTGCGCCCCGCCCAGCGCCGATTGCGCCACCGTCAGTGTACCCCCCTGCCCTTCGATGGCGCGTCGACTGATTGCAAGCCCCAAGCCAAACCCGCCGGTATTGCGATCACGGCTACGGTCCAACCGGTAGAACGGTTGGAAAATCCGCTCACGCTCCTCGACCGGGATACCAATCCCGTCATCCTCGACCGTCAGCAGGCAGGCACCGTCATCCTCGAGCCGCAACCTCAGCAGCAGGCTTTCGTCGCAATAACGCATGGCGTTGCGCACTAGGTTCTGTACGGCCCGCGCGGTCAACCGGGGGTCGAGCACAAAGCGTGGCAGTTCACGCTCGGCCCGCACTTCCCATTGGATACCACGGCTGTCGAGCTCTTCGGCAAAACTGCCCAGCACGCTGTCTACCAGCTCCAGCAGCGATACCTCGACCCGCTCACGCGCCTGGTCGGCGTTGTACAAACGGCTGTAGGACAACAGCTCCAACACCAGCTCATCCAGTTCACGCACATGGCCGACCAGCTCCAATAGCCGCTTGCGGCTGGCAGCCGGCACTTCGTCGAACAGCAGCACCAGGCCGAAGTCCAGGCGGGTCAGCGGGGTGCGCAGCTCGTGGGACACGGCATTGAGCAGCTCGCGCTGCTGGTTGACATGGCGTTCCAGGTCGCTGGCCATGGTGTCGAACACCCCGGCCAGTTCACCGATGTTGGAATGCGACGAGATGTGCGTACGCTCGGCCATCTGCCCCTGCCCCAGGCGTCGGGCGGTTTCCTTGAGCCGCTCCAGGTCACGCCAGTGCGGCCACACCCACAGCAGCAGGCAGCCAAGCATGGCTGCACCGATCAACACCGTCACGCCCCAGGACAGCACGTTGATGTCCAGTGGATCAGGCGGCGCATGCAGGCGCACCAGCCAGTCCTTGTCGAGCGGTGCCAGCACCGTCTCGTAATAACCCCAGTCTGCGATGCGCACGGCGTACAAGCCATGTTCCAGCCGGGCCCGTTCATCCGCGCTGAGGTCGGCCTGGTCCATGCGCAGCAGCTTGACCTCAAGCGGTGCGAAGGCATCGGCCAGGTCTCGCTCCACCGCTGGCCACTGCTCTTGCGGGGCCTGGTAGAACTGGCGGACGATCAGCGACTGCACGCCTTTAGTCTGGTCCAGGTTGTACGCCATGAAGCGTTCATGGAACAGGCCGACGATGGAGTCAGGGATGAACAGCAGCGCACCGGCGTAGGCGACGATGATCAGCAGGTACAGGCGCACCAGGATCTTCAGCATGCTCGGTCAGCACTCCCACTCGACACGGCTGAACAGGTAGCCTTTGCCCCACACGGTCTTGATCTTGCGCGCCTCGCCAGCACTGTCGTCGAACTTGCGGCGCAGCTTGGAGATGGCGACGTCCACCGAACGGTCGGTGCCGTTGAACTCGATGCCGCGCAGTTGCTGCAGAATGCGGTCGCGGTTCAGCACTTCGCCCGCGTTGCGCGCCAGCACCACCAGCAAGTTGTACTCGCCGCTGGACAGTTCCACCTCTTCGCCGCGCCAGCTGACGGTGCGCTCGGCCAGGTCGATGCGCAGGCCGCCGATCTGGATCAAATCGCTGTCCAGGCGCGGCTCATTGACGCTGCTGCGGCGCAACAACGTGCGCACACGGGCCAGCAGCACACGGGGCTCGCAGGGCTTGGTCACGTAATCGTCAGCGCCCATTTCCAGGCCCAGCACCTGATCGTGGCTGTCGTCACGGGCGGTCAGCATAAGGATCGGCAAGCTCTGCGATTCCTGGCGCAGCAAGCGGCACAGTTGCAGGCCATCGATGCCAGGCAGCATCAGGTCGAGGATCACCAGGTCAGGCTTTTGCCGGCGAAACGCGTCCAGCACGTGGTCGCCGCGGGCGATCACCTGGACATGGAAATCATTGCGTTGCAGGTAGCTGGCGATCAGTTCGGACAAGGCACTGTCGTCTTCGACCAATAAAAGGTTTGGCATAAGCGCTTTGACACAAGAGGAAGTCCAGGCAGGATATAGAATCCTGCGCCGAGGCAGGACGCTTCTTCACACTTTTTCACACTCGCCCTACAGGTATTAACAGCCACCAAGGGAACGCCTGCCGTAGCATACACCGCGTCATCATCGGAAGATCCGTATGCCTACTAGCCTCCCCCCTCGCCTGCGCCCCGTGGCGCTTCTGGCGTTTCTGAGCATATCCCTGGCCGGCTGTGGCGACAGCGCCGAGCAGGACGAAAAAGAGCCCACCCCGCAGGTGCGCGTCGAAACCCTGCAACTGCAGCCGCTGGCCATCAGCAGCGAACTCAGCGGCCGTATCCTGGCACCGCGGACTGCGGAGGTGCGCGCACGTGTAGCTGGCGTGGTGCTCAAGCGGGTCTACCGCGAGGGCAGCGACGTCAAGCAAGGCGACGTGCTGTTCCTCATCGACCCGGCGCCGTTCAAGGCCGACCACGACAGCGCCCGCGCCACCCTGGCCAAGGCCCAGGCCAACCTGTATCAAGCGCGCCTGCAAGAGCAACGCTACCGCGAGCTGGTCGACGACAAGGCCGTGAGCCGCCAGGAGTACGACAATGCTCGGGCCAGCTTCCTGCAGGCTGACGCCGAAGTTGCCGAGGCCAAGGCCGCCCTGGAGCGCGCGCGCCTTAACCTGGGGTATGCCACGGTGACCGCGCCGATTTCCGGACGCATCGGCCGAGCACTGGTGACTGAGGGTGCGCTGGTCGGGCAGAACGAGACCACACCCCTGGCCACCATCCAGCAACTGGACCCGATTCATGCCGACGTTACCCAGTCGACCCGCGAGCTCAACGCCCTGCGCCGTGCCCTGCGAGCCGGCGAGCTGCAACAGGTCGGCGACGGCCAGGCTCGCGCCACGCTGATTCAGGACGACGGCAGCGCCTACCCGCTGCCCGGCAAGCTGCTGTTCTCTGACATCAGCGTCGACCCGAGCACCAACCAGATCACACTGCGCAGCGAGTTCCCCAACCCGGACCTCGACCTGCTGCCGGGCAGCTACGTGCGCGTGCGCCTGGAACAAGCGGTGCAACCCAAAGGCCTCAGCGTGCCGCAGCGCGCCATCCTGCGCGACAGCGCCGGTGTGCCGAAAGTGCTGGTGGTCGACCCGCAGGCCCGCGTCAGCGACCGCCAGGTCGTGCTGGGCAGCGCCCAGGGCGACCGCTGGGTGGTCAGCGAAGGCCTGGCGCCCGGTGAACAAGTGGTTATCGAAGGCCTGCAACACGTCAAGGCCGGCGACCAGGTGCAGGTCGAAGCGAGCCAGGGCACAGCGCCCGGCGCGCCGCCGATCGCACAGCACAACCGCCAGTGAGGGGCTGATTGATGCCGCACTTTTTCATTGACCGCCCCGTGTTCGCTTGGGTGGTCGCGCTGTTCATCCTGCTCGCTGGCGCCTTGGCCATTCCGCAATTGCCGGTGGCCCAGTACCCCAACGTGGCCCCGCCGCAAGTGGAAATCTACGCCGTGTACCCAGGCGCCTCAGCGGCGACCATGGACGAGAGCGTGGTCAGCCTGATCGAGCAGGAACTCAACGGCGCCGACAATCTGCTGTATTTCGAGTCGCAAAGCAGCCTGGGCAGCGCCACCATCACCGCCACCTTCGAACCTGGCACGCACCCGGACCTGGCCCAGGTCGATGTGCAGAACCGCCTCAAGGTGGTCGAGTCACGCCTGCCTCGCCCCGTGACCCAGCAAGGCCTGCAGGTGGAGAAGGTGTCCACCGGCTTCCTGCTGCTGGCCACCCTGACTTCGGAGGACGGCAAGCTCGACGAAACCGCTCTGTCGGATATTCTCGCGCGCAACGTGATGAACGAGATCCGCCGCCTGAAGGGCGTCGGCAAGGCTCAGCTGTATGGTTCTGAGCGTGCCATGCGGATCTGGATCGACCCGAGCAAGCTAATCGGTTTCAACCTCACGCCTAACGATGTGGCTGATGCCATCGCCGCGCAAAACGCCCAGGTCGCCCCAGGCAGTATTGGTGACCTGCCCGCCCGCGGCACCCAGGAAATCACCGCCAACGTGCTGGTCAAGGGCCAGCTGAGCACGCCAGAGGAGTTCGCGGCCATTGTCCTGCGCGCCAACGCGGACGGCTCCACGGTGACCGTCGGCGATGTCGCCCGGGTCGAGATCGGCGCCCAGGAGTACCAGTACGGCACGCGCCTTAACGGCAAACCCGCAACCGCATTCAGCGTACAGCTGGCCCCCGGCGCCAACGCCATGGAAACCGCCGACCTGGTGCGGGCCAAGATGCAGGAGTTGTCGCGCTACTTCCCGGAAGGCGTCAAATACGACATCCCGTATGACACCTCGCCCTTCGTCAAAGTGTCGATCCAGCAGGTGATCAACACGCTGTTCGAAGCCATGCTGCTGGTGTTCGCGGTGATGTTCCTGTTCCTGCAGAACCTGCGCTACACGCTGATCCCGACCCTGGTAGTGCCGGTGGCGCTGATGGGCACCTTCGCCGTGATGCTGGCCATGGGCTTCTCGGTCAACGTGCTGACCCTGTTCGGTATGGTCCTGGCCATCGGCATTCTGGTCGACGACGCCATCGTGGTGGTGGAAAACGTCGAGCGGATCATGGCCGAAGAAGGCCTGCCGCCCAAGGAAGCCACGCGCAAGGCCATGGGCCAGATCAGCGGGGCGATTGTCGGCATTACCCTGGTGCTGGTGGCCGTGTTCCTGCCGATGGCCTTCATGAAAGGGTCGGTGGGCGTGATCTACCAGCAGTTCTCGGTGTCCATGGCGGTGTCGATCCTGTTCTCGGCGTTTCTCGCCCTGAGCCTGACCCCAGCACTGTGCGCGACTTTGCTCAAACCGTTGGGCAAAGGCGAGCACCACGAGCGCAAGGGCTTCTTCGGCTGGTTCAACCGACGCTTCGACAGCATGAGCAACGGCTATCAGCGCTGGGTGGTGCAAGCGCTCAAGCGCAGCGGTCGCTACCTGCTGGTGTACGGCGTGCTGCTGGCCGTGCTGGGCTATGGCTTCAGCCAACTGCCCACGGCGTTCTTGCCCACCGAAGACCAGGGCTACACCATCACCGACATCCAGCTGCCGCCAGGCGCCAGCCGCATGCGCACCGAGCAAGTAGCGGCGCAGATCGAAGCGCACAACGCAGAGGAACCCGGTGTCGGCAACACCACGCTGATCCTCGGCTTCAGCTTCTCTGGCAGTGGGCAGAACGCGGCACTGGCGTTCACCACGCTCAAGGATTGGTCCGAGCGCGGTGCCGATGACAGCGCCCAGTCGATTGCCGACCGCGCCACGATGGCCTTCACTCAGCTCAAGGACGCCGTGGCCTACGCCGTGCTGCCACCGCCCATCGATGGCCTGGGCGAGTCGACCGGTTTTGAGTTCCGTCTGCAGGACCGTGGCGGCATGGGCCACACCGCGCTGATGGCCGCCCGCGATGCGTTGCTGGCGGGTGCAGGCAAAAGCAAGGTGCTGACCAACGTGCGCGAAGCGTCGCTGGCCGAAAGCCCGCAGGTGCAACTGGAAATCGACCGTCGCCAGGCCAATGCCCTGGGGGTGTCGTTCGCCGACATCGGCGCGGTGCTGGATACCGCCGTCGGCTCCAGCTACGTCAACGACTTCCCCAACCAGGGCCGTATGCAACGGGTGGTGGTGCAAGCCGAAGGCGACCAGCGTAGCCAGGTCGAAGACCTGCTGAAAATCCATGTGCGCAACAGCAGTGGCAAGATGGTGCCGCTGGCGGCCTTCGTCCAGGCGAAGTGGGTCAGCGGCCCGGTGCAGCTGACCCGCTACAACGGTTACCCGGCGGTGTCGATCTCCGGTGAACCGGCGGCAGGCTACAGCTCGGGTGAAGCCATGGCCGAAGTCGAGCGCCTGGTGGCGCAACTGCCTGCCGGCGCAGGCCTGGAATGGACCGGCCTGTCGCTGCAGGAGCGGCTGTCCGGCAGCCAGGCGCCGATCCTGATGGCGTTGTCACTGCTGGTGGTGTTCCTGTGCCTGGCTGCGTTGTACGAGAGCTGGTCGATCCCCACCGCCGTACTGCTGGTGGTGCCGCTTGGGGTACTCGGTGCGGTGCTGGCAGTCACCCTGCGGGGCATGCCCAATGACGTGTTCTTCAAGGTCGGCCTGATCACCCTGATCGGCCTGTCGGCCAAGAACGCGATCCTCATCATCGAGTTCGCCAAGAGTTTGGTGGACCAGGGTGTCGATGCCGTCGATGCCGCGGTACAAGCCGCCCGCCTGCGTCTGCGGCCGATTGTGATGACCTCGCTGGCATTCATCCTCGGCGTGGTGCCCCTGGCGATCGCCACCGGCGCCAGCTCGGCCAGCCAGCAGGCGATTGGCACGGGTGTGATCGGCGGCATGCTCAGCGCCACCCTGGCGGTGGTGTTCGTGCCGGTGTTCTTCGTCGTGGTGATGCGCCTGGCCGGGCGCGGTCGCGGCGCTAAAGCCGAGGCGACTCCAGCGCTTGACGCACGCTGACTGGACAAGCACCGCATGACATGGGAGGGTTCCTGGCATTGACTGCCCGGAACCCTTTTTCATGCCTGCTGCCCTGCCCCCCTGTTCCATTCTCATCCTCGCCGGTGGCCGCGGCCAGCGCATGGGCGGCCGCGACAAGGGCTTGCTGGCCTGGCAAGGCGAGCCATTGGTGGCGCATGTGCAACGCGTGGTACGCCCGCTGAGCGATGACCTGATCATTTCCTGCAACCGCAACCAGGACGCCTATCGAGCCTATGCTGACCAGTTGGTGGGCGATGCAGCCCCCGATTTCCCTGGGCCGTTGGCCGGGGTGATCGCAGGCCTGGCGGCGGCGCGGCACGCATGGGTGGTGGTGCTGGCCTGCGATGCACCGCTGATTGATCGGCCGTTGATCGAGGACCTGCTGCGGCTGGCGGTGGCCGGCGACAGTGCGGCGATGGTGCGCCAGGCAGGCTACTGGCAGCCGATGTTCAGTGTGCTGCCGCGCAAGGTGTTGCCGGTGCTGGAGCAGGCGTGGGCGGCCAATGAGCGAAGCTTGCAGAAGGCCCTGCTGAAAGGGGCTGTGCAAGCGCTGGTGTGTGCCGAGGATGATCCGCGTTTGAGCAACTTCAATAGCCCGGAAACACTGCAAAACTGACGCACGCCGCACGGCAAACTTGAGCCCAGACGGTGTTAATGCCCCAGCCCCTCACGTAAAGTCTGCCCATGGACAAATACGCTCCCCGCCAGTGGCTCCCCCACGAAAAACCCAGCCTGCCCGGATCGCCGTCCACGCCTTTGCACTCGCCCGCCAAACGCCTGGCCTTTGGCCTGGTGGGCCTGTTGGTGGCGATCACCGGTGGGTTGGGTAACGCGCTGGTAACAGCCAACCTGGTGTTCCTGCAGGGTGCGCTGGGGGCGACCAGCGCCGAAATGGCCTGGCTGCCGGCCGCCTATGTGATGACCAACGTGTCCATCAACCTGCTGCTGGTCAAGTTTCGCCAGCAGTTCGGCCTGCGTGCCTTCACCGAAGTGTTCCTGGTGCTTTATGCGCTGGTCACCTTTGGCCACCTGTTCGTCAATGACCTCAACTCGGCAATTGCCGTGCGCGCCGCCCATGGCATGGTTGGCGCCGCGCTGAGTTCGCTGGGCCTGTACTACATGATCCAGGCGTTCCCCGCGCAGTGGCGGCTCAAGGCCATGGTGCTGGGCTTGGGCGCATCGCAATTGGCCTTGCCGCTGGCGCGGCTGTTCTCTGAAGACTTGCTGCAGATCGCCGAATGGCGCGGGCTATACCTGTTCGAACTCGGCTTGGCGTTGGCCGCACTGGGCTGCGTGCTGATGCTCAAGTTGCCACCGGGCGACCGCTTCAAGACCTTCGAGCCACTGGATTTTCTCACCTTCACCCTGATGGCCAGCGGCACCGCCCTGCTCTGCGCCGCGCTGTCGCTGGGGCGCATTGACTGGTGGCTGGAAACGCCCTGGATCGGTGTGGCACTGGCCGCGTCGATTGGCCTGATATTCAGTGGGCTGGCCATCGAGCACAATCGCCAGAACCCGCTGCTGATGACCCGCTGGCTGGGCAGCGGCACGATCATCCGCCTGGCCCTGTGCGTGATTCTGATCCGCATGGTCACCTCGGAGCAGTCCACCGGCGCGGTCGGTTTTCTGCAAGTGTTGAACATGGGCAGCGAGCAGATGCGCACGCTGTACGCGATCATGTTGTTGGGTGCAGTGGCGGGCCTGGCAACCAGCGCCCTGACCATCGACCCCAAGCACCTGGTGATCCCGTTGCTGGTGTCGCTGCTGGCGATGGCCACCGGGGCGTTCATGGACAGCAGTTCAAGCAACCTCACGCGCCCGGCGCAGATGTACCTGAGCCAGTTCCTGCTGGCCTTCGGCAGCACGTTCTTCCTGGGCCCGTCGATGGCCCTGGGCATCAGCCATGTGCGCGCCAACCCGCGCAACCTGGTGAGCTTTTCGGTGCTGTTCGGCATCTGCAACAACCTCGGCGGCCTGATTGGCGCGGCGCTGCTCGGCACCTTCCAGACTTGGCGCGAGAAATTCCACTCCAGCCACCTGATGGACCGCCTCAGCTACCTCGAACCCCTGGTCAACGCCCGGGTGCAAAGCGGCGGTGGCGGGTATGCCGGCCTGCTTGCCGACCCCGCGCTGCGCAGCGAGGCCGGCATGCGCGTGCTGGCCAGTGCGGCCACCCGCGAGGCCAACGTGATGGCCTACAACGATGTGTTCATGCTGATCGGCAGCATCGCTATCCTGACCATGATCTGGATCTGCATCCGCAGCACCTGGCTCTGGTACACGGCCCGCAAGGCCACCTTCCCTGACTCTAGCCGCGGCGCGCCTACCTGATGACCGACGAAACCCGCACGACCACCACCACTGCCCTTGCTGAAACTCCAGAGGGCACGCCGCCGCCCAGTGAACCGACCAGCCCGGTACGCTCGCGCCGGATGCGCATCCTGTCGTCGATCAGTTTTGCCTGTGTGGCCCTGGCCGGCATCCTGCTGGTGCTCTACGCCTGGCGCCTGCCCCCGTTCGGCAGTGCCATCGAGAGCACCGAAAACGCACTGGTGCGCGGCCAGGTGACGATCATCGGCCCGCAACTGAGTGGTTATATCGTCGATGTGCCGGTGCATGACTTCCAGTTCGTCAAGGCAGGCGACCTGCTGGTGCAACTGGACGACCGCATCTATAAGCAACGCCTGGCCCAGGCCATCGCCCAGTTGCAACAGCAGCAGGCGGCACTGGCCAATAACCTGCAGCAACGCAACAGCGCCGAAGCCACCATTGCCCAGCGCCAGGCGGCCATCGGCGATGCAACGGCCCAGGCGGCCAAGGCCAAGGCCGACCTCAGCCGTAACCAGGCGCTGGTCAGCGACGGTTCGGTGTCGCGCCGCGAGCTGGACCTTGCCCGTGCCAGCCAGGCGGCTGCTGTCGCCAGCCTGGCTCAGGCCAAGGCTGCCCTGGAAATCGCCCGGCAGGACCGGGAAACCGTGGTGGTCAACCGGGCCGCGTTGCAGGCCTCGGTGGAAAATGCCAAGGCCGCCGTCGAGCTCGCCCGTATCGACCTCGACAACACCCGCGTGACCGCCCCACGTGATGGCCAGCTGGGGCAGATCGGCACGCGCCTGGGGGCCTACGTGAATTCCGGTGCGCAACTGATGGCGCTGGTGCCTGATACCCTGTGGGTAATCGCCAACATGAAGGAAACCCAGATGGCCGCGGTGCGCATCGGCCAGCCGGTGAGTTTCACCGTGGATGCGCTGAACCACCAGAAGCTGTACGGCCATGTGCAGCAGATTTCGCCGGCCACCGGCTCCGAATTCGCCCTGCTGCAGGCCGACAACGCCACCGGCAACTTCGTCAAGATTGCCCAGCGGATCCCGGTGCGCATCACCGTGGATGCCGACCAGCCAGAGGCGAAGCGGTTGCGGCCAGGGATGTCGGTGGTGGTCAGCATCGACACCCGGGATGCGCAGTAAAGTCCAACTTGCCTGCGCTGCAATATGTGGGGCTGCTGTGCAGCCCATCGCCGGCAAGCCAGCTCCCACAGGTGCGGCGCTAGACTGGGAGGCTACATCGTTCGGGTGGGAGCTGGCTTGCCAGCGATGAGCCGCGTAGCGGCCTCCTACATCCACCCCGCCAGCACAATCGGCAGCCAGGCGAATGACAGCACCGTTGAACACATCACCAGGTTCGCCACCTGCTCCGGCGAGCGGTTGGCGCGCACGGCCATGAGGTAATTGAACACCGCCACCGGCATCGCCGATTGCACCATCAATACCGCACGCTCCAGCGTATCCATGCCCAAGGCCACGCCAACCGCCCACCCCACCCCCGCGCCCAGGCCGATGCGCAAACCACCCAGCAGCATCCCGCTGCCCACATGGCGCAGGCGAATGCTGGCCAGCGAAACGCCCAGGGTCAGTAGCATCAGCGGGATGGTCATACCGCCGAGCAGGTTCACCGTGTTGGCCAACCAACGCGGCAATTCGAAATCCAGAAAGATGATGGGCATCGCACCCGCCAGGCTGATCACAATGGGGTTGCGGACCAGCGCCTTGAACGAAGCTGCCGTGCCGGAGATGGCCATGCCGACCGTGAACTGCACGATCGACAGGGTCAGGAAAAACGCCACCGCCAGGGCCAGGCCGTGCTCGCCGAAGGCATACAGGCTGATCGGCAGGCCCATGTTGCCGGTGTTGGGAAACATGAACGCCGGCAGTAGCACACGCCAGTGTTGCCCCGAGGCACGGCTGACCAGCAGGCCTGCCAGGGCCATGCCCAACGTGCACAACAGGCAGGCCAGCGCCATGCTGGTAAATGCCGTCGGGTCCAGTTCCGTGCGGCTCAAGGTCGACAGTACCAGCGACGGTGTGCCGACCGTCATCACCAGCCTGGCGATGAACTCAGTGGGGTAGTCCAAGCCTTTGCGGGCCCAGGCAAAACCAATGCCGGCAACGATGAACACAGGTGCCAGAACGGCGAACAACGATGCCAGCATGAGCCTTACCTTCCTGGTGTGCGAAAGGCGTCAGTATGCCGCAGTCCTACGCTGCTTCAACCCGGAAACATAAATGGGTTGATACTGCTACGGGCAAAGCCTTGCCCTTCAAGCTCGGCATCCAACTGCAAGGAGGCCAGGTCATCGGCGACAGGCTCCAGTGCCGGGTCGTGCTCGTAATAAAAGGCCTTCAGGTAGCTTTCGCAGTCACCGCAGCTTTCCGCCTTGACCGCACTGTCCTGACGCTCCAGCGACCAATAGTCCAGCTTACCGGTGTGCTCGCAGTTGCTGCACTTTACCCGCACCATGTGCCAGCGACTCTCGCACAACCCGCAATGCAGGTAGCGCAGCCCAGCACGCTTGCCAGTGAGGATGACGCTGGCCACCGGCGCGCTGGCGCACACTGGGCAGAACTGGCGATGCTCGCCCACTGCCGCATGCGCATGCGCCGGCAAGGCCGCAGCCAGTTGCACGAAGTACAGCCCCAGGGCGGCCCACAAAAACACCGCCTCGCCGCTGTTCACCTTGCCATATTGGCCCTGCAGCAAGTCTTGGGCGCAGGCTTCGCGCTGATCGGCGCTCAGCGCGGCGAGCCTGTCCAGGGCCGCGCATACCGGGTCGCTGGCTTCAGTGCGCAGGTCCTCGAGCAGATGCTCGAGCATTTGCTGCCAGTAACCTGAGTGCAACTGCGTCGATAATGGCGCCTCTGCGCCCAGCCGCTCAGTCAGTGCCTCAAGCACGTTGGCCGGCACGGGAAAATGATCGAGCAAACGCTGCTGGGCCTGCGCGATGGTGGCGGCGAACTCCAAATAGTCGGCGTGCTCATGCCCCTGTGCCAAGTGACGCAAGCGCGCCGCGCGCTTGGCGAAGTGCTGGTCCAGTTGCGGCAGCAACAAGGCGCTGATGGTGCCCACGCCCCCGGTGGGCTGCTCGACCGCCGTCAGTTTGATGCTGCTCATTTCTTCTCGCTCTTGCTGTTGATCTGCTGATACCAGCGATCGTGGTGCGACTTGGCCCAACTGCGTGAGACATAGCCGGTGATCATGCCGCGAATCGAACCTTTCACCCAGAACGCCAGGTACGCATGGCCGATGATCAACAGGATCAGCGAGATGCCTGCCAGTGCGTGGGTAAACAAGGCAATCCGAATCAGCGGGATGCTGAAGTAGTCGGCAAACCACGGCCGCCAGATGATCACGCCACTGAGCATCAGCAAGGTGATCAGGCCCATGATCCCCCAGAACAGGATCTTCTGACCGGCGTTGTATTTGCCGATGCGCAGCGGCTGGCTATGGTCGCCTGCCAACACGCGCTTGACGTTGCGAAACCAGATGCCGTCTTCACGCTCGGGCAGGTTGTACCTGACGAAGCGCACGAACAGGAACATCAGCACCACGAACACCACCACCCCGAAAAACGGGTGAAGGATGCGCGCCAGCTGCGGTGTGCCAAACACGCCATTCAGCCAGTTCAACGACGGGAAAAACCAAGACAGCCCCGACATCGCCACCAGGAAGAAGCAGATGACCATGAACCAGTGGCTGGCCCGGTCGATGAAGCGCGTGCGCAGAATCAATCGGTCCTTGTTCATACCAGGGTCTCCTTGTCGTCTTCCTCGACTTCGTTGGGGCCAACGCCGATGTAGTGGAACACCGTGCCCGCCAGGGTGGCGAAGAATGCCGCGGCGGCTACCGGTTTGAGCCAGCCTTTCCAGCCCTCGATCGCACTGCTGATGCGCGGGTCTGGGTTGAGCTTGTGGTACAGCTGCGGCTTGTCGGCGTGTTGCAGCACGTAGAACACATGGGTGCCACCGACGGCCTGCGGGTCGTAAATGCCGGCACCGGCGAAGCCGCGGCCTTGCAGTTCACTCACGCGTTCTTCGGCCTGCACCAGCATGTCAGCCTTGCTGCCGAAGTTGATCGCGCCGGTCGGGCAGGTTTTCACGCAGGCCGGTTCCTGGCCGACGCTGACCCGATCAACGCACAACGTGCACTTGTAAGCCTTGTTGTCCTTCTTGCTGATGCGCGGTACATCGAACGGGCAACCGGCCACGCAGTAGCCGCAGCCGATGCAATGCTCGGACTGGAAATCGACGATACCGTTGGCGTACTGGATGATCGCCCCCGGTTGCGGGCACGCCTTGAGGCAGCCCGGGTCGGCGCAATGCATGCAGCCATCCTTGCGGATCAGCCACTCCAGCTTGCCGCTTTCGTCCTGGTGCTCGTCAAACCGCATCAGCGTCCAGGTGTCTGGCGTGAGGTCGGCCGGGTTGTCGTACACGCCGACGTTGTGGCCTACCTCGTCACGCAGGTCGTTCCATTCGTTGCAGGCCACTTGGCAGGCCTTGCAGCCGATGCAGATGCTGACGTCGATCAGCTTGGCCACCTCGGCCTGGTGATCGCGGGCACGCGGCGCAGGGGTGAAGGCGTTGGTCGCCGAACGGCGAATGATGTCTTGGGATTGCAGGGACATGTGCGTCGCTCCGTCAGGCCTTTTCCACGTTCACCAGGAACGCCTTGTATTCCGGGGTATTGGTGTTGGAGTCACCCACCCCCGGGGTCAGCGTGTTGGCCAGGAAGCCTTTGCGGGTGGCACCCTCGAAGCCCCAGTGGCACGGGATGCCGATGGTGTCGACCATCTGGCCGGCGACCTCTAGCCGCTGGACCCGCTTGGTCACTACCGCCTTGGCCTTGATGTAGCCGCGCTTGGTGCTGACCCGCACCAGGTCGCCCTGGACGATGCCTTTTTCCTTGGCCAGCACTTCGCCGATCTCGATGAACTGCTCGGGCTGGATGATCGCGTTGAGCCGCGAATGCTTGGTCCAGTGGCGGAACAACTCGGTGATCGAATAGGTGGTGGCCACGTAAGGGAACTCCTCACGGCTGCCCATCCGCGCACGGTCGCTTTCGTACAGGCGTGCGGTCGGGCTCTTGCTGACATTGGGGTGCAGCGGGTTGGACGCCAGTGGGCTTTCGATCGGTTCGTAATGCTCAGGGAACGGCCCATCGTTCATGGCGCCAACCGAGAACAACCGGCCTACTCCTTCGGGCAGCATGATGAACGGGTTGACGTTGCTGCCTGGCGCGGCGGTTACGGGATAGTCCGGGACATCGCTGCCGCTCCAGCGGCTGCCATCCCAGGCAATGATCTGGCGCTTGGGGTCCCAGGCGTTGCCCTGCGGGTCGGCCGAGGCACGGTTGTAAAGGATGCGCCGATTCTGCGGCCAGGCCCACGCCCAACCTGGGGTGCAGCCCAGGCCGCTGTCAGCGTTGTCGCGGCGGGCCATCTGGTTGCCGGCCTCGGTCCAGGAGCCGGCGAACACCCAGTTGAAGCAGGCGGTGCTGCCGTCATCGCGCAATTGGGCGAAGTTGTCCAGCAACTGGCCTTTGCGCAGCACCAGGTTGCCCTTGTCGTCATGCAGGTCCGCCAGGGCGTAGCCGTTGGACTCTTTGGCGACTTCTTCTGGCTCTGGATCGTAGGGGTTCTTGTAGTCCCAGGCCATGTTCAACACAGGCTCGGGGCATACGCCGCCCTCGTCGCGGTACAGCTCGCGCAGCTTCATGAACAGGTGGCCGAGGATCTTGCCATCGTGCCAGGCCTCACCGGGCGGGGCCGCCCCGGCCCAGTGCCATTGCAGCCAGCGGCTGGAGTTGACGATCGAGCCGTTTTCCTCGGCAAAGCAGCTGGAAGGCAGGCGGAAGACCTCGGTCTGGATCGCCGCGGGGTCGACGTCGTTGGACTCTCCGTGGTTCTGCCAGAAGCTCGACGTCTCGGTCGCCAGCGGGTCGATGATTACCAGGAACTTGAGCTTGGCCAAGGCCTCGGCGGCCTTGTTCTTGTCCGGGAAGGCCGCGATCGGGTTGAAGCCCTGGGCAATGTAGCCGTTGACCTTGCCTTCATACATGCGGTTGGAATAGTTGAGTACGTCGTAGCTGTCGTCCCACTTGGGCAACCAGTCGAAGCCCCAGTTGTTCTCAGGGGTGGCCTTGTCGCCCCACAGGCTCTTCATCAGGCTGATGAAAAATTTGGGCGTGTGCTGGTAGTAGTTGACCTGCCCGGGCAGCTGGGCGCTGGGCGTGGTTTCTTTCAGGTAGGTCTCGACCGTGGTCTGGTTGTCGGACGGCAGGTTCATATAACCCGGCAGGCGTTGCGACAGCAGCCCCAGGTCGGTGTAGCCCTGGATGTTGGAGTGCCCGCGCAGGGCGTTGACGCCGCCACCAGCCATGCCGATGTTGCCCAGCAGCAGTTGGATCATGCCCGAGCCGCGAATCATCTGGGCGCCCGTGGTGTGGTGGGTCCAGCCCAGGGCATAGAGGAAGGTGGCGGTCTTGTCCGGTGCGCTGGTGCTGGCAAGGATTTCGCAGATCTGCAGGAAGTCGTCCTTTGGCGTACCGCACAGCTCGCTGACCCGCTCCGGGGTGTAGCGGCTCACATGCTGCTTGAGCAGGTTGTACACGCAGCGCGGGTGGCTAAGCGTCACGTCACGTTTGGCAAAGCCCTGCTCGTCGAGTTCATAGGCCCACGAGCTGCGATCGTAGCGCCGGGTGTTGGCGTCGTAGCCGCTGAACAGGCCGTCGTCGAAACTGTAGTCGCTGCGCACGATCAGGCTGGCATTAGTGTAGGCGCGCACGTACTCGTGCTGGATACGGTCATGGCTGATCAGGTAGTTGACCACCCCCATCAGGAAGGTGATGTCGGAGCCTGCGCGAATGGGCGAATACAGGTCGGCCACTGCAGCGCTACGGTTGAAGCGCGGGTCGACGACGATCACCTTGGCACCGTTGCGGATCTTCGCCTCGATCACCCATTTGAAGCCTACCGGGTGCGCCTCGGCGGGGTTGCCGCCCATGATCAGTACGACGTTGGCATTCTTGATGTCCACCCAGTTGTTGGTCATGGCGCCACGGCCAAAGGTGGGTGCCAGCGCCGACACCGTCGGGGCGTGGCAAACCCGCGCCTGGCTGTCGGTACCGAGGATACCCAGGGCGCGGGTAAAGCGCTGGTCGAGCGAGCCGGTTTCGCTGCTGGCCGCCGAAGAACACAGCATGCCGGTGGACAGCCAACGATTGACGGTAACGCCCTTGGCGTTTTTCTCGATGAAGTTGGCGTCGCGGTCAGCCTTCATCAGCCGGGCGATGCGCTCGATGGCATGGTCCCAGGTGATCCGCTGCCACGTGTCCGAGCCTGGCGCGCGGTACTCCGGGTACAGCAGGCGCTGTTCGCTGTGGATGTAGTCCACCAGCCCTGCCCCTTTCGGGCACAGCGAACCTCGGCTGACCGGGTGGTCCGGGTCGCCTTCGATGTGGAAGATGCGTGCCTTGGCGTTTTTCGCGCCGTCGCCCAGGCTGTACATGAGGATGCCGCAGCCTACCGAGCAGTAGGTGCAGTTGTTGCGGGTCTCTTTGGCGCGCAACAGCTTGTATTGGCGTGACTGGCTGGCATTGGCCACTGCCGGGGCAAAGCCCAGCGACACGGTGGTCGCTGCCGCCGCACCGGCCGTGCACAGTTTGAAAAATTGTCGTCTGCCAAGTGCCATGGGATCTCCTCATCTCGGCCCGGTTAAATACCGGGCACACAGGCGTTACTTATCAACGGGTGTTATCGGCTGGTCGTTCTAATTCGGTGACGGGCACAAGCCAGGGGCAATAGAAATCTACAGCGCGTTATAAAAACGCAACTTCTTTTGCAACTACTAAATGGACAGCGGCATCACACGTTTATCAAGGCGCCCCTTGCGGGCCGCGCCCGCCATTGTAGTGGCAGGATGCCGCAGGGACCAATTGAGCGGCTTGATTGCTTGATAAGTTCTGTCGATCAACAGGCTGATACGGTAATTAATTACGTACCTGTATTGATCCAGATCAATAAATACTCACTGCCCGCCGCCAAAACAATGAATCAATACGACTAAAGTTATTTTTCTGTACAAATTATTATTAAGCGGGCGAATTAAGCCTGTACGTCGCGACGCCCTGCGGCGTCTCGTCGCAGGCCATTGCCCCTTGGGCAAAAGGTTGCAAGCACGTAGAATCGCGGTTCCTTTTCGCCCGTCGCCTTGAACGGTGGCAACCGGCAGCAATGACAGAGTCCGCGCCTGAACACATGACCGCCCATGTGAAATAGGCTCAACCGACCCCGCCCGGCCCAGCTCCCTTACGGCCCAGCGGTTGAGTCTTGCCCAGGTCGCATCCAGCCCAGGCACATCCGTGCAGCCTCTTGGCCCCCTTTCGGGCCCAGTTGGCGTGCGCGTCCGAAGAGGCGCTCATTCCGCTCATCCAACTTGAGGTACGTATGTCTCCGCGTTTGCTGGCCATGGCGCTGGCGCCCCTGCTCGGGCTTTTCATCATTGCCCTGGGCAACGGTTTCATGTCTTCCCTGACCACCCTGCGCCTGGGCGCGGCCGGTGAATCAGCCACCACCATCGGTATTGTGTCGTCCAGTTACTTCATTGGCTTGACCCTTGGCGCGATCTTCAATGACCGGCTGATCCTGCGCATCGGCCATATCCGCGCCTACACCAGCTTCGCCTCGCTGATCGCCGCGACCATCCTGTTGCAAGGGCTGTTTTACGACACTACGTGGTGGTCGATCCTGCGCCTGATCAACGGCTGGGCTGCGGTGGGCGTGTTCCTGGTGATCGAGAGCTGGTTGCTGCTGGCCGGCGACGCGAAAATCCGTGGCCGCTTGCTGGCGCTGTACATGATTGCCTTCTACGGCGCCGGCGTTATTGCCCAGGCAGGCCTTGGCGAAATCACCCGCCTGGGCGACACCGCGCCGTTCATGCTCGCGGGCATGCTGGCGGCGCTGTCGGTGCTGCCGATCGTGATCCTGCCGCGGGTGTCGCCACTGCTGGACCAGGTCGAACCGCTGAAGCCCCGCCAACTGCTGGGGGTGGCGCCGTCGGGTTTGGTCGGCTGCTTCGGTTCGGGGGTGGCGATTGCCGGCATTTATGCGCTGCTGCCGCTGTACCTCCAACGTATTGGCCTGGACGTGGGCGAGGTCGGCAGCATGATGGCCTGGGTGATCCTGGGTGCGATGCTGCTGCAGTACCCGGTTGGGCGCTGGTCCGACCGCAAGGACCGCCAGGATGTGCTGATTGCCCTGGCCGGCCTGTGCGTGGTGCTGTCGTTGATTACGGTGTTCTTGCCGTCTGAATCGTCATTGCTGCCCGCAATGCTGTTCCTGCTGGGTGGCGGCGTGTTCGCCCTGTACCCGGTAGCGGTCAGCCACGCTGCCGACCGTGCACCGTCCGACGCGCTGGTGCCGATGATCCAGGGCCTGCTGCTGATCAACTCGCTGGGTTCGGCGCTGGCGCCGCTGGCGATTTCGCCGATGATGACGTCGTTTGGCGAGGCCGGGCTGTTCTGGGCCTTTGCAGCGGTCAACCTGGCCATGGTCAGCTTCTTCCTGTGGCGCCGAGGCAAGCGCCCGGCGGCCGAGCACCCGGCGCCGTTCGCGGCCTCCACCACCTTCTCGCCCACTGGTGCCGAGTTGCGGGTGACTGAAGACCTGATGCATGCCGCGCAAGAGCATCCGCCGCTGGAGCCGGTGCAAGGCACAGGGGCAGCGCAAGCCGAAACCCGATAACCCCACCTCGGTAGGAGCAGCCCTGTGCTGCGAAGAGGCCAGTGATAGCAGCGAAGATCTGTTGTGTGGTCACCGGCCTCTTCGCAGCACAAGGCTGCTCCTACACAGAAAACGCGTGTTCCTGGGTGACCACCCGTCGCCCAGAGGGCACCGCGCCGCCCTGCTCCAGCCAAACGAATGACAGATCATCCGCACGGGAGATTCATCATGATCCGCATTCGCCCCCTTTCGCTGTGCCTGGCCTTGGCCCTGGGCGCCATCACCGGCACCAGCTTCGCTGCCACCGAACCCACCAATACCGACACCCGCCCACAAACCGACCAGTCCGGCGGCAAGACCGCAGGTGACGGAAGCAGCGTCAACAGCCCCGGCAGCGGCCAGGACAACGACAGCAGCAACACCGGCACCGATGCCGCAGACGGCGCCAGTGGCGGCTCCAACAGCACCGGCGAAGCCACAGGTTCCGGTGCCGGCTACGATGGCGGTACCGCTGAGGACCAGGACAGCCGTTGAGGCTCGGCTGGACTACACTGCGCTCCATCGCCCTGCCAAGGAGTTGCCATGAACGCCAAACCCTGGCTGCTCGCTGCCCTGCTGCCTTTCAGCGTACTGGCCGCCGGGCCGGGCTCTGGCGCACTGTCGATCAGTTCTTCCTCCTTCACCGACGGTGGCGTGATTGCCCTGCAACAGGTCGGGCCAGACCCGGCCTGCGGCGCAGGTGAAGAACGCACCCCGCAACTGAGCTGGGACAACCTGCCCGCCGGGACGCGCTCGCTGGCGCTGGTGATGTTCGACCCGGATGGCGGCAAAGGCCTGGGGGTGGTGCACTGGGTCGCCTATAACATCGACCCAGGCCTGGATGGCTTGAAAGAAGGCGTGGCCGGACTGACCAGCCCTGCCGTGACGGTGGGACGCAACTCCCGCGGCACCGCCAGCTACCGTGGCCCATGCCCGCCCGCCGGGGACAACCCGCACCACTACGCGCTGACGTTGATTGCAACCGACCTCGAACCCGGCATCCTGCCAGCAGACCTGGACCGCAATGGGCTACTGCAGTTGCTGCAAGACCATGCCTTGGGCGCGCAAACCTTGGTGGGGCGTTACGGCCACTGAACAGGCCATGGCCCCCATTACCGGCAATGATCAACGTCATTGCATTTACCCATTGAACGCCGCGCCTGATCTGAAGTAAGCTCGGGCTCATTCACTGGAGAGCAACATGCCGAAACGCACCTGCAATCATGCCAACCACACCGGTCGCACCCTGCGCCCTGTGCTGGCCGTTGCCGGTTGCAAGGCTCCTGCCAGCTTTTATTTTGGGTATTGGTTTAGCCACTAGGCGCCGCTGATACCCACACGGCGCCCACTTTCGAGGGGCCGCCGAACATGAGAATACTCAAACCCCCGGTCGGCTCCCCGACCGGGGGTTTTGCTTTTCAGGCCTTTGAACATTACCGATTTACCTTGAGGACAGATTCATGAACTACGCCACTTATTACTGCGCAAACACCTATGCCTGGCGATTTAGCCAATCCCGTTCGGGCCAGCCTGCCGCCTCCGATCGGTCCTTCAAGGGTGGCAACGCTGCAGCCAACACACCTACAACGATCTGTCGAACACCTCGATAGGGCCGACGACGCGGGCCAGAACCCGCCGTCCGCCCAGGGAAAAACGCCATGCAAGCCTCGAACCTCGCCCTGCCCCTGAACCAACCGCAAGCTGCCAATACTACCGTCAGCCAGCGCCTGCCCAGCCCCCACCTGCTCAAGCAGCAAATGCCGCTGTCCGCTGAGCTCACTCAGCAAGTCCATGCCCACCGCCAGGCCATCCGCGCCATTCTCGAAGGCCGCGACCAACGCCTGTTGGTAGTGGTAGGCCCCTGCTCGATTCACGACCCTCGCTCGGCGCTGGAATACGCCGACCGCCTGGCCGCGCTGAGCCGCGAAGTGGATGACAAGCTGCTGCTGGTGATGCGCGCCTACGTCGAAAAACCCCGCACCACGGTGGGCTGGAAAGGCCTGGCCTACGACCCGCACCTCGATGGCAGCGATGACATGCACGCCGGTATCGCCTTGTCGCGCGGCCTGATGCTGAACATGATCGAGCGCGGCCTGCCCATTGCCACCGAGCTGCTGCAACCGATGGCCGCGGGCTACTTCGACGACCTGCTGGGCTGGGCCGCGATCGGTGCACGCACCACCGAGTCGCAGGTGCACCGTGAAATGGTCAGTGGCCTGGAACTGCCTGTGGGCTTCAAGAATGGCACCGACGGCGGGATTGGCGTCGCCTGCGACGCCATGCGCAGCGCCGCGCACCCGCACCGCCATTTCGGCATGGATGCGCAGGGCTACCCGGCCATCATCGAGACCCTGGGCAACCCCGACACCCATTTGGTGTTGCGCGGCGGCCATAAAGGCCCGAACTACGATGCCACGAGCATCGCCCAGGCCCGCCAAGGGTTGGCCAAAGTGGGGTTACAGGCGCGGATCATGGTCGATTGCAGCCATGCCAACAGCGGCAAGGACCCAGCGCAGCAGCCCGCGGTATTCGAGAACGTGCTGGCACAGCGCGTGGCCGGTGACCGTTCGATTGTCGGCGTGATGATCGAAGGGCACCTGTTCGATGGCTGCCAGTCCCTGGGCAAAGGCGCACTGAAGTACGGCGTGTCGATCACCGATGGCTGCCTGGGTTGGGCGTCGACTGAAACCCTGTTGCGCGAGGCGGCACAAAAACTGTAGGAAGCCGCTAGCAAGCCTTGCGAGACATTTCCCGAACAAGTGCGCTAGGCTTGCGTTTTTACCCTAAGGAGCAGTACCCATGGCACGTGCCACCGCCCGCCACATCCTGGTCAGCAGCGAAGACAAATGCAACGAACTGAAAGCCCAGATCGAAGCTGGTGCCGATTTCGCCGAAGTCGCCAAGGCCAACTCCACCTGCCCATCCAGCCGCCAAGGCGGTGACCTGGGCTCGTTCGGCCCGGGCCAGATGGTGCGTGAGTTCGATACCGTGGTCTTCAGCGCGCCGCTGAACGTTGTCCAGGGCCCCGTGAAAACCCAGTTCGGTTATCACCTGCTGGAAGTGACCAGCCGTCAGGACTGATACCAGGTTGTTCCTCAGGAACGACTCAGCCTCTGTAGGAGCAGCCTTGCGCTGTGAAGTGGCCCGGCCGGGCAATTTCGTTGACCGTGCTGACGCCTTCGCAGCACAAGGCTGCTCCTACAAGGGCTTGTATCGCCTGGGCTGGCTGGTTTTGTTTCTGTGCTTTTCCGTCAACACCCACGCTGCACCCACCCACGCGTTGACCGTCTACGGCGAAGCCCCCCGCTACAACCAAAACTTCCACCATTTCGACTACACCAACCCCAACGCCCCCAAGGGCGGCATATTGCGCCGCTCGGCCATGGAGATTGGCCAGTTCGACCATGTTCTGCCGTACATCGACAAAGGCATCGGCGTCAACGAAGTCGATGGTTGGCTGTACGCGCCATTGGCCGTGCGCTCATTCGATGAACCCTACACCGTCTACGGCCTGATTGCCCGGCGCATGGAACGTGGCCCGGACGATGCCTGGCTGCGCTTCGAGATCGACCCCCGCGCCACCTTCGCCGACGGCAAGCCGGTGCGCGCCGAAGACGTACGCTTTACCTTCGAGCTGCTGATGAGCAAAGGCAGCCTCAAGTACCGCACCCAGTTCGCCGAGGTCGCTGGGGTTACCGTAGAGGGCCCGCATCGCGTGCGCTTCGACTTCAGGCAACCCCATGGCCGCACCCTGCCCTTGGACTTGGCCAGCCTGCCGGTGCTGCCCGAGCATGACTGGCAACAACGCGATTTCGCCAACGGCGCCGGCTTCGACAAACCGGTCGGCAGCGGCCCGTACCGCATCGGCCAGATCGACAATGGCCGCAGCATCAGCTTTGAACGTGACCCAACCTGGTGGGCCAAAGACCTCCCCGTCAGCCGTGGCCGCTACAATTTCGACACGCTGCGCATCGAATACTTCGGCGACACCGAAGTGGCGCGGCAGGTGCTAAAAGGGGGTGGCTACGATTACAACCGCGAGTTTTCTGCCACGGCCTACACCCTCGGCTACAACGGCGCGCAGCTGGACGACGGCCGCCTGCAGCGCGCGCACCTGGGCCCAGCCAAACCGCAGGTTGCCCAAGGTTATGTGTTCAACCTGGACAAACCGCCGTTTCGCGACCGCCGCGTGCGCCAGGCGCTGGGCATGCTCTGGGACTACGAGTGGAGCAACCGGCAGATGATGCGCAACCTCTACATCCGCCAGCAGAGCGTGTTTTCCAACACCCCACTGGCCGCCCGCGCATTGCCCGACGTCAGCGAACTCGAACTGCTGGAGCCATTACGCGGCAAGGTGCCAGATGAGGTCTTCGACCGCGTGTTCACCGCCCCGGTCACCGATGGCACGGGCATCATCCGCACGCAACAGCTGCAAGCGTTGGCCTTGTTGCAGCAAGCCGGCTGGCACCCCGAGGGTGACCGCCTGGTGAACGCCCAAGGCGAGCCGCTGGAATTCACCTTCCTCAACGGCCAGGCTGGCCTGGAACGCCTGCTGCTGCCATGGAAGCGCAACCTGGCGCAGATCGGCGTCACCCTGAACATCCGCAATGTCGACTCGGCCCAATACGTCAACCGCCTGATGGCGCGTGACTACGACATGATCGTGACCGGCTACCCAGTCACGCTGTCGCCGGGGGCCGAGCTGTACAACTACTTCGGTTCGGCAGCGGCCCACGACCCCGGCTCGAACAACCTGATGGTGCTGCAGGACCCTGCAGTGGACAGCCTGATCGACGGCCTGGTACGCGCCAGCACGCAAGCCGACATGCTGCGCCATGCCCATGCCCTGGACCGCGTGCTGCAGTGGAACTACTACTGGATCCCCAACTACTACCCGCCCGGCAGCTCCACGGCCTGGTGGAACCGCTTTGGCTTGCCCAAGGTTCAGGCCACCTATGACGAAGGCCTCGACACCTGGTGGGAAGTCAGCCCTACCCCGCTGACCAACGCGCAGATGGCCGAACGCCTGAAGGCCTCACCATGACGGCCTATATTCTGCGGCGCCTGTTGCTGATCATTCCGACGCTGCTGGCGATCCTGCTGGTCAATTTCGCGATCGTCCAGGCGGCGCCTGGTGGCCCGGTGGAGCAAGCGGTGGCGCGGCTGCAGGGTATCGGCGGCGGCGCACCAGGCGCCCGGGCCGAGGTGGCGCATGGCGAGTCACGGGCCACCCGCGGCCTGGACCCCAAGCTGATCGAGGCGATCAAACACCAGTACGGTTTCGATAAATCAGCCCCCGAGCGTCTCTGGCTGATGCTGAGCCAGTACGCCCGCCTCGACTTCGGCCAGAGCTTCTTTCGTGGGGCCAAGGTCACCGACCTGATCCTCGACAAGCTGCCGGTCACCTTGTCGCTCGGCTTCTGGGCCACGCTCATCACCTATCTGGTTTCTATCCCCTTGGGTATCCGCAAGGCGGTGCGCCATGGCAGCCGCTTCGATGCCTGGAGCAGCGCACTGATCGTGATCGGCTACGCCCTGCCCTCGTTCCTGTTCGCCCTGTTGCTGATCGTGCTGTTCGCCGGCGGCACGTCGCTGAACTGGTTCCCGGTGCGCGGCCTGGTGTCGGAAAACTTCGACCAGCTCAGCCTGCTGGGCAAGGTCGCCGACTATTTCTGGCACCTGGTGCTGCCGGTCGGCGCACTGGTGATCGGCGGCTTCGCCACCCTGACCCTGCTGACCAAGAATGCATTCCTTGACGAGATCTCCCGCCAGTACGTGGTCACCGCCCGGGCCAAGGGGCTGAGCGAGCGGCGCGTGCTGTACGGCCACGTGTTGCGCAATGCCATGCTGCTGGTGGTGGCCGGGCTGCCCCAGGCACTGATCACGGTGTTTTTTGCAGGTTCGCTGCTCATCGAAGTAATCTTCTCCCTCGATGGCCTTGGCCGGATGAGTTACGAAGCCGCCGTGTCGCGTGACTACCCGGTGGTCTTCGGCACGCTGTTCATCTTTACCCTGGCGGGCTTGTTGATCCGTCTGATCGGCGATGTGTGCTACACCCTGCTCGACCCGCGCATCGACTTCGACACGAGGGCCAACTGATGCTCTCGCCCGTGTCGCGCCGCCGCCTGCAACGCTTTCGCCGCAACCGCCTCGGCTGGGTATCGCTGTGGCTGTTCGCAGCGCTATTGCTGCTGAGCCTGGGCGCAGAGCTGGTGGCCAACGACAAGCCCTTGCTGCTGGGTTACAAGGGCGAGCTGTACACCCCGGCGCTCAAGCGTTACACCGAACAGCAGTTCGGCGGCCAATTGCCGTTCCAGCCAGATTACCGCAGTGCCTACGTGCGCCAATTGATCGAGGCCCAGGGCGGCTGGATGCTGTTCGCCCCCATCCCCTTCAGTGCCGACACCCCTAACTACGACCTGCAAGTGCCCACCCCCAGCCCACCCAGTACCAGCAATTGGCTGGGCACTGACGACCAGGGGCGCGATGTGCTGGCCCGGGTGCTGTACGGCACCCGAGTGTCGCTGCTGTTCGCCTTTGCCTTGACCCTAGTCAGCGTGCTGATCGGCGTAACGGCCGGAGCCTTGCAGGGCTACCACGGCGGCTGGGTCGACCTGCTGGGGCAGCGCTTGCTGGAGGTCTGGTCGGGGTTGCCGGTGCTGTACCTGTTGATCATCCTTAGCGGCTTCGTCGAGCCTGATTTCTGGTGGTTGCTGGGGATCATGGCGCTGTTTTCGTGGCTGACCCTGGTCGATGTGGTGCGCGCCGAGTTTTTGCGCGGGCGCAACCTGGAATACGTCAAAGCCGCGCGGGCGCTGGGCCTGCCAGACAGCCAGGTGATGTTGCGGCACATTCTGCCCAACGCCATGAATGCCACGCTGACCTATGTGCCGTTCATGTTGACCGGGGCCATTACCACCCTGACTGCGCTGGACTTCCTGGGCTTCGGCATGCCGGCCGGCAGCGCCTCACTGGGCGAGCTGGTGACCCAGGGTAAGCAGCACCTGGAAGCGCCCTGGCTTGGCTTTACTGCGTTTTTCGCATTAGCGGTGATTCTGTCGCTGCTGGTGTTCATCGGCGATGCGCTGCGCGAAGCGTTCGATCCACATGGTTAATGCACGACCCCTGTAGGAGCAGCCTTGCGCTGCGAAGAGGCCAGTGAAAACCCTGTAAATCTTAGCTGCTTTCACCGGCCTCTTCGCAGCACAAGGCTGCTCCTACAAAAAGACCCACAACCTGCACTGGGAGCATTCGCATGACCCTCAAAGGCAAGACTGCACTCGTCACCGGTTCCACCAGCGGTATCGGCCTTGGCATCGCCCAGGTGCTGGCCCGCGCTGGGGCCAACATCCTGCTCAACGGTTTTGGCGACCCGGCGCCGGCCATCACCAGCATTACCAGCCACGGCGTGAAGGCTATCCACCACCCCGCCGACCTGTCGGATGTAGCGCAAATAGAGGCCCTGTTCGCTGTGGCCGAGCATGAATTCGGCGGTGTCGACATTCTGGTCAACAACGCCGGTATCCAGCACGTGGCGCCGGTCGAGCAATTTCCCGTGGAGAGCTGGGACAAGATCATCGCCCTCAACCTGTCGGCGGTGTTCCATGGCAGCCGCCTGGCCCTGCCCGGCATGCGCGCACGCAACTGGGGGCGGATCATCAACATCGCTTCGGTGCACGGGCTGGTCGGCTCGACCGGCAAGGCCGCCTACGTGGCAGCCAAGCATGGCGTGGTGGGCCTGACCAAGGTCGTGGGCCTGGAAACGGCCGCCAGCAATGTCACTTGCAACGCGATCTGCCCTGGCTGGGTGCTGACCCCGCTGGTGCAAAAGCAGATCGACGACCGCGCCGCCAAGGGTGTAGACCCGCAGCAGGCACAACACGACCTGTTGGCCGAGAAGCAGCCTTCGTTGGCCTTCGTCACCCCCGAGCACCTGGGCGAGCTGGTACTATTTCTGTGCAGCGAGGCCGCAAGCCAGGTCCGTGGTGCCGCCTGGAATGTCGACGGTGGCTGGCTGGCCCAGTGAGGGCCGGCCACGACCTGGTAATGGTCTTGCACCCTTTTCAACTGCAAGGAGGCCTACATGCGCCCACGCCCACTGTCCGCGATCCTGACCTTGACCCTGGCTGCCGCCGCCCCGGCGATGGCTGCCAGCTTGAAGGATATCGCGCCCTATCCTGAGGCGGAAAAAGGCTTCACCCGGCAGGTCATCCACCTGCCGGCCCAGGCTGACGAGTCGGCCTATAAACTGGAAATTCTCGCGGGCAAGACGCTGAAGGTCGACTGCAACCGCCAGCGCTTGGCGGGTAGCCTCGAAGAACGCACGCTCGAAGGCTGGGGCTACAGCTACTACCGCCTGGATAAGGTCGGCGGCCCTGCGAGCACCCTGATGGCCTGCCCGGATGGCAAAAAGACCGATGCGTTCGTGCCGGTGGTCGGCGAAGGCTTCATGCTGCGCTACAACAGCAAGTTGCCAGTGGTGGTGTATGTGCCCAAGGACGTCGAGGTGCGCTACCGCGTGTGGTCTGCCTCGCAAGACGTGCAGAAGGCTAAAGTGGAATAAGAAGCTCGCATCACGCTGACAGGTAGGAGCAGCCTTGTGCTGCGAAGAGGCCAGTAATAGCGCCGAAGATTTACAGTGTTTTCACTGGCCTCTTCGCAGCGCAAGGCTGCTCCTACCCCCCTCCCGCAACAACTGGAGGTTCGCCATGAACGACGTACTCTGGAGCCCCTCCACAGCGCAGATCGAGGCCAGCCGAATGGTCGCGTTTCGCCGCTGGGTCAACCTGCGCTACAACCTCGAATTAAACGACTACCAGGCACTGCACCGCTGGAGCATCGAGCAGCGCTCAGCCTTCTGGCAGAGCCTTGCCGAGTACTTTCACGTTAACTGGCACCAGCCGCCGAGCCACGTGCTGCGCGAAGGCCCGCAAATGCCCGATGCCCAGTGGTTCAGCGGCGCCACCCTGAACTACGCCGAACACCTGCTGCGCCGGCGCGACGACCGCCCGGCATTGATCGCCGTACGCGAAGACGGCCAGCGCCGAGTGCTGAGCCATGCGCAGTTGGCCGCCGAGGTCGCGGGGCTGCAACGGGCGTTCGAGGCCTCTGGTGTGAAACCGGGCGACCGCATCGCCGCCATCATGCCCAACACCTGGGAAACCCTGGTAGCCATGCTGGCCTGCACCAGCCTCGGCGCAATCTGGTCCAGCGCTTCACCCGAGTTCGGCGTGCACGGCATCATCGACCGTTTCGGCCAGATCAGCCCGAAGCTGCTGATCGTCTGCGCCGGTTACCACTATGCCGGCAAGGTCATCGATCAGGTCGACAAGATCAACCAGGTCTGCGCCCAATTACCAGGCCTTGAGCAACTGATCGTGGTACCCCATACCCGCAGCGGGACCCGCGCCGACGAATTCCACGCGTCCCGTGTCGACCTGTGGGAGGTCTTTTTCCAGCCCGGCGGCATGCCTCGCTTCACCCCGCTGCCGTTCGATCATCCGCTGTGCGTCCTCTACTCCAGCGGCACCACCGGCGTACCCAAGTGCATCGTCCACCGCGCCGGTGGGGTGCTGCTGCAGCACCTCAAGGAACACGGCCTGCACAATGACCTCAAGGCCGATGATGTGCTGTTCTACTACACCACCTGCGGCTGGATGATGTGGAACTGGCTAGCCAGCGGCCTGGCTGTAGGTGCCACATTGGTGCTGTATGACGGCTCGCCCTTCCACCCCGGGCCAGCGCGGCTGCTGGACTTGATCGATGCCGAGGGCATCCATGCCTTCGGCACCAGCGCCAAGTACCTGGCCGCACTCGAACAGCAAGGCCTTGAGCCTGCCGCCACGCACCGCCTGACCAGCTTGCGCCTGCTGCTGTCGACCGGCTCGCCACTGTCGCCGCACAGTTACGATTACGTTTACCGCAAGATCAAGGCCGATGTATGCCTGGCCTCCATGTCCGGTGGCACCGACATCGTTGCCTGCTTCGTGCTGGGCAACCCGACGCTGCCGGTGCATCGCGGCGAAATCCAGTGCAAGGGGCTGGGCATGGCGGTGGAGGTCTGGAACGCGCAACGCCAGAACGTGTATGACGAAAAAGGTGAACTGGTGTGCCTGCAGCCGTTTCCGTCCATGCCGCTGGGCTTTTGGCACGACCCCGATGGCAGCCGCTACCACGCGGCCTACTTCAGCCAGTTTCCGGGGGTCTGGGCCCAGGGCGACTATGCCGAGCAGCGTGCCAGCGGTGGCCTGATCATCCACGGCCGCTCCGATGCCGTGCTCAACCCTGGCGGGGTGCGCATTGGCACGGCAGAGATCTACCGCCAGGTGGAGAAGGTCGAAGAGGTGCTGGAAAGCGTCGCCATCGGCCAGGACTGGCAAGGCGATGTGCGGGTGGTGCTATTCGTGCGCCTGCGCGACGGCCTGCAGCTGGATGAAGCCTTGCGCCAACGCATTCGCCAGGTGATACGCCAATACACCACGCCGCGCCATGTGCCTGCGGTGATTGCCCAGGTCAACGACATCCCGCGCACCATCAGCGGCAAGCTGGTGGAGCTGGCGGTACGTGATGTGGTTCATGGCCTGCCGGTGAAAAACACCGACGCCCTGGCCAACCCGGAGGCGCTGGAGCAGTTCCGCAACCACAACGCGCTGCACAATGAGGCATAATGGCGCCCTTTTTTTTACCCCGAAGCACAGGTGTCCCATGAAAGCTCAAGCCCGCCACATCCTGGTCAAGACCGCTGGCGAAGCCGAAAAGCTCAAGCAGCGCATCGCCAATGGCGAGGCTTTCGACGTGCTGGCGAAGAAGTTTTCCACCTGCCCGTCGGGCAAGCGCGGCGGTGACCTGGGTGAGGTGCGGCCTGGCCAGATGGTCGGCGCCATCGACCAGGTCATCTTCAAAAAGCCGCTGCGCGTGGTGCATGGGCCGATCAAGAGCAAGTTCGGCTACCACTTGGTGCAAACCTTCTACCGCGACTGACAGCACCTAGGTAGCAACAGGCCACCTAGCATTATTGCCAGTTGTTCAACGTCAGGCATTTCCCTACAACTCAGGCAGGACCGATACGGTGCGCCTAAGCGCCGCGTCAGGCAGTGGTCCCCTTCTGAGGACACGGAGACCTGCCGATGCGTTATCACCGCCTGCTTGCCCCTGCCGCGTTGCCACTGCTCGCACTGCCGACGCTTGGCTACCCTGATTCACTGACCGTCATGCCGGGCGACAGCCTGGGGGCGATCTCGCAAACCCAACAGGTCGACACCTTCACCATGAGCGGGGGCACGGTCCAGTCGCTGAACCAGGGCCAAGGGTTCGATACTTTCACAATGTCGGGCGGGCGCATTATCGGTGCGTTCGAGGATGGCGATCATGCAATCTTTTCGGGCGGCCAGATAGGGCGAGTCGACTTGAAGCTCGCTGACAACTACTTCGAAATGTCCCAGGACACTGCCGTTGCAACCGAGATCGACGGCAACCTGGTGAGCGGCTTTGGCAACGACACGATCCTGCTGCGCGGGGGCTCGATTGGCGGCAATATCAGCACCAGCGGCGGCCAGGACCGCATTACCATCAGTGGTGGTTCGCTCAAGGGGAATGTGCTCGCCAGCGCCGGCAACGACACCTTCACGTGGTCCGGCGGCAGCATCGGCGGCCGGGTCGATATGGGTATTGGCGATGACTCCGCGACAATCGACAGCCTCGATGCCAAGGCCTTGAACATCAGCGTCGACGGCGGCGCTGGCAATGACACCCTGGTGTTCAACCGCAGCCAGGTGACGCGCGGTGGGTTGTACACCAACTGGGAATCCGTGGCGTTGACCAACGCCAGCCGATTCACCCTCGACGACACCCTCACCTTGGGCGACCTAGGCACCGACACCCTCCCCGCGACCGGTACAGGCAGCTTCAAAATCGATGCGAGCAGCGCGCTGATCGCACGCCAAGGCAGCATCGTGAGTATCCAGAACGGCAACAAGGTGTCGGTCGAAAACGCCGGCACGATAGACCTGTCGCAGGGCAACGATGCCCTGGGGCGCTTGAGCATTCAAGGCGATTACACCGGCAACAACGGCACCCTGCGCGTGAACAGCGTGCTGGCCGGGGATGGCGCGGCCTCCGACCGCCTGGTCGTCAGCCGCGGGGTTATCGCTGGCAGTACTGGCCTGCTGGTCAATAACTTGGGGGGCGCAGGCGCGGCGACCACACAGAACGGTATCCAAGTAGTCGAAGCCCGCGAAGGCGCTGTCAGCCGGAACGACGCTTTCGTCCAGACCCAGACGCTTTCGGTTGGTGCCTACGACTATCGCCTGTTCAAGGGTGGTATCACAGCAGGCAGTGAAAACAGCTGGTACCTGCGCTCGACCTTAGTCGCCCCGCCCGCTCCGGCGCCGGCACCGCAGCCCGGCGAGCCACCCGTGATCGAACCGGCAGCGACCCCGCCTGTGGTTGCGGCGGCGCCCGGGCAAGCTGAACTGCCTGCGCCGGTGCAGGGCAAGCCCTTGGCGCTGTACCGCCCCGAAGTCCCGGTGTACGCCGCTGCCCCTAGAGGCGCCGCGATCATCGCCCGCCAAGCGTTGGGCACCTTTCACCAGCGCCAGGGCGACCAGCAGTTGTTGGCCGGCCAAGGCGGGCTCCCCGCCAGCTGGGGGCAGGCCTACGGCGGCACGCTGCGCCAGCAATGGACCGGCACGGTCAGCCCCAGCCTGGACGGTGACCTGTATGGCTTCAAGGTCGGCCAGGACGTGTATGCCAAGGTCAATGACAGCGGCTATCGCCAACAGGTCGGCGTGTATGTCAGCCACAGTCGCCTGGACGCCGACGTCAAAGGGTTTGCCCTGGCCGTACAAGACCGCAGCGTCGGTGACCTGAAGCTCGATGGCGACAGCGTCGGCGCTTACTGGACACTGGTCGGGCCGCAGCGCGGGTACCTGGATGCCGTGCTGCAGTACACCGACCTGGATGGCCGGGCGCGCTCGCACCGTGGTGACAAGCTGAACATCAAGGGCCATGCCTGGACAGCGTCACTGGAGTCCGGCTACCCCATCGCCCTGTCGCAACGCTGGGCCGCGGAGCCGCAAGCCCAGTTGATCGCCCAGAAGGTCTCGCTGGACACCGCTCGTGACAGCGTCTCGCGCGTCAGCCATGACGCCCAGGTTGAACTAACGGCGCGCTTGGGTGCGCGCCTTGAAGGCACCTTCACTGGCACCCGTGGACGCCTGCTGCAACCTTATGCGCAGGTCAACCTGTGGCACGGCGACGGTGGCCGCGACACGCTGACGTTCGATGACCTCGACACGATCAAGACCGACTACCGCTACACCTCGGTGCAACTCGAAAGCGGTGTGGTGGTGCAAGTGAGTGAAGCGCTGAGCCTGCACGGCGGCGTGCAGTACAGCGCTAACTTGGACAGCCGCCAGCAGGAAGCCAGCGGCGTGAACCTGGGTGTGCGCTGGCAGTTCTAACGGCGCGCTGCCAGCAGACCGAGGCCAGCGCAGCCCAGCAAGGAGGCGCTGACCCGGTTGAACATCCGGCGCGGCCCAGGTTGGCTGAACCAGCGCTGCATATAGGCGCCAAGGCCCGCATAGATGGCGATGGCGGCCCACTCCAGCAGCAGGAACAGCACGCCAAGCCACAGGAACTGCTCACTGACCGGGGTAGCACCGCCGACCGAGACGAACTGCGGCAGGAAGGCTGTGAAGATCAGGATGGCCTTCGGGTTGCCCGCCGCCACCCAGAACTCCTGCCGCGCCAGGCGCCAGGTGCCGCGTGGGTGATCACCCGCCACCACGGCTTCACCAACAGGGGCCCGCCACAGCTGCCAGGCAATGTAGAACAGGTAGGCAGCACCAATCACCTTGATGGCGAGGAACAAGTATTCACTGGTATGCAGCACCACCGCCAGGCCCATGGCCGCCAGCGCAATCATGCCGCTGAAAGCGACAATGCGCCCGCCACCGGCCACGCAGGCCGTGCGCAGGCCGTAGCGGCTGGCATTGTGCAACGACAGCAGGTTGTTGGGCCCGGGCGCCATGTTGAGGGCGAAGCACGCGGGGATGAACAGCAGCAAACTGGCAAGATCCATTTTTATTGTCCTCTGACATCAAGCGCTTATTTCGACCGCAGACGCGCACAGGGTCAAGTTACAGCCAGCCGAAAAAACTGTACGGGTCCCCTGCTACTGGTAAGCTTTTGCTCCTGTCGAGGACCCTTTCATGCCCCGCTCACAAGCCCGCGTCTGGCGCGATACTGCCCTGCCCTTCGTCGAAAGCCGCCGCGCCTGCCACAGCCGCGCCTGCTACAAGGCGCATAGCCATCCGACCTTTTCCATGGGCGCAGTGGATGCCGGCTTCAGCCTGTTTACCGGCGCAAGCGGTGGTCAGCAACGCCTGACACCCGGCACTTTGGTGATGGTCCCGGCAAAGCGTGTGCATGCGTGCAATCCGGCGCCTGGCCAGGCCTGGAGCTACCAGATGCTGCACGTGGATGCCGACTGGCTGTCGCAACTGCGCCTGGAGTCTGGGCTGCGCGGTGCGCAGGCGGGTGAGCCTGCACGTATCAGCCATGTGCCCGCCTTGTACAGCCAGTTCTGCGCGCTGAATGCCTTGTTGTTCTCCAGTGCGAGCAACGGCGCGAAAGAGGCGGCGCTGATTGCTTTCATGGGGGACCAGGACTTCTGCTCGCACCCGACGCTGGAGGCGACACCGGCGCTGGGCGCCTCCCTGCTCAGTGGCCTGGTCGAGCGGATCGAGGCTGAGGACCCTGCGCAACTGAGCCTGACGTTGTTGGCCCAGGAGACGGGATTGGGGCGTTATCAACTGATCCGGGCGTTTCGCGCAGCCACCGGCCTGACGCCCCATGCCTACCTGCTCAACGCCAGGGTCAATCGCGGTCGGCTTCTGTTGAACCAGGGCCTGGCGCTGGCAGAGGTCGCCTATCAGCTTGGGTTTGCCGACCAAAGCCACTTTCAGCGGGTGTTCAAGGCGCACGTGGGCGTAACGCCCGGGCAATACCGAGGCCATTGAGGCCCCGCGCAATAATCTTCAATACGTGCTCCAGGCTCGACGCCAGACTGCGGTTTTCCCCTGCCGGAGTCGTCCCGCCCATGGAGCAGTTCCTGATCGTCGCCCTCGCCCACTTCCTAGCCCTGCTGTCACCCGGCCCAGACTTTTTCCTGGTTGCCCGCACCTCCATCAGTGGCGGTTGGCGCACCGCCAGCGGCGCGTGCCTGGGTATCGCGTTGGCCAATGGCGCCTTCATCGCCATGGCCTTTACCGGCCTGTCGATTTTGCGCGAAGGCAGCACGTTGTTCATTGCTTTGCAACTGGCCGGTGCGGCTTACCTTTTGTACATCGGCACACAATTCTTGCGCTACGCCGGGCATTCCAACCTGGCCGCAGTTGCCGGCAATGGCGCTGTACCAAGTGGGTGGCGCAGCCTGGCGATGGGCTTTTTGTCGGGCATTCTCAACCCCAAGAACGCGCTGTTCTACGCCAGCCTCGCCAGCATGGTCGCCAGCAGCAGTGTCGGCTGGAAGGTGGTGTATGCGGGCTGGATGTTCTGCATCGTGCTGCTCTGGGACCTGCTGGTCGCCGTGGCCATCGGCAACCAGCGCGTGTTGCAGCGCTTCGCCCGCGCCTTGCCCTGGCTGGAGCGGGCTTCGGGGGTCATGCTGATGGTGTTGGCCGGGGGGTTGCTTGTGCACCTTGCGCGGGGCTGATCAGCTCAAGGGTGGCCAGGTCGAGCAGGCTGAAATGGCCGCTGGCCCAGCCGCCGGTGTCCAGGTGCCAGACATTGCCCAGCTGTTTGACCTGCAGCACGGGTGTATGCCCGACCAACAAGGCACGGATGCCGTGCACAGGCCGGGTGTCGCCCTCCTTCAGCCGGCGCCGCGACCATTGGCAGACTTCGCGTACCTCGGGGTCGTCATCCAGTTCCAACCAGCTACGTAACACGGGCCAATCGGCGAAGGGGCTGTCGGCATGCAACAGACCGATCAGGCCCGCTGCACTTTCAACTTCCATACCGATCGGCAATTGCTCGAAGCGTTCGACAAAACGCCGCTGCTCGGCCTTGGGCAGCTCAAGAAACCAGCCACCACCGGCGGCGTGGTACATCTCCAGGTCGAGCCGGCCACCGCGCAGGTAGGTAACCGCCAGCGCCTCATGGTTCCCCTGCACGGCATGAAACCAGGGCAGGTCCAGCCATGCCAGCGCCGCGTGGCTGAGCGGACCGCGGTCGACCAGGTCACCGACGCTGAACAGGCGGTCCACTGCGGGGTTGAACCCAACCGCTTGCAGGCACCGAACAAGGCGCCCGAAGTGCCCGTGGATATCACCCACCGCCAGGTCTCGACCCAGGGGGTTGGCGGCTACCCGCCGAAACCGACTCATTACAAACTTCCTCTGCGGGTGCTGTCATGGCAGGCGTAGAATAAAAGGACACGTCTTTCACCTTGGAGGTGCATCATGCGTACCGCCCTCGTGTGTGCCGTGCTCGTGGCGCTGTCATTGAACAGCATGGCACAAGGTGCTCCGGCTGCGCAGGTCGAGGTGCGATTCGACCATCCCGAAAAATTTCGCGATGCCAGCCTCGACAGTGCCGGCTACGAACGGGGTGCCGATGCCTATGTCATGAAGGCCCTGACCGAGTACCTGCAGAAGCTCGGCCAGCGTTACTTGCAAGCTGACCAGCAGCTGGTTATCGACATCCGTGACATCGACCTGGCCGGGCGCTTCGAGCCTTGGCACAGCAATGCCTACGATGTGCGCTTCATGCGCGAAATCACCTGGCCGACCATCGACCTCAGCTACACCCTCAGCCAGCCCGGCAAACCTGCCCAGCAAGCGCAGGAACGGGTCAGCGACAAGATGTACCTCAGCCGCCCGGGGCGCGTGACCAGCAGCAGCGACCGCCTGTATGCCGAAAAGGCCATGCTGAACGACTGGTTCCGCCAGCGCTTCGCACCGCACGCGGCTTCCTGAAAAACCCTTCACTGGTACAGGTGTTGCGGCCAGGCGTATGCTCGGCCCTTGACTCGTACCAGGGAAGGAGCTGTTGATGAAGATCTGCGCCGTGCAACTGGCGTCGCTCAAAGGCGATATTCAGGGCAACCTTGCGCGTCACCTGTATTGCATCGAGCAGGCTGCGGCGCTGGGTGCTGAGCTGGTGGTGTTTCCTGAACTGTCACTGACCGGCTATGAGCCGACCTTGGCCCGCCAGCTCGCCCTGCCGTTATCCACCCCACGGCTAAAGCCACTGCAGGCACTGTGCGACCAGCATGCTCTCACAGTCGCCGTGGGCCTGCCCTTGCCAACGCCTCACGGCATTCGCATCGGCATGCCGATCCTGAGCCCAGGCATGCCCCGCCAGGCGTATGCCAAACGGCGCCTGCACGGCGATGAACTGCCCTACTTCGCCGCCGGCGATCAGCCCTTGGTACTCGAGGTGGCCAAGCACCGGGTAGCGCCTGCCATCTGCTACGAGTCGATGTTCATCGAACATGCTGCCGAGGCGCGGGCACAGGGCGCGCAAGTGTACCTGGCCAGTGTGGCGAAAACGGCCAAGGGCATTGGTGAGGGCTACGAGCATTACCCGGAGGTCGCCCGCACGCTGGGCCTTACCGTCTTGTTGGCCAACTGCGTGGGGCCTGCCGATACGTTCATCGGCGCAGGTGGGTCTGCGGCCTGGGATAACCAGGGTCGGCTGCTGGCCAGCCTGAATGACACCTGCGAAGGGCTGATTCTGCTGGATACCACCCACTCCAGCGCGACCGCTGTGCCACTGAGGGTGCTGACTGCGTGAAGTATCTGTTGTTGACGCTGGCGAGCTACGCATCCACGCATTACTTGGTTGGGCTGTTGATCCAGGGTCAATTGGCCGAAATCGCCGAAGGCCTGCGCCATCGACCGGGTGCGCCCACCGCTGGCGAATACTTGCGAGAGGTCCGGCCCCATGCCCGGCGGGCCCACCGTCAGTACACCTTGATGGCCGGATCAGCGCTGGCGCTGGTGGCCTGCCTGGTCGCCAACTGGATCTTTTAGGTTTGCCGGGCTCAGAGTGCCAAGGCCAGGCTTTCTCTGCCTTCCAGCGCCAGCAGGTATTGCTTCGCCTGAAGCCCTCCGGCAAAGCCGGTGAGGTTGCCTGAAGCACCAATTACCCGGTGGCACGGCGCAATGATGGAGATCGGGTTACGGCCATTGGCCGCGCCTACTGCACGGACTGCGCTGGGGTTGCCGATCTGCCGGGCAATGTCGCCGTAACTGCGGGTTTCACCGAAAGGAATGGTCAGCAAGGCAGCCCACACCTCGCGCTGAAACGGCGTACCGGCAAAATCCAACGCCAGGTCGAAGCGTCGCCGCGTGCCGGCAAAGTACTCGCCTAGCTGGCGGGCGGTGTCCAGCAGTACCGGGCACCGGTCATCACGATGGAGCTCACCGAGCCGCACGCGGTTTTCCCGCTCCTCCTCCCAGAGCACGGCTGCCAGCCGTTCGCCACGGGCGACCAGCGTCAGCGTGCCAACGGGGGATTGCATGAAGGTGAAGGCGCTGGACATTGGGGGCTCCTGCAGGGTGCGAGATGGTCAGCGCACTCTACGCAGGCGCAAGGCCACACGCACCCGCTTTCTTGCTCAACCAATCCCGCAGCCGGCAATCCGCCTGGCTTCTGACAGGTTGACCTTGGGGATCAGTTCGGCCGGGATGCGCGACGCCGCCGACAGGTTGTAGACGTGAAAATGCTCATTGACCACTTGCCGCGCCATCAATGTCAGTGACGGCAGGATGCGGCTGTCCCAATGCTGGTCCAGTCCGCACGGTGAATGTTGCCCTTCTTCGGTCTCGTAGAAGCGCCCCACCGTCTGGTCAAGGTCGACCCCCACCAGCAGCACCTCTTCGAACCCCAGGTGATAAGCCAGTTGCAGCGCCACGTAGGCGACTGTGCGGGCATCGAAAAAACCCTGCGACAAGTCTTTGCTGAAGGCGATCGACCGTGCCCGTTTGCTCCACAATGCGCGGCTGCAGACGCAACTGTCACCGTGCCCGCGCACACCGTCGAGCAGGCCGGGTGTGTGCGCCTTGTGCAAGGTATAGCATTCGCTAGCAGCTGGTATGTCGGCACCCTCGAATTGCTCTGGCCACAGCGCGAGCCGTTGGCTGTCACGCAGGGCGGTGGCAAACAGATCAGGTTGCTGCAGGCCGAAGCTTTTGTCGGTGCACACGTAGAAAAACGGTTTCACGCCATGCTCTGCTGTCATGGCGACTGAACCGTTCATGGCAATGATCGGCAGATGGGCAAAATCAGCCAGCGGGAAATGCCTGGCTGAAGCACCCGAGGCCAGAATCACCACGGGGCCTTGCTGAGTATTGCGACACGCCTCGAAACTGGAGAACGCCCCGCGTTCAGCACTGGGCTGCGACGGAAGTGTGTTCATCGTTTGCTACTTTGGACTGGACAGTACAAACACGATACCGGTCCTTGTATGCACAACGGACGCTTTTACAAAAACCTTACACAAAGCGACTGATGGGTCTAAATCTGTCCAAAAGTGGAAGAAATGACAGCGCCCTTCTCCACACAAGCGCAGTGTTTCTACAGACCCGTAGTCTCGGTCGTTGTTCACCCGCCTGCAGGCCTGGCAGGCGCTTTGCCCCCACTGTACCGACGAACGGGCGTGCAATCACTGGTGTCATGCCCCGGGCTATTCGTCGCTTGCTCATGAGCCAGCTTGATGGTTACCAACTGCCCGACTAATACTTAGGTCTCTGCCTGGGGAGGCACGAAACATGCAACCAAGATTCGTTATCGTTCCGGCGGTACCCATCGAAAAGGAGTCATTCCGCGTCGGTAGCCGGTACTACGCAGCGACCGTATGCGGTGGGTTCGACATTTATGACAACCTGGCGAAGGAGCGGCTCAAACCCAGTTACCCGAACAGGACCGATGCAGAAGTGCAATGCCAGCGGATGAACACGAAACTCGAAGCACGCTGAGGGGAAGTCGCCGAAGCAGGTGCGCGCCGCACACGGCGGCTGCCTCGGGGGCCGCTGCGATGGGCTGCACAGCAGCCCCATTCACCGCCGATGACGCTTAACTGACTGGCAGCCAGCTACCAACATGGGCGGTATGGGCAGCTCAGGTTACTGAGCTCATTCCAGGCACTCTCTTGCAGCCTGGCGCAGTTTGTCGCCCGAAAGGAAGCTGCCTTTATAGAACGTGGCGCGGCTGCCGTCGCGCGACTCAACCACCTCGAGGACATCGTCGGAGGCCACTGCGCTTGGCGCGGTCAATCGATAGCCGTGGGCAATCGATTTCTGGTTGGCGAGGGGCGCCAGTGCTTGCCACTTGGGCATTACACAGGCGGCATATTGTGCAGGGGTTTTGGAGGTCAGCTTACTGGCTGTGGGGTTACCCGGTGTTGCGCAACCGGCAAGGCTGGCAGTCAACAAGGTGCAAACAAAGATACGAAATGTAGGCATTTGCAATTGACCAATAGAGATACAGGGCATTCTACCCAGCGTCGCAACTTAGTTCCAATCAACCAAGGTCGTGGTGCGTTTTGCTTAGCGTGAAGATTTTATCGGAGCTTCATTAGAGCGGTCACCTGTTAATTCTGCTAGTAGCCATAGTCGTGAAGCGGGCACAGAGTAGCCCGTGCAGATACTCATAAGCGTGGTGCATTACAAGGAGCGCTCCCCATGCCATCCAACCGTACGCAATTTTTCTATCAGAATGGTCACCTGCACACGCTGAAAACAGGTGAAGAAAGCCGCGCTATCTTTCGGGGTGCAGCGAACATCGCGCATGCAGAGCTGAACGCCGCCAACGCACAAAGTGGCTTATTGGCAACGGACGATAAAGGCTCAGTTTTACAGGTACAAGGTAATGAATCAGGTAAGTCGGACACTGACTAGCCTTAGCATGAAAAACTTCACTTGCGTCTCCACTTGAGGGTTGTGTCATGATGCGCTGAACAGGTACTACCGTGCAGGATGCCCATGCCTCAATTTGATTGGCTCGCGAATCACATGAACCATTGCAACGCCTTCGCTCAGTGGATTCATCAGCAATTCACGTATGAGTTCGACGGCATCGACCTTTCGCGATGGCAGCACGAGTTCGCAGAAGGCCAGGGCAATGGTGACTGGCAATGCCTGATTGCCCTAGAGCAAGGCCAGTTGTTGGGCGGTGCCGCTCTAGCAGCCCAAGACTTGCCTTCCCGCCCGGACCTCGGCCCTTGGCTTGCCTGCGTGTTCGTTGACCCGGCAGCCAGAGGAGCCGGTATCGCCGAGCACCTGATTGAGCGCCTATGTGCCCATGCGCGCACTGCCGGCTTCGAAACCTTGTACCTGCACACCCATGATAAACAGGCTTACTATGAGAAGCGTGGCTGGACGGTAGTTGAGCAGTTCGAGGCGTGGGGCAACAAGCAGTGGCTGATGTCACGCACGCTTCGCTGAACGGCCGGACAGGGTTGTAGACGCACACTTCAAGGAACGCACTCACGCTCATGGAACCGCTTCATACCATCAAAGCCGATCTCGTCAAAACCGCCGACCACCTGAATGAACTCAGTAAAGCCATGACCGGGCACGCCAAGTTCATGGAAGCCCGGGCGACCGCAGACAGCGAGATCGATGTACGCGCTCATATCAAGTCCATCGATGGGGTTGCCAGTGAGCTGAGGTCCGTCGCAGCAAAGATCAAGGATGAACCCTGACCTACGCCCAACCCGCGGCAACCTTCAGAGCTCGCTACTTAGCGCAGGCGAACTGTTCGGCCACGGGAATCGCATCGCTTGCTATCCGCCGTGCCCTGCCCACGCCCCACGCCAAGGCACGGGTCATCGATTCGCCTGGACGCGAATCGAATGCTTCTTCATGAATGGCCATGCCACTAGGGGCATAAACCCCGATGAACATCTGCGTATTGCCTGTTCGCGACAGTCGCACCTGGACATCGATGTAGCTGCCGTCACATAACGTTTCGTCGTGAGTCCGATGGTGAAGCGTCGGGTCAGCCCAGCCCCAGAAAACGTCGCCGCGAATCCGCATGTCGCCCCTCCTACGACTTTAGTTGTATACCTAAAGCCACCATAGCCAAAGGCAAACGGCGCGCAACTGTACTCAGTCGAAATGTGAGCTGAATCGGACAACTGGCAATCACCAGTAAACAAAGCGTTATTCGTTTGCCCACGCAGGCCATCACGTCATGCCAAATCAAGCACCGACCGTCGACGCCAGAGGTCGCTTGCACGGTGAATTTATGGCAATCTGCCGCGAAATCGAAAAGCAAAATCATGGAAACTAAATTTCAAGAGCACGCTAATGCCAGAAATTTCAGCAGATAACGCCAGCCTTATTCACAGCATTGCTACAACAACCGCCATCATTGCCGCCTTAGTCTCGGCCTGCGCGGTCATACTGGCGCACCTGACGTCCGAGGTGCAAAGCAGCGAGTCCGACAGGTCCATGGCCGAGGCCAGCCAACTGATCGCCACAGCCAACCAGTCCGCCGCCCAGTCCCAGTTGAAAATCGAAGAGCTCCTGCAACAGAACGCGGCGTTGACGGCACAACTGGACGCCGCGAAAAAAGAGCGCCAGGCCATTGAACATCGCCTGCGGCCTAGAAAGCTGACAGCGCAGGCACAGGCCGCGTTCCAGGCATTGGCGGCAGCGCTCGCAAAAGACAAAGTAGCCCCAACCGTACTGCTCAATATCGTCAGAAACGACGACGAAGCGTTGGCGTTCTCCAAGCAGATCGCCGTTGCCCTGACCAAAGCAGGCGTGCGGGTACAAATAAAGCAGTTGATGCTCACCAAAGAGGCCACGGGCGTTCAGGCAGTGCTGTATGACAGCCCGGGAAGCCAGCAAATCGAACGTGCGCTGAGGGCCGCTAATTTTGCAACGGACATCAGTCGATCGTCGCAAACACCGAAGATCAATATCGATGATGACGACAAGCCTGTTATTAGTGCGTTTATCAACGTGTTTCCAAAAGAGATGTCGTTAACGGACACTGCAGCGCCGCACGCAGACTAAAACTAACGATCATGACTGGCCACCCATCCAGCATGGACGCAAAGCCAGTAACTAACACGCCCGGCTCCGTAGTAGCGTTGCGCATTCTACGAACTTCCAGGTCCGTTAACTGCAAGCCCACGGACCTGGGCGATTCAGACCAGGAGGTCAAATGCGTGTTGAGGTGATAGACCAAGCGGCGATAGATTCGGCGCTGATTGCGTTTGCCCGCTATAAAATCGGAGAAACAAAAATCTTCGACCTAGAGCGTGCAATGAGCTTTGAAGTGGGTGAGGCTTTGTCCAAGAGCGGACTGGTGAGGTTCACCATTACACAGTCAGTGTCCGGCCGCTACCGCATCAGCGATGAAGGCGAAAACGCCATCACGGACGCTGGGCGGGCGCGCCTTAAGGTGATCCGAGGGTAAGCCCGCTTTTATGATCCGGTACAAACAGCTTCACCTCGGGCACTAAGGGCAACGCACGTTCCACTTACCCTAGAGGTGAAGCTGTGCTTCGGCGTGCGTCAAGAGGCATTGCACAACGCACACGGTCCTTTGGTGATATCGCCTGCCCGAGGCCCTTCGTGGTCCAACCAAGCAAAGGTGGGCTGTGGAGCTGCGATGCAAGTGTTACAATCCCCCCATTCAAATCAGCGCTCAAGCGCTGGACATCCGTGATCGCCGTCAGTACGACACCCGCCACACCTACGCAACCCTGTGCCTGATGCCTGGGATGAATCCTGCGTTCATCGCGAATCAGCTCGGCCATAGCGTTGAGATGGTGCTCTCTACATACGCGAAATGGATCAGCTCCTCCTCGGACTGGAGGGAGCTGGAGAAGCTGCCGCCCCGCGTCGAATTGGCCCAAAATTGGCCCAAAACTGACACCAGGGCCTAAATACACCTCTGGAACCCCCGCAGGACAAGCACTTGATTTCTACCGCCAACATCACCATGCAGTATTTAAGGGGTGTTTGGCGGTGCTAAGGGGTTGATTTTACTAGGCTTAAGCCCCCTTCACTCCCCCTCATTCACCCATCAGTGGTATCAGAATTGGTATCACCCTGGCATCCGCCGTTGGCTGTCCGGTTTCGACGCGACGCCTAGCGAGCTTTCAGTCTCGCCTGTTATCGACCTCAAGCAACGCCTCGATAATGACCGGGCCCCTCTTCAGATGCTCAGTCATACCTCCAAATAAATTTTGGGGGTTTGGCGAGTTCCCAAAAGTGGAGAGGCCCCGTATTTACACGCTCTCCAGCCCTTCACAATACGTTGCACCACCCTCCGAAACACAGTCATGGGAACAAAAATTGGTGCGAACCAGCTGTACGTTCAACCAGTACCTACCAGAATTGCAGCAGTAGTACTCAAAATCGACATAAGGCCACGCCGATCGCTGCCTATGCTCGGCCTGAAGGCCGACAGACGGGCCCAAATAGCAGGCTGTTACAGCCTGCTGTTGATACGGATGCGGCTAACGGTTTTCTTCCCCTCTACTGAGCTGGTTGAGCTGATGATTCTCATCGCATCCCCAATTGTAACAACGGGATAGCTGCGATAGGATCTCGCGCCTAAGACGCCAACCAAAGGCATCTCGAGCTGTTGCCATCACGCAGATTTGCCTAGGAGTAGACTTACCATTATGGTAAACACTACAATCGTTAGCCGCCATAAGGGCCCTTTACCTGAGGTTGGCGCTGACCGAGTGATCCAGCATGTACCGCTCTACTCGGCAAACGAAATCGTTGAACTCCTACGTGGGGTGCAGCCTCAAAATGTCCTACTCTGGTCTAGGAAATGCGTAGCAGACGCCGCCAAGCTCGACCTCAGCAACCTTGATGTCGCTAACCTAATACGTGAAGCCGTGCTCAATGGAACCTACCTTCAGTCAGAGTGGTGCGAGAGCAAGCCTGGTGGGCCCTGGGCCGCTTGCGATGCTTACACCCTCAAACGGGATGAGTGGTGCCCAGCTGCCTTCAAAGATTTTACGTATTGCTACTACCTAAAATTCTGCATCGGCGTGAGCGGAAAAATCATGATTGTGGCCTCTTGCCATCTCGAAGAACCTCGGAGAAACCAATGACCAACAGCCTCAGATTCTGCTCGATTTGCGGAGAAGGGACGGTCACTGAGAAGCAGTTCACCGAATCTTTTTCGTATAAAGGAAAGACCCGCAATTTGATTCTGATTTGCGCCGAGTGCAACGCTTGCGGCTCTGAGTTCGCGGATGACGCTCTGAGCAAAAGAAATCAAAAAACAATTAGGTCGGCAACTAAAGAAATTGACGGCCTATTGACTAGCACAGAAGTGCGGATGCTTAGGAAGAAATGGTCTATCACTCAAGCTCAAGCTGGCAAAATATTTGGCGGCGGGCCGGTAGCTTTCGCTAAATACGAAGCCGACGATATTATTCAGTCGGAGGCCATGGATAATCTTCTTCGCGTTGCAGAGGCGGTACCTGAAGCTAGACGATGGCTATTTGAAAAAGCATACATCCAAACACCTCTGCAAATGTCAGCGCGTGCTAGCATCGGTATAATATCCAGCAAGCCTACCAAATCCCATTACAACCGCAAATTCGAACATCAAGTAAGCGCATTGCACGCAGGATACATTTCTGCAGCATCTGAAACCATAGTTGATGCTCCTTCAGCGGAGCAACTGGTGATGGTAACTGCAGCCGTTCTTCCTATCGAACATTTCGAACCAGTAAAAAACTTCCCACAAGTTCGACTATACGGCAAGGAAGAAAACCAAACATATTTGCACAGACCAAATTACAGCGAGCAGGATTATGACCGCCACCGCATCTGAAATCTTATCGGCCGTCGAGCTGCATGATGTGTATATGCTTGGATGCAAAAGCGAGCTTACTCCTGACTTCCATCCAAAGTTTGCTCACGACCTAGCTGATCTATCCATTGAAACAATGGAGTTCATCGAGCGCTCGGAGAGATTTAAGGAAGAGAGTGGAGATAAAGGACTATTTAGAGTATTCGTCAGTTTTGGCACCCGCTGGAAGACACAGAAACTCACGAAAAACAAACCCAAAGGCAAAAACAAAATTGATGCCAGGTCAATTCTTGGAACAATAGAAGGAGAGTTCGTTGTCGAATACCTAATTGATGACGAAATCACTCAAGATATCCTTGATGACTTCGCACTAAAACGATCTATTGATCATGCCCTTCCATACTGGCGCGACCACTTCCTGTATCAGTGTGCCAAACTTCGCCTCAGCACGGCTCGAATGCCAAGCAAATTAGTCTCGACAGCCGGATATTTGAAGTTAGACGAGCCACATGGGCAAGCATGATTTTTTGCCGCTTAAAGGCCCGAACTAGGTTGCGCCAATCGCGGCCTGTTCGGGGATCCTTTTTATTCTGTCGCGCCGAGACACAACATCTACCCAGAAAAATACTAAGTTGCTCCCGTGCTTGGCAGCCTCAGGTTTCCTCTTGCTACTCTTGTTTACCTAGCAACTGGCTAGATCGTCTTACTCTCCCAATCTACATACCCCTCATCCGCTCATGAGCTATAGCAGGATTTTTATCGCATGTAGATCACGGTCATGTCCGGCCACCCATACTACGCGCAACGGATTTCAAGACCGTAGTACAATCGCCAGATCCATGCAGTGCCAGCTCCGAAATCGATTTCAAAAAAAATACTAAACGGCACGGCTACAGGCCGCATACTGCAAGGGTCGCCGTTTCAGTTTTGGAATCGATTTGTACGTCGATAGAATCGCGTTTTCCGAACCTGCAGGAAGCTCACCATGGACATGAAGGCACTCAAGCTGTTTCTCCTACCGTGGCTACACATTGACACCTGGCACACTAGACACCCTAACGATGAAGAACGCTTTCACCAGGCCTTGCACGCGACCTTCAAAGAGCTTGGCTATTCGATAGCCTACGAACAGTTTTATGATGCCATTCGAGACGTCATCGCCGAGCGCACACCAGGACACGAACTGTTCAAAGGAAAAGAGATCCAGCACTTCGCTCGGCGTGCAGAAGTCATCGGATCATACCTATTCGACGTGCGAACGTTACGGTAGCGCTGCAGAGGCTGGCTGTTTCGAGACCTAAACCAGGCCTTTTCCCGGATTTGCAATCAGAGCCAAGAATTGCCGCCTCATGCGGTCTAAGCTACAAAATAAGTTCCAAAACGAATCTAGATTTGCCTAGTTGCAACCCGCATTCTAAGGGGCGCCGTATTAATTTTGGAACTGATTTAGGCCTATCACCCCGGCCTTCTGGAGGCAAATTCATGAGCAAAAAAGCACGGGCCGCAGGCACCCAAAAACGGGAGAAGGAGAAAGAAAAATGTCTTCAGAAGGCGGAAAATCGACGTGCTCTGGAGAGAGAGCGGGCGGACGCACAGCGAAAAAAAACAGTCGCGCTCATTCGTAGCGGAAAGCTTAAGCTCAAGAAAGCCAAGCCTAAAAATGGGCTGTATGGACTGCTGTCTTCACTGTCGGGCCAACCGTCCATAAGGAGAGAGGATGTGGTCATAGACAAACACACAGACTCGAAAAGGGAACCGAACCAATTCAAGCTCGAAGGCAATACTGGTTGGTAAGGTGATATGGCATCATCAGGCCATCAACATTAATGGATTGTTCCGATGAAGCTTTACCTCGCTCCTATCTTGGCGATTGCGCTGGCTGGATGCTCCACGCCACCTACATCCCAGCCCAAGCCTGCACAGCAAAAAACGCTATATCGCTATCCGATGCCAACAAGCGTTGTGCAGTCGGCCCAGGCCATCGCGGCGCGGGATTTGAAAGACCCTGACGCAGCAAAATTCAGGGACGCCTTCTATGTCACTGCTGATCCCAAGGGAGATGCCCGAGACAGATCAAAGGACTCTATCTGTATCGAAGTGAACGGAAAAAATTCCTATGGCGCATATACCGGCTTCAACTGGACAGTAATAGCCCCGGGCGCAAATACAGTGATTCAAGGTGGCTCGATGGCCGGAGTGGTTAATGAAATCTGCTCTTCGACCGTGTTAGGCCCTATATCGACCACTCCCAAAAGCGTAACGGAATAGAGACTTCCAGTACTGCAGCAGTAGTGTGAGAATTGACCCTCAGGCCGCGCCGTTAGCGGCCTGAACCTACGTCCCCCCCTTGATGACCTAGATGCCTCATTTCGTAAGAGGCTCGTGGTAGCCGAACAGCCCCATGGCATATGCAGCGTCAATTTCGTTCAGGCCATACAGCCGGGCTGACTCGGCAAACTCAAGCATCTCGCACAACAGGTCGGCGTCAAGCTCGCCACGCCGGTGCGCGGCCATGGCCATATCACTCAGAACAGCGGCCCGACTATCTGGATCGGTGAGCAGCGCGCATTGGTCGTTTAGCTCGTCCAGCCATGCTCTCGGTAGTCCCCTCATCATTCTGCCCTGCACCACCAAGACTGCGCATGCAGCGCGCTGTCGACTTCCTCGACCCCGTTGATGTTGATGCCGAGCTGGGCCATGCCCATTGACCTTAACGTCATGCAACTGAGGGATGATGTCGGGCCCCGGCGCAGGATTGAACATCCAGGCTTGGGTCGATACCCGGCCCAGCGGTTCGCTGTTATGGTCGCCAACGTGGATGTCGGCCCTAAGGGGCTGGACCTTCCTGATCTGATCGGAAGGTATGGCCACGCCATTCACGCGGCGGCGAACGAGTAGGAAATACATGGAGCACCAATACTGTATAAAATTACAGCATCGTAAAGCAGACGTGATCGGGGGCAATTGCCGACCAGCGGATCAGTGAAGCGGCGGCAAATGCTTGCAGCGCCACATGGCCACGACACGAAGCTGATAATCGAAAACGGCCTGGAACAACGACTTGGCCAGCAAGCGTAGGCGCTCAACCCACAGCTGAAAACTACCTCAGCAGGGTGTCATGACAGTGAAAATGATGATAGCGTTTAGCCATAGTCAGGAAGATTGACGATCAGTCGCCCTTAACGTTGTTTCTAAGTCGAAGTCTCAGGTAGAAAAATGATAACGAGCGCTACAATTGCAGGTTTCCTCGCAAAAAACTTTGATAAAATATCTGCAGCTTATGGAAAAGCAGATGAGGCACTGCAGATTGCAGTAAAGTCAGCCTATTCGAACTACCTAACGAACTCTGCCTCAAAGTTTTCAAAATCTAAATCTTTTTTTATTCGCAACCAGCCCACAGATCTCTATGAGTACTATGTCCCAATTGGGATTTACTGTCATAGCACGCACATTCAAGAGCCAACGATAACTGAATGCCTGCAGCAAAACACAAGAATTATTATTAAAGGTTCTGGCGGAAGCGGGAAATCTGTGCTGATTAAGCACTTATTTCTAGACTGTATCCGCATGGGTGTTTACGCTCCGATCCTAGTCGAGCTTCGAGATCTTAATGCCGGTGAAGCCAGTCTGGATCAAGCCATCAGCGAAACTTTAGATAGCTTTGGATTTAAAACATCTGGTGAATACATCGAAAAATCAAAAAAGAATGGAAATTTCTGTTTCTTTTTTGATGGGTACGACGAGGTGATTCATTCACGACGCAGCACCTTAATGAGGGAAATAAAAAAACTATCGCGTAAGTACCCTCTGTGCCCGATCATTATATCCTCTCGACCTGACGACATGCTTAACGGAGTCGATGACTTCTCCATATTTAATGTCCTACCACTCGACTTGCAATCCGCTAAGGGCCTCATCACCAAGCTCCCGTATGACGAAGAGATAAAAACGAAATTCTGTGCAGGTCTGGAAAACGGTTTATTCGAAGACCATCAGTCGTTTCTGTCGAATCCTTTATTACTATCTATCATGCTTTTAACGTACGGAGAGAACTCAGAAATACCTTCGAAACTAAGTCTGTTCTACAATCAAGCGTATGAAGCTCTTTTTCAAAGGCATGACGCTTACAAAGGGGGATACAGTCGAGACAGGCTTACATCACTAGACATACAAGACTTCGGCAGAGTCTTCTCAGTTTTCTCGCTCCAAACATACGATCGCAGCGAGTTCAGAATGTCTAGAACGAGCTGCTTGAACTACATCACAAAGAGCAAACAGGCTATAAGACAAGACTTCAAACCTGAAGACTATCTATCCGACCTGCTTGCAGCGGCATGCTTACTCATAGAAGATGGTCTAGATATCGCTTATGCTCACCGGTCATTCCAAGAGTATTTCGTAGCCCTGCATATTTCAACTGCCTCGCCCCAGATCCAAGAAAAGCTCCTGAATCGATACTGGAAGCGAATGAGATCCGACCTCGTCATTGAACTTCTCTACGAGATCAATCCTGGCCTCGTTGAGCGCGCATTGATAATACCAAAGTTAGCTCATCTAATTTCTTCTATTGGGGTAAAAAACAAGCCTGGAATAACCCACGCAACACGCCTATTCAAGCTTAACTACAAATCACTTTGGGTGGATGAGCGGGGCATACGGGCCACTTTGAAATCTGGAGAAGCTACCGAAATGGATGTAGCGCATCTAGCTATCAAGATGTGCAGTGATTTCAAGTATCCGCCAGCAGAAGTATTCGACAGGCTAAAAGCTCAAATACTGGATGAACTTGGGGGAAAAGAGCGATCTTTCGAAGTCGAGTCAAAGCATCTCAGCTATCGTTCTAGAGCCATGCAACTTATAGGCGAGGGGATGGGCTCATTCTCCATAACATATCTGAGAGCAATCGTAGAAACGTACCACAGCCTCTGCAAGAAACATTCTAACGGAATGGAAAATTTAGACGATTTATTGGGGATTTAAAGCATCACCACTTATTCGGTGCGCTGATTCTGAAGTGAATCAAAAGAGCGACGCGGGCTACCAATTATGCGTTGCCCGCATTCTCGCGACCAATACCAACTAAAAACCAAATCAAGTTACATCTATGCAATAGAAGGGCATCACCACGATACGGACATCGCTTCGAGCTACTTTTGGTGGCCAAACCGCTGCCGACACTCAGCAAACAGCGCCGTCACCTTAAACTCAACGCTGCAGGCTTTCCGCAAGACAGCGACTCAGCCAAGAGGCGCAGGCGCTCAATCTCTTCAAGTGGCGCACCACTGTACTGAGCCAGGTGATATGCACGCATGGCGTCGACAGCTTGTTGGATCAGCGGCTCGCCGGCCTCGACCATCCCGATAAACGAACGTTTGTCCACTGTCCTGTCTCGATCATTTGATCAGCGCATTGTAGGACGCCTCACAAGCTTGACCTGCTATCCGGGCGCGATCATAAGCTTTCGCCAGCTCTCCCGCTCGTTTATCAGCCCGTGCGAACAAGTCGGAGAGCACCATGGCGGCGCGGGTGGCTGTCTGGCCTCTGGCGATAACGGCGGTATCCTGGCCGGGGCAACTGACGGCGGCAGCGAATTGGGTTGTTTCACTGCGCAGCCGCAGGCCAGCAGCATCGGCGTCAACAGCGCTAGCATCAGCAATCGTTCGTTCTTCCTGGGCATGGGCTCTCGCCTCCTCCTGCGCTGCGGCGCGTCGTTGTTCTTCCTGCCGGGCACTTCGCTCGCCGATCACTTCGGCAAGCTGGTCACCGCTGTCTCGTTGCGCTGATGCCTCTCCGGCGTTCGCTCGCTCTACCGAACGACCGTGCTGATAGGCCGCCCCGTGGGATGCCAGCAGTACAGCAAACGTCAATATGGACCAGCCCTTCATGCCAGCGCCCGCCGAATACCTTCGTCGATCACCTCGGCCTTGTAGGGGTTGCCACCGTTCTCGTGGACGATGATGCCGACCACGGCCTCACGCAGTACCTGTGGCTTGGAGATGTCGGTGGAGTCGCGGACGCCCACGCCTAGGCGCTTGGCAATGGCCTGGGCATAGGCCAGCGTGTTGTTCTCGCTGGACGGTGCCCAGCGGCTGATGAACTCCAGGGGAGTGTCGATGCCTGGGCGGCCGACGCCAGGCATACCGTCCTTACCCCTGTAGTTGAGCAACAGCTTACCCAAGGCCCGGATACCGTTCTCGGGAGAGTCGAACCGGGCAAAGCGCGGCTTGGCCACGCCCTCCTCGACGCCCAACTGACCCTGCCAGGCATTCCGTGGGTTGAAATCGATATTGCCGGGGTTGTTGTTCCGGACGCCGCGAGGGGGTGCCATCATGCTGGCTCCTCCGCCGGCACTTGCGGTTCAACCTCGGCAGGCTCTTGGGCGGTGACCGTGACCTCAGCCTTGAAGACCTTGAGCACCTTCGCGGTGGACAGAACTACCCGTGGATTGGCCCGCAGCTCCTGAGTAGCAGCCGCTTCGGCCTCCGCCTCGGTGGAGAACTGGCGCTTGTTCAGCGGGTTGTAGTCGTTGGTGGTGTCGATGACGATGAAAGGCATGGGTTTTCTCCAGGCAAAAAATACCGCCGGGCGGCGGTTGGGTTTGAGGTAACGCTAAGCGTCAGGCGGGCTGTGCCGGCCAGTCGATCAATTCGGGATAGCCGGGCTGCTCGGGCAGGCGATTCAATGCAATCCGGTAGCGCTTCCAGTCCTTGAGTGCTACTGCCTCGGCATCGGTGGCTTCCTCCAGCTCAACAGCATCCTGGAGAGGCGCAATAGCGGAATCAGCTACCTGTCTGAGGCTCTGGATTTGCTGGGTCACCTTGGCCGCCAAGACTTGTGTGTGCTGCTGCTCCTTCATCTCCCGAGTCACCATCTGGCTCCAGTCGATCTGCATTTTCTACCTCGATGTTGTAGGGGGGGAGTTGAACAGTGCCATCGCCAAAGAGGGTGATGGCCTGAGGGAAGCGGGTCGATTCCGGAGCGTTTAATCCGTGGGGCAGGATTAGAGTGAACTCGAGTTCGCCATTCATCCGGGTGACCTCTCCCTTGAACCACTCGCTGTTGACAGCGCCAGGTGGAAGAGTTGCTCCTTCAGGGAGATTGGAGAAATCGAACTGCTCTCCGTTGAGGTACAGGACGTCTCCCGCTCGGTATAACGAAAGCGGATAGTCCCGATAGGATGGAGAAAAACTGATTTTCATTACTGCCAACTCCCAACTGCAATGGCCGATACAATGAATGCCTGTGCAACAGCTGGGCCGTTACGGACCCACAGGGTGCAGGACGCCGTCCCCCAGTTCCCGGTGTGGATATAGCCGAAGTGGTCCACGCTCTGCATTGGCTCAAATGACGCTGCGGGGCTGTAATTCAAATTGGCGAACGGCGCCGGGAATGTCCAAAGAAAGTTCCCTACCGCTGTCGCCCCCACCGAGGCCGTTTGAGCCCCACTTCCCCGCGGTAGCACGCACACCTGCATCCCATTAGCGAATCGGTAAGCCGTGCCGTTGGCGTTGGTGATCACTTGCTGGAGCGCTGTGCCTGACGCTACGTTGCCGAGAATAGCTGCTACAGCCGCTGCGCCGAGGCCCAGGCCTGTTCGCGCAGCAGCTGCAGTAGTCCCGCCCGTGCCGCCTTTCGCAACTGGAAGCGCTGCAGGTATCGAGTTACCACCGAGCGCTGCGTAGATCTCGTCAAAGTTCGCAATCGCTTTGACCCAGGCACTGCGTCGATCATCGCCACCTGTACCGCTCGGCGCGGTGCCAAGGTTGATCACTTGTTTTGTCATTATGCTGCCTCAAAGTGGCTTCATTGGCCTGGACGCAAACAGCGTCCGCCCATTAGCCGTAAGCGGGTTAATGCCAGAGCCGTTATCGCAATACATCTGCAACACCGACCTGTTACCGGGCAAGAACCCGCCAAAGTTAGCGCGCAGTGGCTGCGTGGTCTGTCCGATGTTGGTTACCGAAAACAGCGCATTGGCCAGAACATAATCCTGATAGTTACCGGTCCAAGGCATCTGCTGGCTCGGGCAGTAATAGGCGCCACTCGCTATCGGATCGCCCGCTTGAACAAATGAACTGGAGGCTGGCTGCCCATTGAGTAGGGCTAGGTTAGCAGTGGTGACAAAAGTCCTGCTTCCAGAGCTGTTGCGGACCGATGCCCCGTATTCCCCCGACGGGGTAGACGGCGTTAGATAACTTGCGCAATACCAGTTGATCATCATGGGATAGAGCGCAGTCTCTCCGTGTGCCACCTGATTGTTCCAAGCCTTCAGCCGAAATCCCGTCCAGTTCCCAGGACTACCTTTGACCGAGAAGTTGCCCACCATCATGTAGTTGTCCGCGTTAAGAAAGACCAAAGGCCTTTCGTACGTGGTGATGGGCGAGGCAAAGTCCACATCGGCCCATTGGATCTGGTTTTTGCTACCAGGACCTTGAAAGCCAATGTTGAATCTGCCGTTGTGGCGAACCGTGAGCACCTGGTTCACCGAATCGATCTGCGTGCGAATGTTGTTGTTCGAAGCGCGGATGCCATAGGAGCCAGGAGCAGCGAATGGCTCGCCACCCAGCGAAAGGATCATCACTTGCCAAGCGCGGGTGTAGGGCTGCCGCAACTGCAACTGCCCTGTCGAGAACCAGGCTTGTGGGCTGGTCGTGTTTTCGCCTCCGTCATACAACGCATCCACCACCACGAAGGATTGCGCCTGGATCTCCGGTATTGAGATGTACTGGTCGAATGCGCCGTTGCCGGTCACCTGCATCATCTTCAACGATCGCACCGAGGTGATCGTGGTATCGAGGGTAATAACCCCGGACGCATCCCGCGTCCGAAGTCCGTACAGATCAGCCATCAGGTGAGCCTCCCCACCGCCGTACGCTCTATGCCGTTGGCGTCGTAGACGTACAAGCCGCCGTTATTGAGCAGCGTCGATCCGTTGGCATCCTGCCCACGAATACTCACTGCCCCCGTCACAAAGTTCAGCTCCAGCAAGGGCAGCCCTTGTGAGTTCACCGCCTGGGAGCGGATTGTCATGCCGGCCACGATGTTTTGGATAAACGCCTGGTTGATCACCGCCTGGTTGATGAACACCTGTCCGTTCGAAACAACAAACGGCAGGGTCACCTGCCCAGACGACTCGTCGACGATCGCGAAGCGCTGAGCGAAGGCCAGGATCTCTCCTGTTTGCCCATCGCTCCCTATTGCAAGGCCGGCCATCACCCTCCGACCGCCTGTGATGGTTTCAGCCTTGATCGTGGTCATGGCCGAGACCCGTCCATCAACCCCGGCGATCGTCTCCGACACCTGCTGCACCGATGCACTCACAGCCTGCACCGAACCCTCTACATCGCCGACCTGCGACTGGACAGTGTCCACCCGCTTGCCCATGGCGACACCATCCTCAATGCGGGCCGACTGTTCGGTCCAGACACCGACCAGGCTGCCGATAGCGCCGGCCAGGCCGGTGCTATCGCCTTCCATTTCCGGGTTCACCTGGATATACAGCCCATCCAGGCGGCTGGCCTGAGCGGTGATCGCAGTCCCTTGCTGGTTCACCGTGGTGTTCAGTTGGCTGATGGCCGTGGCCTGCCCGCTCACGGCCCGCGCGGAAGGTCCAGCCACGAACGGCGAAGGCGTGTTGCTCTCCCCCACCCGCTTCTCGATCATCACCGAGTCGATGATGGCCGTGAGCCCGGAAACAGCGCTCATGTTGAAGTAGATGGTGATGCCGACCTTCGCGCTCTCCGTGACTGTGACCGGGAAGGTCACACGTGTCCGCGTCGTCGGCAGGGCAAGCGTGGGCCCATACCGATGCGTGCCGTTGTAAAGCGAGATGCGCCCGTTGGTGGCAGCGCTGCACTGGATGTACATCGACACCAGGTACACGCCAGGCTCAATCCGCACGTTCCAGCCGGCCAGGTTGTTGGTCGGGCTCAGCATCAGAAAGCTATTGGTACTGCTCCCGGCCTGGTAGCCGAACCCGGAATCAGCATCCGGTACCGCCACCCCCTCCCGAGTCACACCGCTACCCACTGACGTGGCCGGAAGCGTGGTGGAGGTGAGCCAGCTGTAGTCATCCGCCAGCAGATTGGAACCGCTGCCCCCAATGCCACTGATGGAGCTCTGGAGCTGGGTGACTGCCTGTCCCTGCGTACTCAGCGTGTTGCCCTGCTGGGTCACGGTACCCTGTAGGCTTTGCAGCGCGCTGTTGTCCGCCTTCCCTGCCACGGCGTTGTTCAGTTGGGTGATGGCCGATCCCTGGCTGGAGACCGCGCCCTCCGTCACTGACACACGGGCGTCTACCGATTGCAGTGCGCTCGCCTGGGCATTGTCCTGGCCGGCGCGCTTGCGTGCGATCGGCGAGGACAGGAACACATCGGCGGCATCGCCTACCGATACGCGGAACGTCATCGCCATTCGCACACAGCCGGCCGGTACCGTGGCCTGCCCCGTCAGCTTCGTCCAGGTTTGCGCAACATTCGTAAGGCGAACCCCGTCACCTGCGGCAACCACCCAATTGTGGCCAACGCTCGTTCCGTCGAGATCGTAGAACTGAATCCACAACCCATGCTGACGCGCGACGGAACTGTAGGCGTACAGCTCGAAGTCGTAGACCTCACCGCCAGCGACCGCGATTTGCGAGGTCACCGCGTTCTCCGGCGGCCGCACGTTCAACGCACTCTGGAAGCCAAGGTAGTTGTTGCCCGTAGACGTTGCCACGGGCCACTTCACCACCCGGGGTGACGGCGCCCCAGCAGGCACCGCAGCATCGTTGCGCGCCAGCACGCTGAACCCTGGCGAACCAGAGAACACCGGACCATCCGCAAACGCCGGGTTGAACAGCAGGTTTTCAGCCGAAACCACACCGACCGAAGCCTTGATGTTGGTGATTTCACTGCCTTGCGCCGTGATGGTTGTGCCCTGCTGGGTGACCGTGTTGGTCAGCGCCTGGACCGTTGACGCATCAGCCTTGGCGGCGACCTGGCTCAGTGCACTCGCGGCAGCGTTAGCGGCGTCCGTTGCCACCTTGTCCGTCACCGCGACCCAGGCACTGCCGCTCCACCGCTTGGGCGTGTTGGCGTTGCCCGTGGTGTCGATCCAGAGGTTCTGGGCCAGGCGGTCAGCCGTGCCTGGCGTCGCGCTCTGGATGATCACCTTGCCCTTTCCGCCCGCCAGGTCCGAAGCAGCTTGCGCCGCTTGCTGTGCCGCGGTGACGTTCTGGTTGGTAGTAGAAAGGCTGTTCGTCAGGCCGGTGATGGCCGAGCCTTGCGAAGTCAATCCGGTCTCGGTCTGCGACACTCTGGAGTCGAGCGCCTGGGTGGCCGAAGCCAACGCCGACTCGCCCGCGCCCTGCCGGCTTACCTTCAGATTGGCGACCCACATCTTGAAGCCAACCGGCGCGACACCCTCAGGCACAACATAGATCCTGAATCCAGACGCCCCAGCCGGGATCTTGTACTGCGCCGAAAGGAACTGCCAGCCACCAGTAGCTGCGACATAGCCCAGGATTCGAATGTTGCCGACACCCATGGTTTCGCCGGCAGCATCGACCGGGGTGATAGCGATCTTCCCTGCGTTGGTCGCCGCGTTCTCACAGAACATGTGGCACGACAGGTTAATCACATCCCCAGCGTTTGCCCGACTGAAGATCTGGTAGGTATCGCCGATCTTGTTGGTCGACAACAGAACGTTACCACCCCAGCCGGCATCGGCCGCCTTCTTCAGCCGCCACAGAAGCCTCTCTGCAGGAGCATTGGCGGGCACGCCGGAATCAGTGGCGTTCGCATAGTCCATCTGGTAGACGGCGCCGTTCTCGGTCTTGAGTTGCCCTGCCGCGTTCCAGGTCGGATTAAGCAGCACATCCTCCTGAGCCGAGTTTCCTAGCGCGGCGCTGATGCTGACAATGCTGCTGCCTTGCGATGACAAGGTGTTGCCCTGCTGCGTCACAGTCGTTTGCAGCGATTGAACCGCCGAGGCATCCGCTTTCGTGGCGGCCAGGGCGTTCGCAGCCGCAGCAGCGGCAGCCGCATCGGTAGCGACCTTATCGGTCACCGCGACCCACGCCGAGCCGTTCCAGCGCTTCGGCGTATTGGCGTTGCCGGTCGTATCGATCCACAAGTTTTGCGCAAGACGGTCAGCTGCAGCCGGGGCGGCTGACTGATACAGCACCTTGCCCTTCGCTCCAGCCAAATCCGACGCAGACTGCGCAGCTTGCTGAGCCGAAGTCACGTTCTGATTGGTGGTGGTCAAGTTGCTCTGCAGGCCGGTGAGCGCAATACCCTGCGAGGTCAATCCTGTTTCAGTCTGCACCACTCGGGCATCGAGCTGGCTGACAGCGTTTGCCAGGGCGCCGACCTGGCCGGCGCTGTTTCCTACCGTGAACGTGGATGGCTCCACGCCAGCCCCAACCTGCTCCTCGAGCATGAGACGGTCCACCAGAACGGCAATCCCGTCCTTTGGATTGGCAGATGCAGACACGCACACGACCATCCGATCAGCTACAAATGCAGGGCTGGTAACATCGAACAAAACGCTGTACCGAGCCCACTGATCGGTGATAGCAACGTCCTGGCCAGGCGCAAACCTGACTACACCGTCCGCGGTGATCGTGCGCAGGCTGACCTGCATCTGCTTGGCACCGGAAGTACTCTTGGCGTCCCAAGCCAGAATGTACTTCTTGTTCTTCAGGGCAATGTTGGCACCCGAGTAAATGTTGTTCGGGGCAAAGTAGGTCGTGCCGGAGCCGGAAGTCTGGAGTAGCCGCAGCACATAGCCATTGAAGCCATGCGGGTCAGGCTCAACCGAGGCTGTCTGCCCGCCGCCCAGCACCAGCGCAGGCACTGTAGCGCCAAACACCGCGTACTCGGCAGGCATCAGGTTGGACCCGCTGCCCGCGATGTTCCCTACCGCTGCCTGCACATTCGTCAGCGCCGTTCCCTGCGCCTCGATCTTTCCCTCCGCGCTCGTCACCCGGGTACCCAGGCTATTCACGGCAGTTGCGTCGGCCTTGGTCTGCGCCAGTGCCAGCGCGTTGGCCGCGGCGGCGGCCGCATCGGTGGCGACTTTATCGGTCACCGCCACCCAGGCAGAACCGCTCCACCGTTTGGGGGTGTTGGCCCCGCTGGTGGTATCGATCCACAGGTTTTGCGCTAGGCGGTCAGCCGTCGCTGGGGCGGCCGATTGCACGATGACTTTGCCCTTGCTACCTGCAAGGTCGGAAGCCGCTTGCGCGGCCTGCTGGGCCGCCGTGACATTCTGGTTAGTGGTCGTCAGGGTATTCTGCAGACCGGTAATTGCACTCCCCTGGCTACTAACACCTGATTCAGTTTGCGAGACTCGAGCGTCGATGGACTGGACAGTCGAAGCAAGTGCCCCAACTTGGCCAGCCGTTGGACCGGCCACATAGGGAGACGGCGTATTGCTCTCACCGATGCGAGCTTCGACCATTACCGAGTCGATGATCGCGACAATTCCAGCCAGCGCATCTGTGTTTGGATAAATGGTAAGAGATACCAGCGCGCTACCCGTTACCGTCACAGGGAATGTCACCCGGGTTCGTGTCGTGGACAGCGGCACCACCGGGGAGTAGCGGTGCGTCCCATCGTACAGTGAGACACGGCCACGACTCTCCGCACTGACCTGGATATACATTGAAACCAAGTAGGTACCCGGCTCGATGCGGATGTTCCGCCCGGCCGCGTTGTTGGTAGCCGATAGCATCACGTAAAGACTGGTGGTCACGACAGTTCCGGCATTGGTGCTGAATCTGTAGCCAAATCCGGTATCTGACTCAGGCACCGCAAGACCGGAAATTGTCGCATGACCTCCCGACGCAACACCGGGCAGGAGTGCTGAGGTTAGCCAGCTATAAGGTGAAGGCAGCAGGTTGGACCCGCTCCCGGCAAGACTGCCGACCGAAGCCTGCACGCTCGTCAGCGCCTGACCTTGCGCAGTAATCGTGTTGCCTTGTTGGGTGACCGTATTGGATAAAGCGGTCACGGTAGAGGCATCAGCCTTGGTCTGCGCCAGCGCGCTTGCCGCAGCCGCTGCAGCCGCCGCATCCGTGGCCACCTTATCTGTCACGGCCACCCAGGCACTGCCGTTCCAGCGTTTCGGGGTGTTGGCATTGCCGGTAGTGTCGATCCAGAGATTCTGGGCCGCACGATCGGCTACCGCCGGTGCTGTTGCCTGGAACAGCACCTTGCCCTTGCCGCCGGCCAGGTCCGACGCGGACTGGGCTGCCTGCTGGGCTGCAGTGACGTTCTGGTTGGTGGTGGTCAGGCTGTTGTTGAGGCCAGTGAGTGCCTGGCCTTGCGACGTGATCGTGTTGCCCTGCTGAGTCACGGTCGTGGACAGCGAATCAACAGCAGAGGCATCGGCCTTGGTCTGCGCAACCGACAACGCACTGGCCGCAGCGGCTGCCGCATCGGTGGCCACCTTGTCAGTGACCGCTACCCAGGCGCTGCCGCTCCAGCGTTTCGGCGTGTTGGCATTGCCCGTCGTATCGATCCAGAGGTTCTGTGCCAGGCGATCAGCTGCGGCAGGAGCAGCAGACTGGACAATCACCTTGCCCTTCCCGCCGGCCAGGGTGGAAGCATCCTGCGCCGCCTGCTGCGCGGCCGACACGTTCTGGTTGGTAGTGACCAAGCTGTTTTTCAGGCCGGTCATAGCCTGGCCCTGAGACGTGATTACACCCTCTGCATCAGTGACGCGGGTCGACAGGTTGTTGACAGCCGAGGCATCGGCTTTGGTCTGCGCCACGGTCAGCGCGTTCGCTGCGGCAGCCGCTGCGTCGGTTGCAACCTTGTCGGTGACCGCTACCCAGGTAGTGCCACTCCAGCGCTTTGGCATGTTCGCGTTGCCCGTGGTATCGATCCACAGGTTTTGCGCCAGCCTATCGGCTACTGCCGGCGTTGCCGACTGGACGATAACCTTGCCCTTACCACCTGCCAGGGTGGCCGCGTCCTGAGCGGCCTGCTGGGCAGCGGTTACATTCTGGTTGGTGGTGGTCAGGCTCGACTGCAAACCCGTGATCTGGGTCGCCTGCGAGCTGGTGGTGCCCTCCAGGCTGGTGACCTTGGTCTCCACGGTCTGCACGCGGGCGGCGAGCCCGTTGGCCGACTGAACAACTTGGCCGACATCGGTCCAGTAGCTGGCATTAGGCGGCGCGGTATTTTTCGGTACTGCCTTCGATGCCTGGTACAGCTTGCCGTCGGCGCCGAGCACTGTCTGGCCAGCCGTGTAGGTTTTGTCGGCGTTGTACGGCAGCGATTTGGCGATCTGGCTGACACCGTCGATCTGTCCCTGCAGGTCCTGCGTGGCCTGGTCGAGGTCCTGCTGCACCTGCCGGGCCGCCTCGGCAACTTGGTTAATGGCTTGCTGAGCCTGCTGGGTGGCCGTGTCGAGGTTGGATTGGACCTGCGTGACCGCATCGCCCAGTTGGTCGGTGATCTCGGTGACCTGCTCGTCCAGCTCTTCCAGGCGGTTGTTGACCGAGCCGGGAAGGTCGGGTGGTCCGGAGATCAAGGCAATCTCCTCCCGCAACGCCGGGGCCAGCTGACCATTTTCGATCTTGTCCTTCAGCGCATCGAGCATGTTGGCCACATCACTCGACGTAGAGGCCACCACCTTTAGGAAGGCACTCACTCCGTAGGCATTCTTCGAGCGCACGAAGTAAGCGTAGTTGGTGGCGAATGCCAGGCCGGTGTGGGTCAGGGTCAGACCCTGGCCTAGGTACTCGCCTTGCGTTGCCTGCGGGTTGGTCGAAAAGAAGTACTCGTAGGTGCCGCCATTCAGGCCATGCAGCGTGTTGCCCGGGATCAGCGTGATCGTGTCGATGGTGGCTTGAACCACGCACGACTCCGGAATTGGCGGCCCGTCGATGCTCACGGGGATACTGGCCTCACCGGAGCGGGTCAGCGGGCCCAGTGCAGCCACGCTCATTGTGTAGCTACCGGAAGGAAGCCCGGACAGCGGAAGCTGCAGGGTCGTCGCCGGCACCTGCAGCGCCTGTACTGCAGCCGCCCCCTGTCGTACGGTGATGGCGTAGCCGGTCACCACACCATTCGGCGCCAGCCACGACAGGGTGCCTTGCACTACCTCGGCATTGTCCTGAGTCGACCAGGTAAGCCCTGTTGGGCTGCCCAGCCCGCCAGTTGGTAGGCTGATGAAGCCGATCGGGTTGTAGGGCTGCCCCACTGCGTCATCGAAGATCGCCGGCTCATTCTGCGAGACTGCCACGGTACAACCGCTATCAGCGCTCATGGACCAATCAGTGACGATGAACTCGCCAACCATGTTCAACGACGGCAGGTTGACCTTCACCGACCGGCCGGGCCGGCAGTTGTAACCCATGAAGTTCATGGGAATCGACAGGGTCCCGCCTGCCCGGCGGCGGCGCAGCTCGATGTTGGCCAGGCGCTGGGCCTGATAAGGGTCGCTGACATAGGAAAACGACAGGGTTTCCGCCGCCTCGCCGCCGTCAGCAATAACCCACTCGCTGACCAACACTTCCGGGTAGTCCGTCTCGGCCCACGCCTGCGAAGGATCAATGAAGGTGCCACGCACGGTGTTAAGTGCCGAATCGTTGGACGGTTCAGGGCTGCCCGTGACCGTACCGGTGACCATGTCCTCGGTGATCTCGAAGTCATACGGGCCATAGTAGGCCCCGACTTGAAGCATCCAGCGGCCGCCGACACGGATCAGCTTGCCACCGCAGGCAGCCTCCAATTTCTGCATAACCTGGGTCCGCGACTCATCGGCGCCGATCACGCAGCCAGAGCGGTACCGCGGTGCGGTGCTGCCGTCTGCGTTGGCCACCATCTCGTCGCAGACGCTGGCACTGTTGGCAAAGCTGGCAAATACGATCTCGTCGTCCGGCACACCACAGCGGTTGCGCAGGAACCAGAGGATGTGCAGCGCTGTGTTTTCGCTGTAGCCGGTAACGCCAATCCTAGGGTCGTAGATGTCCCGGCGCCCGCGGATCACGAAGCGCACGTCCGGGATACCGGAGGGGTACTTCTCGGCGCTGTACTTGAACGAGACGCGCGCGAACGACAGCCCGCGGCCGATCTGGGTATCTCGCCAATCCGGGCTGTTGGCTTTCAGGAAAGCGTTCACCTGGGTCGGGTTGGTGACCAGCTCATAGGAAGCATGATCACCGTAGGCCGCGATCACCTCTTCACCAAGGAAGATGTCCTCTAGCCCGTCGATCTCGCCCTCCGACAGCACATAGACCATGTGCAGCCATTCGCCATCGGTCTGGTCGCCTGCCTGCTCCTGCCCCCACGCGAGCACGCCGCCGGTGCTCACGCGGCCCAACACGTACCGAGCAGCTGCCTTCGACGAGCGCAGGGTCTGGCTGGATGGCTCACTGGCACGCAGCGAGCCGGTATCGAGCTTGTCCTGCTGCGACGACACGTAGAAGGCCAGGGCCGCACCGGCCACGGCTCCCCACGGCCCACCCTGGACAAAGCCAATCACCGCGCCAACAGCGATCTGGGCAACCTTGCTGACTGCTGAACTCATTCAACTCTCCACACCATCAACGGCTCACACTCGATTCGGCAGACCCCATCGGGGGATACCGACCAGAACTCATCCGCCCAGAAAACCGCCACACCGCGGCCGTTTGGGCCGTCGTACAGGGCGATATCACCCCGCTGCAGCAGGCCTGGCTGAATGCGGGCAAAGCAGTCGTCCCAGGCTCCCTCCAGCGAGCCATGCAGCTTCTTCAACAAGCGCTTCGCCCCGGCCTCGGAGGAGTAGCGGCCCCGGTAAGCCTCCGCAGGGTCGACACCGCACACAGCCAGAGCGCAGTCGGCGGCAAACAGGCAGCAGTCAAATTCGCCCCATGAAAAAGGCCGCTCGATGGCGGCCTTGATCGTGTTGGCAAGCTGTGTCGTCCAATCGCGCTTTCGCATGGCTATGTCTCGTAGGTGAACTTCGGTGCGTCCTTGGAGGCGCCCCAGTAAATGGGCCAGTCAGCGATCTGGGCGATCGCGAAGAAAAAGCGGTCATCCTGCCGGCGCGCCCGGTGGTTCTCGTCGGTCCAGCGCTCGGTACCGGTCCGGTTCCATTCGGCCATGCGGTCGATGAGTGGAACCGTGATGCTGTTGCCTGCCTCGCCATTGCCGGCGTAAGAGAACTTGGCGGCATCCATGCGCCCGCTGAACAGGATGTCAGCCGCGTAGGTACCGTCCTCGTCGAACACAACGAACATCAGCTTGCCGTTGCGGCCCCGACATCCCTTCAGAGAGGTTTCGGTGATGATTTGGGTGTCCAGGCCATTGAGCGTCAGGTCAACGGACATGGGCGATCCCGAGTTGCTGCTCTCCTGCGACTGGCCGACCGCGCCAAAGGTGCCTACGCCCTGGTAGGTGATGCCGTCGATTACCAGGTCACCGGTACCGGTGTGCGCGAAGACCATGCCATCAGGGAAGTCCAACTGGCAGGCGTAGACCGCCATGAAGTTGCCCTTGGCGATGATGTCGACGACGGTTTGGCTGAACGGAAATACGCCATTGGCCATCAGAATGCCTCGCGGAATTGAAGGGTCGAGTTCGACACCACCGGCTGAGTGGTCCACTCGTTGGTGTCATCCATGCGGCGCATTTCACAGTAGGGATTTTTGTATTCGACTGGGCTGCCGGCCGGGATCAACTTGCGAATGCGCTTGTTAACTGAAATTACGGCCTTGCCGGCAGCGTCAGACATGGCGTTCTCCACCACCTCGAACATTTCACCCCTGATCGTGATGAGATCACCCCGGCTGAACACTTTCCGGCTGATCAGCAGGCCCTGCAATTGAATGCTGCTAGCCTGGGCGTTTGCCACAGCGACAGTCGGCGCGCCGATATTGTCGGACCGCGTACGAGTGAGGTACGGAATGGTTACCGTGCCAAACATGCCATGCAGGCGGCCCAGCAGCGATGTCAGCTCGCGCTCATCCTCCTCGTAAAGAAATCCGAAGGTCATGGTGCACTTCCAGTAGGAACCAGGCTGAGCCACGATCTGCTGGGCGTTCGACAGCGAGGAAGTAAACCCCCGGTTGTTGTAGACGACGCCCCAGGTGACCTCAGTGGGCTCCAGGTCCTCGGGCCATTCCTCCGCCATTGGTCACTCCCAAAAGAAAGCCCGCCGAAGCGGGCCAAGCATAGTTACCGCCGCTGCAGCATCTGCCGCCCGGCGCCATTGGTCTTGAAGTCACGCAGCATGAGCTCGTAGCCATCCCGCGCGCCCTGCTCTGCAGCGCGTCGAACATCGGCAATAGTGGCAGCATTGGCCTGACCGCCTACCTGGATGTGCTGGGTAATGCCGCCAAAAGAGATCGAGCCTGCGCCACTATCGCCGCCGGCACTCATTGCCACCACGCCAAGCGAACCATCAGGGCCGCGCGCCAGGGGCATAATTGCCTCTGGCCCTGCCTCAGCGAAGATGCCCGCGCCCTTGGCAAAAGCAAATATCTGAGGGCTGTCGTGCACCTGGTTGGAGAACGAAGCCAAGCTAGGAGAGTCGTAAACCCCGCCCTTTGCATTGGCCACAAGTGGACCAAATGAACCTTCGCTGAAGCCGGTCATTGTCCCTTTCCCGAGGGCGGCGCTGCCGCCGCCGAGGAAGCCGAACGCCGAGCTCAGGAAGCCGGCTGCGGCCTGTCGCACCTGGATGCGGATTAGGTCCTCGATGATCGAGTCGGCGAAGTCCTTGAATTCGAACTTCCCAGTCTTCACGAACTGGGTGACACCATCCTCCAGGTTACTGAAAGCATTCCCGAACAGGTCCTGGGTCTGGCCCGCTATGTCGGCAGCGCTGTCGAGGTAGTTCTGCAGAGCCGCCGAGGCGCCATTGGTCCAGTCGGACTGCGCCGCATCGATCTTGGCGAAGCTGTCTTCCTGCACCTTGACCAGTTTGTCGCCATACTCCTGCCGCAGCGCGATCTGTTGCTCCAGCTCCTGCCGTTGCTTTGCGGTCGACGCGGTGGCCAGCTCCTCGCGCAGGGCCAGGATCTTGCTGTTGTTGTCCTGCTCAAGCGCCAGCCTGGCCTGAGCACGGCTAGCGGCTTTGTCACCCATCCCCACTGCTGCTGCAGCTGCGTCACCTTGCTCCCGGGCAATCGCCAGCTGACGCTCAAGGTCGGCTTGGTACTTCATTGCCCGAGTCAGACTGCTTGAAGCCTGCACAGCAGTATTGAACTGTTCGGCCAGCGCACCAATGGCCTTGCCGTATTCTTCGGTGGTGATCTTCTTCTCGGCCAGCAGCAGGTCAAGGTTCTTGGTCTGCTTCTGGAACTCATCGGACGCGGCACCTACAGGGTCGTAAGCCTTTTTCAGTTGCTGATAGGCTGTTGCCGCTTCCTTGAGCTGCTGCGCCAGCTTCGTCTGCGCAGTGGTGGCGTCCTTGGTTTCCTGCTTCGCGCCCTGGTTGGCCTTCTTCTGCGCCTCGATGGCACTGGCTGCCGACAAGATCGCTAGGCGATCGGTTTCGGTGAGGTCGGTGTGTTCAGCAAGGTAACGATTAGCAATCTTGGTGGCATCGCCATTGTCTTGCAGGCCGGCCAGCTGCTTCTGCAGCGTATCGAGGTAAGTCTGCCCCACCGTGCTCATGCCGGCCTTCGCGGCGTTGTTGGCAGAAGTCGAGGCCGTATTTCGGTCAGTCTCGCCTGTCAGCTCGGCGAGCTTCGACTTAAGGTTCTGCAGCTCACCACTTAGATCGGAGGCTTTGATCTGCCCCTTTTCGATAGCCTGGGCCATTGCTTCGGTCACGCCAGGGATGCCGCGTACCTGGTCGGCGACAGCCTTCCAATCTACCACCGCCCCCTTCGCAAAATCGTTCGCGGCAGATCGCACCAGGTCGAGTGCTTTTTGGGCCTCCCCTGGCATAGGTGCCAGGCCAACCATCAGCCCTTCGACGCCGGCCGCGCCTACGCCGCGCAGGTCATTCTCGAAGCGATCGGCAATCGACCCAGATACTTGTGATAACTGGCTTTGGGTGTCCTCGATTTTGCCTTGCAGCTCACGCAGCGCGACTGCCTGGGTTGCGCTGTTCAGTTTGTTGAAGCGCTCGACCAACTTGTCGAGCGGGTCACTGAGGTCGCCCAACTTCTTTTCGAGTGAATCCGAGTTGTCACGCAACAGCAGGAAGCTGGCAGCGGCAGTACCGGCCAGTACGGCAAGACCCGCTGGGCCACCTAGCGCGGCGAGAAGGCCGCCTCGGATAGTCGCTTGGGCCAAGTTAGCTTGAGCAATGGCCAGCGCTTCTGTTGAGGCGGTGAGCGCGGCCTGTTTTGGGATTAACTGTGTCTGGACTAGAGTCAAACGCTGCAGGCCTGTAGCGGCGGCCACAGAAGCCTGAGCTTGCTGCAGTTGCGCTTGAGCGAAAAGCCTTTGAGCATCAGCGGCGATTACAGCAGCCTCTGCACTTCTAACCGCAGCAGCACGCTGAGCCAACAGTGCTTTCACAGCGACGTAGGCTTTTGCCGCATATGTGGTGAGAGCTGCGGCGCCTGCGCCCCCCATTGCTACCGCTACCAGGTCGACGTTATCCGCCAACAGCACCAAGAACTTAGACAACCCTGCGACGGCACCGGTTTGCTCCTCCAGCTTGCCCAGGAAGGTGCCAGTGGCGTTGCTGATGTTGTTCAAGGCATCTTGAACACTGGTGGACATGTCAGCTGCGGCTTTGCGGTTTACTTCAACCGTCCGCAAAAGCCCGGTGTTGATGTCCTCAAGCGAGAGCTTCCCCTCGTTGCCCAGCTTTCGGACCTCGGCTGCGCTCTTGCCTGTCGCGCTGGCTATCGCATCAACAATAGTTGGCATGGCCGCCTGGATCGATTGCCAACCGTCCACCTCGACTTTTCCGGTCTGCAATGCTTTGGAGTATGCGTCCAAGGCGGCGCCAGCCTTGTCAGCGGCAGCCGCGTTGGTGACAAGAAGAAAGCTAAAGCTGTCAGTGATGTCTAACGTTTGTTGAGTATTAAATCCAAGACTGCGCATCACATCAGCAGTGCGGATGTAAAGCTCCTGGGCCTCGGCGAGTGGCCGGTATGTCTCCTGAGCGGTCTGCATAAGGTGCTCTTGCACCATCTGGAATTCACCGGCGCTGCCTGCGGCAGCTCTCATCCGGTCCGACATCTGGCCGTAGGCATCGACCTGCTTAATAATACCCCCAATCAGCCCTGCGCCTGCCACCGCCGCAAAAGCCCCGCGCATGAGTGTTCCTGCGCTTTGAGCAGCCGCTCCCGCCCGATCAAAAGCAGAGTCCACCGTGGCCAGATTTCGATCAATCGCCTGAGAGGTCTTCGCTACAAGTTGATCAGCGCTCGACAACTCGCGCCGCAACTGCGCGGTAGTCGCCTCGATCTGGACGAGCATACCCTGCACTTGTTGATCGGCCATTTTTTGCCCCAAAAAAAGCCTGGCATCGGCCAGGCTAATAAATCATGTTTTATCAGTTAGGGTTGATGGTCACATCACCCTTCCAGTCAGCATCAAACGTGCAGGCTGCACGCCAGTTAGTTTTTGCGCCACCCAGCCCCTGCTCGTCGAACCCAAGAACGAGCCTCACGTTGCCATTTGGAGCCTTGTAATAGTTAGAATCTGATAGCTCATGAAAATCCAACGAGCGCTTATTTAGGATCTTACCATTCACTAAATCCTTGCACTTCTGAATCGCGTCGGCTCTTCCTATCGATTTATCGGAATTAGATTTGACCGCGCCCCCTTTAACCAGGTCAGAGCTTGTGAGCTCGTACCGCTCGCCACTTTCGCAATCAACTATAAATTTTAGCTCTTCAAGAGAGCTTTCTCGGCGCAAGAATAAAACATTAACAACATGCTTGCATTTTCTCGCAACTAAATGAGCGGCCTCATTCTTCTCTTTATTAACTCGTGGTATTTCATCCTTGAGCTTGCCGTATGTAGGGTCGGACTTATCACTACCGATAACTATGGAGTTATCCGGATAGTCTGCAAGAATCCATTCATCGATGGTTCCATTTACTTCGAAGCTATTTTTTGTATCAGAATCACCCGCCCCGCAGCCCGCGAGGATCAGTAAAGCCCCAGCACAAATCCATTCACGCATAACTGACTCCTCTTCAAAAATAGGAAGGGTATCAAAGTCAGTCACAAGGTCACTGTGGTTTTCTGCCGGTTAGAGCCTGTCGAAGCTTATCGGCCACACTGGCAGCGTGGGGCTTCTCTTTCGGCGTTTGCGCGCCACTCGCACCAAACGGGTTGGTCATTTTCACCCATTCCAGCCTGGCGTCCATCGCCATGAACAGCTCCGGGAGAGGCGTGACCCAGGCCACGTCGGGTGCCCAGCCCAGCCAACCGGTAGCGATCGAGAATAGCCGGTCGACGTAGCTGCCGTCCTCGACGACGCTCACGCCGCCCCGGCTTGTTCCTTTCCCGAAGTGGCGCCGCGGGGATTGTAGAGCGCATACAGGTAGGCGGTGACTACCGGCGTCAGCTCGGCGGCGCCTTGCTGCCAGACCTTCTCAGGCAAGGCCTCAGCTGCCTTCACTTCAAGGTCGGCCCCAGCGGATATGATGATCGCCAAGGCATCAACCCCGACCGCGCGCAGCCCCTCCGAAGCACCGCGCAGGCCACCAAAACGGCTCTCGATTGCGCGCACCGCCTTGAGGGTGGGTCGCAGGGTGAATTCCTCGTCGCCCAGTTTCACGGTCATAGTGCCGTGCAAAGTGTTGTTCATCGCTCAGTCCTGTGAATCCGGGGCCGGAGCCCCGGGAGAGTTACGGGGTGACCGGGGCCGGCAGCAGCTCAAGGATGTCCGAGTTGATACCGATAGTGACGTTGCGGCGCACGACGTTGTCAGCAGCACCAGGTGCAACGGTGTTGTTCATTACCTTCCCGCGCATGTAGAACGTGGTCGGGCTGATCGCTGGGGAGGCATCCGGGTCGCCGTCGTTGAGGGTAATCTTGATGTTGTAATCGCCCTTGCTGCGGTCCTTGTGGGCAGTCTTGACGGCCTTCTGGCCAGCATCGCCATTGTCCAGGCCTACGGTCAGCGTCAGGTCGCCAGCGTCGGCAGTGCCCTTGTACTTCCGCACGCGGCCGTCTTTCAGCGACGTGAAATTCACGCCACTGAAGGTATCGCCGAACTCACCCAGGTCCTCGATCTCGCCCACTTCGACGTAGGTGTCGGCCTTGTACTTAGTTTCGGTGTCAGCGCCGGTCTTGCCGCCGAGGAAGAAGCGGCAGCCGGCAGCTGTGTTGAGGTTGTCATCGGCCATGGGTGTTCCTCCAAAGGCACATTGGATAAAAGCCGCGGCGCGGCCGGTAGGTGGTTCAGTGGGTGGTGATCACGCGGAGGGTGATCGAGCCCTGGTAAGTGATGCCGTCTGCGTCGCGCTGAGCGTCGGCCTGCTCGACCCGGACGGATACCGCGCGGCCCACCTCCAGCGGGAGGCGGCGTTCGTCCAGTGCGGCGATGACCTCGCCGTTGATGCGTTTGACCTCGGCCTGGCCCACGGCATCAGACCAGACCGACAGGTACAGCAGTCGCGTTTCGCGCTTGCGGCCCGAGATCGGGCTGCTGTTGACTGAGACCTCCCGGTCGATTGAGACGTACGGCATTTCGGCGTTCAGCGGCGCGCCGTCATAGATCGGGCAGCTGACCTCGGCCTGAAGCCTGGCAAAGATGGCCTCCTGCAGGGCCAGTGATGGATCAGCCATTGCCTACCCCCTGGCTTGCCTTTCGCAGCGTGCGGCGCACCGCAGCTTCGATGTCTGCCATGACGTACTCCCGGTTGACCTGCATCGACGGCCGGAGCCACGGGTGGGCAGGTCTGGCCGGCATGGCGGGATATTTGCCGAAGAAGTGCGTGCCGTCGCTCTTGTTAGAGGCCTTCCGGTTGCGGTTGCCAGAGCGCTTTCCTCCAAGGTAACCCTTGGTCCCGTACTCGATGAACCGCAGGTAGAAGAACCGCCGGTTGTCGCGCTTTCCGCGGATCCCGATCTGGGCGTCCAGACCGCTGGGCGAGACATACACCCTCAGCGCTGCGGCGGCCGCGCCGGTGTCCTTGGGCATGAGCTGCCGCTGGGATTCCAGTATGCGGTTGGCCGCCTCCAGCATCGCCGGCTGCAACTCGTTGTCCATCGTCCGATGGATGTTACGTAGCGTGCGGCGTAGCCGGATATCGCCGCGAATGCTTGACCGGCGGGCCATGGCTTACTCCTTGGCCTGGTCGGCCTTCGCTGGCTTGGCGGCCTTCTCGTCCACCGCCTCGGCGTAGCCGCGAGCAATCAGCCCCTCGCCGTACTCCTTGGCGACTTCGAACTCTTCGCCCTTCTCTCGTTCGCCAGATGCGCCCGTCAACGGGCCCAGTGCTCGGATTTTCATAGTTCACCTCATGGATTCGGTACCGATGAGCAGAGCAGCCTCATCAGGGTGTTCTCGTTGTCCGGTAAAACTGCCTCGACTTGGTAAGTGACCCCACGGCGCGTCAGACGCGACCCGGCAATGATGTCTGAGCGCGGCCTACCGATGATCTCGGCCGTGACAACAGCACTCAACTTTTCAGCAACTGCTGTTACGCGCCCATTAGGGGTGCGGACTTCGCCCCACATTTCAGGGCGAACTGCAGGACGCCACGTCACTGTTGCTCCCCCAGACTTATTGCGCTCCTCATGTCGGTGGGTCACCTCGAACAGGTGACGTAGCGGGCCGGCCCTCATACGCCCCACCCGATACGATGCGGGGACAGGAGTGCCTCGGAGCCCTTCGGCATCTCAGTGGCAATGGTCCCGGTCACAACATCCTCACGGTTGGCGTAAAGGTGGCCGAGGATCAGCAACGAAGCGGCCTTGATCTGCTTGTTGCAGACCATTGGAGACTCGCCGGCATCCCCGGCGGCGACAGCCTCATCCAGCGCCTGCTGGTCGGCATAGAAACGACGGTTCAGATAGTCCATCGCCTGCCCTTCGGCCGCCTCGATCAGGAGCTCCAGGTAATCGTCATCGTCGTCGGGGTCCCGCAGGTGATGACGGGCAATGGTCAAACTGATGACCGACATACCCTCACTCCTTCAGTGATTCGAGGGATGCCAGATTCCGCTGCACCAGCTCTTCAGCGTGCCGGCGCGGCACTGTATACGCCGGGCCGCCGCGACGGCGAAGTTCGCCTTCATCCATGTATGACCGCAGCGGATAGATCTGAAGAGTCGCAGGATTGAGCTTCACCTGATCCTCTGGTGCCAATGAATCAGCGCCGGTGCTGCTGTCGACCAAGGATGATGCGGCATGGTTGGCGTCTTCGGATGCCGCAGCGTCAGCTGCGGCGATGCCAGCGCTGGCACCCTGACCGCCCGTGACGACATCCGACCCAGTGCCAGCAGCCACTTGCGCTTCTGGCAGCACCAGGTTTGAGCCTTCCGCTTGGCCTGGAGCAACTACGGGGACACCCGAATTGCCAGGGTCACCGCTAGCTGGACCGATCGCACCGCCAGGCGAAAGAGGCGAACCGGCAGCCCCAGACGGGCCGCTGCTGGTATCAACGGTCGAGACTGGATCCTTCGCATCAGTCGTGGATGCTGGTGTTTCCTGTTTACGTGCCATTGGATTACTCCATTGGGGCGCCATTTCTGGCGCCGCGTTGCGGAAGGGTTAAGGCGTGACCAGCGGGCCAGTGACAAACGCTTCGTCGCGATAGATGGCAAAGGCCAGGCGCTCTTCAGCGCGAATCGTTGCCATGTTTTTCTCGAAGTCATCACCGTTCTCGGTCGAGATCAGCACTTCGATTTCCATGCGGTCGAAGATCTGGGCGCCGAGCTTGAACGCACCGACGAGAAAGTCGTTCTGTGTCATGGCCTGGGTAGAAACCACAGGGCGATTCCAGAGTTTCGCGTTGGTGCCTTCCTGAGGCTGGCCGATGATGTAGCGCCCCTCGCCGTCCTTAGTCAGCTCAATGGCCGCCCAATCGATCGGGTTGAGCACGATGCCGTCGGATGGGAACTCGGCCAGTTCGGCCTGCAGCAGCGCCAGGCGCAGGCGGTCAATGCGCTGCTCGCCCACTACAGCTACACCAGCCGGGGCGGCGTACAGTTGAGCGACGGTCATGAGGCCCTGCAGGTTCACGCCAGTGCCGTTGCCGTATAGCAATTGAGCTTCTTCCGCCATGGTGAGGCCGTAGCGTGCACGACCGTCGATATAGCTTTGCAGTGCCTTGGCGTCGTCCAGCATCTGGCGGCTGGCTTTGAACAAATGGGCGATGGTCCGCACGTTCGCCGTGGCCAGGCCGAAGGTCAGGTCGGAGTACGGCTTGGCAGTGTTCTCCGCCACAGTGCGGGCGTTATTGACGAAGCCGGTTTCACGGACGTACTCGATGGAGTTCGATTCGGTGGTACCTGGCGCGACCAGGTCGCGGACCGTCAGTCGGCGCTGAGGCGGGGCAATGATCCCCGGCAAGCGCTGAGTCTGCACCAGGTCACCGCCAGTTGCGGTGGTGATGGCCGCGCGCGGCACGGAGACACGGCGGGAACCACGGAAGGACGAGTTCATGTCCTTCATTTCTTCGCTCTCGATCACGAGAGCGCCTACCGATTTCTGCGGCTCTTCCTGATGGCTCCGATCCCGGCTTGCATTCACCAGTTTCTGCTCTGCCTCACCCAGGCGCGCCTGAAGCTCGCCCTGCTTGGTCAGCAGTTCATCGACCTTGGCACGCGTTTCGGTATTCATTTCACCGGAAGCCTTGATTTGCTTCTCGGTCGCCTCGGCCTGGCTTTTGATCTGATCGCCAATGCCCTTGAGGCTGGCGTTGAGTTCCTTGACTTGGGCTTCAAAGTCCATGGTCACTTTCCTTTCAGAGAATTGAGGAGATTGGTTGCCGCGCTCAGAGAGGCGGAGAGGTCTGGCGCGACAGCGCTGGGCTTATCGGTCGAGGCAGCGTTATGCGTGCCCCCGCCGGGAGCGCGAGGCATGCCGGACTTGAAATTGGCGAACAGTTCGCGGCGCTCGGATCGAGGCATCCCCCCCTTGGCCAGAGCGACATCCATGGCCTTGAGCGCATTGTTCTGGGCCGCGTCCTCGGTTTCGCGTTCGGTAACTTCGCTGGAAGACAACACCCCAGTCGCCAGGCCAAGCTCCAAGGCGCGCTTACCACGGATATAGGTTTCGTCGTCCATCAGCTCGGCCATGTCCTCCGCCGACTGCCCACTCGTCTCGGCGTAGAGGTCAGCCATCGCGGCATCGAACTCCTGCATATCGTCGGCGATATCACGGAGGTATTTGCGATTGCCGGCGAGCCAGGTCCAGCAGTTGTGGATCATGAGGAAGGCGCTGCTGGCCACCTCTCGCTTCTTCCCCGCGAGGAAGACAATCGAAGCAGCGCTCGCCGCCATGCCGAGCACCTTGGTGGTGACCTCGTGGCTGTGTTCTTGAAGGCGGTTGTAAATGGCAATGCCTTCGAACATGTCACCGCCTGGCGAGTTGATGTAGACGGTGACATCACGCTCGCCGATCGCCCGCAAGGCGGCGTCGATTCGTTTCAGCGTGACGCCCTCGCCATACCAGTCTTCGCCGATCACGCCGTACACGGTGATGGTGTCTGAGGTGTTCTCGACGGCCGCCTGGATCGCGGGATTCCATTTGTCGAGCGCGCGCGGGCTCATCTCGCTGCGCAGGCCGCGAGACTGGATCTTGTGCTTCATGGATTACTCCCGTGATTTACTTTTCGGGCTGTTGGAGCCAGTTCATCAGAGCGGCCCTTGCGGCCTGCCCATCGTCTTGCTTGCCCAGCTGGTCCAGCGGCACCAGATTCGATTGCACGGTCAGCACGTCGCCACCTGGCATGCTTGGAAGGTTCTCTTTCCGCCGCCCTTCGTTTCGAGTCAGGTAGCCGTTCTGGCCCATCGTGCTGAGATAGGCTGCCCGACCGGCGCTGTCCGCACGCAGGAACGCTTCAAGTGAGTACTCGGCGTAGAATTTGATCCGGTCAACCGCCGTCATGCACCACTTGTTCACGCACTGCTCGATCGGCGCTGTGAAGGACATGATGCAGTACGTAAGAAACGCGATCTGCTGTTGCTCCAGGCCGGTGCCCCAGTTGCTGCCCTTGTCGGTCTTCATCACCATCCAGGGCGGAACGCCGAACCATCGGCAAATTTCCTCGATGCTATGCCCTCTCGACTCCAGCAACTGCGCATCGGCAGGGTTGATCCCGATCATCTCCGGCTTCACGCCCTGCTCAAGTACTGGGCTCTTGCCGGCATTCAATGCCCCGGAGATTGTCTTAACGTACTCACGAAACTCGACGCGCTGAGCCGGGTTAAGCGTCTTGTCGACCGAAAAAGCGACTGTGGGCATCATGCCGTTGCGGAATGTGCTATTGGCGGCATCGTCTGCCGACATCGCAGAACCGAACACATCCGCGCCGTACCGAATAGCAGAAAGGCCGACTCGGCCATCCAGGGTGAAGGCTGGGATATGCAGCATGTCCTGCCGCTGGATCTCTCGGCGAGCTCCCTTTCGGGGCCTGAAGAAATACCTGAGTCGTCCATCGTCGTCGAACTCAAGGTCGACTCTCGAAGGCATCAGGAAGTCTAGGGCGATTACGCGCCCAGCAGAGCGATGGATCTCGCAATAGGCGTTTCCCCACAGCAGCATGGAAGCAACGACTGCCTGCCAGAAATGAAAGGCCGCCATGTCTTCGTTGGGGCTGTTGTGCACAACGTCGTACAGCGGGAAATCGCGGGCGCTTTCACGACTACCATCAGGCATCCGCCGGTAGATGCTCAACGGTAAGCCGGCTACCGAAGTCGAGATGATACGGACGCATGCCCACACTGTGGACAGGCGCAAGGCCTTGTCGACGCTGACTGACTTACCACTACTGGACTGGGCGCCATTAAAGGCACTCCAGAAACCTCCATCCGACAGCTTGATAGTCTTGCCCAGCCACTCACTCATGGTGGCTGAAGGCTTGGTGGCAGCAGCGCCCAGTGCCTGGGATAGGGTTTTAATCACTGACAAGCCCTCTGCGAATGAAGCCAGCGATGCAGAAGAAGCTCAGCGATCCAGCCAGCAAAGCCCAGCCGGTACCAGCCAGCATCCAGACCCCGCTGCATGCCAAACAGAAAGCGACCACTGCGCAGGCGATGAAAATATGAAATGCGTTCATGCGATCAGTGGGTCCCGAATGCCGGCCATGAAATTGTCCATTCCCCCGCGCCCCTCAGGATTGAGGCTGATCAGAGAAACGGCGTTGAATGTAGCCATCAGCGGGTCGATCTTCGCTGTGCCCGAGGCCTGCTTGGTGATCAAGAAGGCGTTGGCCGATGGCACCCCTTTGGCGTTGCCGCAGGACCAGGCCATGAGCGGCTGACCGCAGTGCAACAGAGAGCCTTCAGCGAGCTTCCGCTCGGTCGTCTTGATCGCGCCTGTGAGCTTCCAGCCCTGAGAAATGCCGACGATCTTGTCTTCTTCGACCCCAGCATCAGCTAAGGCGTCGAGAACAGAGCCGATTCCCGCTGGATCGAGACCGACCTTGTCCAGCAGACCTGTCTCGTTGATGCGTTTGACGATGGCAGCGAATTCCTCAACGTCGTCGCCGATCCGCTTGACGAGGGTCAGGTCACCAATCGCCTCAAGGTCCTTGAGGCGTGGGGCTTCGGACTTGCGCCGCTCTAGCACTGAAGGGTGTGCCCAGGCATGGGCCCAGTGGAACCAGCGACGAGTGCCCGCTTCACGCCCAACAACTGCAAGACCAAGCAAGTCGTCCAGGCCGCCGCCATCGCCGCCGACGTCGATGACCTCGCATCGATCAAGGATCTCGTCCAGGCTCAACCAGCTGGCGGCCTGGGGCTCCCAGAATTCGGCACCAACCCAGGCGTCAGACATAAGCGCCAAGCCGATCTCAATGTTGAGGTGCTTGGCCAGGAAGCCACGCAGCTCCGCCTCTCCGTCGATCTCCGCTTGCATGAACAAGCGCTCAAGCGTTGGACGATCGACCGAGAACCCCATATTGGGGTTAACCAGATGGAAGTTCTCCGGCTTGCGAGCATCGCCGCTGTCGATCATCTCCTTGGAGAATTCGTAGATGACCGGCAAGAATCGATTGTCGTCGATGCGGCCATCACGTACGCCGCGGGCATAGTTCAGCTTCGACCGGAACACACCTGCGGGCGGTTCGTTCGACTGCGTGGTCAGCCAGATGACGAAGCCTTCGGGCCTCGACAGCAGGCCGCCTGTGGCTTCCCGAATCATGTCTGCCGCTTTAGGGTTCTTGCCAAATAGCCAGGCCTCATCGATCAGCACGCCAACGGCCTTCTTGCCGCCGACCACATCGCTGTCAGCGGCAACCACCTTTAGCGTGGCTCCCGTTTCCCGGTGAGTAATCAGTCGCAGGTGTGGCTGCACATGCAGCAGATCCTTCAGCTCCTCGTCGTTATTGACCATGTCCTTGGCCGGCACGAAGGCGTTGTCGGCAATTTCTTTGGTCGGCGCGAGGATGATGAACTCGGCCGACATCCGCCAATTACGCACCAAGGCCGTCAACATGATTGCGGCAGCGATGGTCGACTTGCTGTTCTTCTTCGGGATGCAAAGCATGAACTCCCGAATCAGGCGTTCGCCGGTCTCGCTGTTGTAACTGCCAAACACAGCTCCTGCGAAAGCGAGTACCCATGGGGCACATGCGCTCTCAATGGTTGGACTGCCAGGGGCATCGACAATACGAAGCCCTTTGAAGACTTCAAGGCTCTCTTCTGCTTCTTGGGGGAAAAGCGGTTCGGGGATGATAGATTCACTGGCGGCCAGACGCCGCCACCAATCTGGGCAGGCCGTAGTCCAAAGCATGCGCTACCCCTTGACGACGGTAAGGGGCGGCTTGCTTTGGGAGTACTTGCCTTTGCCCGCCTCTTTCGCGGCCTCCGCCTTCTGCTCTTTCTTGCCCGCCTCCGCCTTCTTCCCGTGGATGTAAGGCACGGCGGTCTGCGCAGCATTGCGGCGATCAAAGACCTTCGCCCGGGGCTCGTTCATTAGTGCGAGCAGCCAGACCAATGGATCATCAGTGGAAGGCAGACAACTGAGGAACTCGCCATCGGCCTCATTGATCTCGACTGGTTCTGCACTGGCTTCATCGGCCTTCGCTTTGCCGCGCCGCTTTTTCGGCTCAGGGTTAACACTTAGCTCTGCTCTGCGAGCCAAAATTGCGGATGCGATCTTGGGATCATTGGCCCAGCGCGAACCAGCGGCAGCAGCCGTCGAGGGCTTGCTACCCGCGGCTTCCGCCGCTTCTTTGTTGGACGCACCCCGGGCCTTAGCGTCAACAAACTGTCGCTGTTTGTCTGTTAACACCATTAACAAAAACCTTTAGGGGGGAGAAAAATGTCTACGTGGGGTCGGTGGCGGTCTAGCTAGATGAGAATCCCAAGCTTTTGCCCCCCCTACCCCTTTCGCGGCACGTCACTGGCGTGCCTCTTGATCACCGCATTGAGTTTCGGCGATCCGCTGACGTGTCAGCCACCCAGGCCAGCCGCCTCCTCGGCCTGCTTGACGGAGTCGTGGCAAGGCTTGCAGAGGCTCTGCCAGTTGGTCTGATCCCAGAAGAGAACCATGTCTCCACGGTGAGCAACGATGTGGTCGACAACCCTGGCCGCAGTTGTGCGGCCGTTCCGCTCGCAGTAGACGCATAGCGGGTTGTCATTGAGGTACTGCTCCCGCGCCTTCTGCCACTTGTAGTCGTAACCACGCTGGGAGCTGGTCATTCCGCTACGCCAGCTGCCGGGCGTCACCGCCTTGATCCTTGAGCCTGTGCTCTCCTTGATGCGAGAACCGAGTGTCTTGAGCCTGGCCATCAGCCGTCGACCTTCCGTTCCGCCCAGCGCCTGCCAAGCTGGCGAGCCTGCTCAACGCCAAGCACGCCGACAAAGCCAGCGGTGGCGAACGACCAAGCGATGCTGAGGCCGAATTCCTTCACGGTCAGACCGACCACCATCACGATCAACGCGCCAAGAGTGGCCTCAATCAGCTGCCGGACTGGGCGAGTTTCTTGGCCATCGTATTGAATACGCAACCAGGTCAGGGCGAATGTCAGGCCCATCGCCAGGCCGTTCTCTCTTAGGGCTGTTAGTACAAGCACCCAGAAGGATGGGTCTTTCTCTGGCATATGGGCCATCTCGGTTCCTCCCGTTGCGGGGAGCACAAATGAAAAAGCCCTGACAATTGCCAGGGCTTGTTGGTGAAACTAGGTACCGCTAGTAAATTTTCTGAATCTCGACGCCCTTCGGCACTAAAGTCCCTTGGCTGAAGTCTTGGCTGTAGGTGACCAGCACGTCAGCTACGATCTCGGACTCAGTTTTAGCTTTAGCGGTATCGGCATCATCAGCAAAAGTCATCCGGAGCCTTTTCTCAGCAGATATGGTCGGTAGCACGATCCACCAGCCGGTGTCTTCCTTGTCGCGATCAAGCGCCCTGATTGAGACGGGAACCCGCTCGTAAGCCAGCACCTGGTCCTTAACTTTGAAATCCGGAGCCTGCGGAGTGTCACGCGCCATTTCGACGGAAACGTTCAACTCCGCGCCCTTGTCACCCGCGTATAGGGTTCCGCCGTTTTCAGTACCGGCTGGGGCAATGAAGTTCATGGCAGCAGCAACTGCTTTTTTCTTGTCTTTGGACAAAGCCGCGTCGATCGCTTTCTTCAGCTGGTCTTCCGAGACAGAAAGGGCGTCGGCGCCGATGTTAATGATCGTATTGTTGTTGGCTTGGATCGATGGAGTATTACCACCAGTGAAGCTGTCGTAGGCCGCAACCGCTCCGACAGCCACCATGGTCAAGGCGGCCGCTACCACACCAGCACAAGCCACATACCGCAGCCCCGTCCCCATCTTCGTCCCCTGAAGCCATACCTTGAATTTTTCCTTCTCTGCCTCTGTCAGGAACATCAAGAGGCATTCGAAGTTTTCTTTGAGGCTACCTGTCTCAATCCGCTCGACCTTAAGCTCGACACCGTCGATTTTCGCGCCGCTGAGCTCAGTGAAGAATCTTGGTAACGATTTCGCCAGCTTATCTAGGCCATCAAGGGACTTGATGATTTCAGGGATAGGTACAGGCGTCTTGGTATCAAAGTAGAACGCGAGCGGTAAAGAGACAACGATATCGTTCACAGCAGACTCCTTTCTCAGTGCGAAAGGACTCTACATTTCCAGACATCATTTTGCTATCAGCTTGACCACGAAAAAGCCCAGCACTATGGCTGGGCTTCTTGGGTCAGTCCTCAACGTGCGCAGGAATGACAGGATGGAGATAATTTCGCTCAGTCGCTCACTGATGTCAACAGGCAATCATGCAGCCTCTTTATTCAGCAGACCTTCGGCCTCCAATATCACCCGCACCTCTGCCAGCGCGTCGTCGATCATCCCGTCGAGCTTCTCGTTAATCTCAAGCCTCCAGCGACGGCGCGTCGACTCCGGCGTGGCATCGAGATCCCAGGTATTCATGTCATAGAAGCTGTCCGGCAGAATGATCACATCCTCTTCGAGCGCTTCGACACGCTTCTTGGCTGCCTTGCCGGCAGCCACGGCAGCAACCACAGTGACTGCAACACGCCAAGCCGATGCGTCCAGCGGGATCTCGACCGAGACAGGCTGCGGCGCTTTCCGGCGTGTGCCCTTGAGCTTTGGGATGGCCCAGGCTGTCACTGCCTTGTAGATGAACAGTGCCGGTGCCGGGCTCGCGATCAGTGGTCGGATCAGCGTGATCGCCTGCACCTTTTTCGCCTTATTGGTGCTGTATTTTGCTACCAGGGCATCCCAGTGCCGCCCCTTGAGCATGTGATGCAAGCGCGCCGACAGCCAGTAATCGACCTGGGTGCGATCGATGCCGTCCGACCGCCCACCCAGTGAGGCCAAGCACCCGCCCTCCTCTTCAGCCGATTTGTACAGCTTCTGCCAAGCCTGGGCCTTCGCCGAACCCTTCTCGCCCGCCGCCAGAGCGGCAACGACTGCACCCGAAACGCTGCTGTAAACCATGGTCTTTCCCCCTCAATCCCCGGTGTAGTTGGTGCCGCCGGCGCCGCGCCGGTTGCTTCCCTGATATGTAGCCTCAGGCCCGGATGCCTGAGGGTTCTTCAACTGCTCGATCTGCCGAAGCGCTGCCCGTAGCCTCATGCTGAGCTGGGTCACCAGTTCATCTAGGGGCAGGGCTTCTCCGGTTGCTGCCGCTACAAAGCCCGAGGCGTTGCAGTGGTCGCATGGCAGTTCGTGAAACACACCCTGAGTTACCGCTCTCCCACGGCACAAAGGGCACTGAGCCAACCTGATCACAGCCTTCTTGAAGGCAGGGCCATGGCTCTTCCCTGTCACTTTGAATCCTCGCTAATTACAAATGCGGTAAGGTCGCCCGACGCCAATCCTGCTGTGGCCTGCGGCGAATTCTGCGAATTTTCAAATAAGGCCTTGGTAAGGCGGTGGATGGCCACGAAGCCAACCTGATCAAGCCACGCGTGCCACTTCTCCAGGGCAACCCGACGCTGCTGCATGGCTTGGGTGTGGATGTAGGTGCTGGCGATCTTGCCCAGCGTGTGGTTCAGCAGCATCTCGCCGATGTGCCCGTCGATACCGAGGTCGGTCCAGGTGCTGCGGGACACCTTGCGCAGGTCGTGGCTGGTCCACTCGCCCTGTCCCAGGCGAGTGAACACGGCACTGGCCTGGGTCTCGCTCAGCGACAGGCCGCGACGGTTCGGGAACAGGTACACACCCTCATAGCCCTGTCCTTGCTGAATCGCTCGGTACCGCACCAGCAGCGCCTCAACCTGGGCGGTCAGTGGCAGGCGGTGCTCGGTGCGGGTCTTGGTGTTCGCTGCCGGGATGAACCACTCGGCCGCTGCCAGCGAGATCTCACTCCAGCGCGCCATTCGGGTCTCGCCGATCCGGGTGCCGTGGGCCAACATCATCAGGGCCAGCATGACGTCACCCGGGGATGCTTCGAACGCCTGGGCCAGCTGCTGCATCAGCTCGGGCAGTTGAACGTCGCGCAGGCGGGCTGCCTTGGGCAGGATCTTGGCCTTGGTGAAGTCGTTGAAGCGCATCCCTGCCATCGGGTTGCGGTCGATCAGGCCAAGCTGCTGGGCCTGGCGGAAGGCGGTCAGCAGCAGCGCGAACATCTGCCGCAGGTAGGAGAGCGACACCTCGGCCTGGCAAGGCCACATCAACTGCTTGTCCAGCGCGTCGGCAGTCACCTCGGCCAGGGCCAGGTCATCGAGCCGCGGCTTCAGGTGTTGGGCGATGGCTGACCGGGCGCCAGCCTTGCGCTTGGCCGACAGCGACCGGTCGCGAGCCATGCGGTTACCGTACCAGTCGAGCAGCTGACCCACGTTGGCCATGCCCGAGGCAACCGGCGCGGTGGCCGGGCTGCGCATCAGGCGCTGACGAAGCGCGGGCAGCTCGGCCAGCACGGCCGCCACGCTCAGGTCGGGCCAACGGGCGATCGGTACCCACTTCTTGCCGCGTACCAAATGCCAGGTACCGCGCTCGCGGTTGCTCCAGAAGCGCAGGTAAAGGCCCGGGTGACGCGGATCGCGCAAGTCGCGTACCGACTTGTCGGCGGCCTGCCGGCGCACCTCGGCCTCGCTCAGCTTCACTTCACGGGTCGCGCTCATGCGGCCACCGTGGCGGGCTGCAGCAGGTAGGCCCGGATGGCTTCGACGGCGTCGATGTTGCCGCGGCACACGATGGCCAGGTAGTTCTCGTTCGTCAGCAGCTGCAGGAAGGCATCCTGACTGGGCGACACCGGGTCGTCGAAGGGTGGCTTGGCCTTGAACTCGATGTACAGCCCGAAGTACCCGCCACGCGCCATCGGCAGCACCAGGTCGGGCACGCCAGCCTTGACGCCCTGCCCCTTGAGCTTGGCAGCCACGGCCTTGATTCGGTGCCCGCCGTTCGGCACGTGGTAGATCAGCTTGTACGCCTGCGGGTAGCGCAACTGGAGCTCTTTCATCAGCGCGGCCTGCTCCTGCCCTTCCCGGTCGACGGGCTTGGCGCGAGCCGCTTTGGCCTTGAGCGGGCGAAGGGCGGGTGCTGTCATGCGACTTCCTTGCGTGCGTAGCGGGCCGACAATGGCCGCTCGGATTGGCTTGGGGCCTTGGCCGGCGGCTGCCAGCTGGCCGAGAGGGTTTCGAAGCGGTTGTATTGGCCGAGGAAGGCTGCGCGGACGGTGCCGGTTTCGATGTCGCGGCCCTTGCCGACAATGATCTCGGCGACGCCCTTGAACTCGCTGTTTTCGTGGTAGACCTCGTCGCGGTACACGAAGAGGATCACGTCGGCGTCTTGCTCGATGGCGCCCGACTCGCGAAGGTCCGAGTTCACCGGGCGTTTGTTCGGGCGTTCCTCGCACTTGCGGGAGAGCTGACTCAGCAGTACGACTGGAATACCCAGCTCGCGGGCCAGCAGCTTGCAGCCACGACTGATGCTGCTGACCGCTTCGGTACGGTTGCCGCCCTCGCCGTCCATCAGCTGCAGGTAGTCGATCATCAGAATGTCCAGGCCGTACCGCATCTTGTGCCGGCGAGCCAGCGAACGGATACGGCCGACATTGGCGGCGGCGCGGTCGGCGATGAAGAGGTTGGCGTGCTTCAGCTTGGCCGCTGCAGCACAGAGCTCAGCGCCATGCGACTCACAGGCAGACCCATTCTTGATCAAGTTGAGCGGGATACGGCCTTCGGCGGCGACGGCGCGGTCTATCAACTGGCCTTTGCTCATTTCCAGACTGATGACCAGGCCGGACTTCTTCTGGCGCACCACCGCGTCCAGCACGAAGCCCATGGCCAGGGTGGTTTTGCCCATGGCCGGGCGACCCGCCACGATGATCAGCTGCTCGGGCTGCAGGCCGCCCAGCTTCTGGTCCAGATCGGACAAGCCGGTCGACAGGCCAATCAGCGTCTCGCCGCGTGACAGCCGGTCGTGACGTTCCTGCCACACCTCCAGTTGGTCGGCCATCAGGTCGGCAGCCTTCACGACCTCATCACCATCACCGCCAGCGTCGATGCCCATGGCCGCCGCCTGCACGGCCGCGATCTTGTCCTGAATATCACCGCTACCCTGCACGATCTCCAGGGTACGGTCGCTAAGTGCGTACAGGGCGCGCTCGATGGCCCGCTCACGGACGATAACGGCGTAAGTACCGGCGCTTGCTACGCTCGGCGTGTTGTGGACCAGGGACGCGCAGTGGCCCAGGGCACGGTCGCCATTGTCCAAAACGCCGATGTAGTCGGCCACGGTCAACATATCCACGGCTTTGCCAGCAGCGCGCATCGCCATGATCCCCCGGAACACTTCGGCGTTCTCGGCGAAGTAAAATGACTCTGGGGTAAGGTCGTCGGACAGGGTGTCGATCAGTTCAGGGCGCTGCAGCATGGCGCCCAACAGGCCGTGCTCGGCATCAACGTTGTAGGGTTCACGCATGGTAGTTGCCCTCCACCACCTTCACGAAGTTGGACGGGGCGATCAGCCAGTCGAAGGTCGCACGGAACGACTTCGAGCCATTCCGGCCTTCGACCTTGCCCATCAGAAAATCAGAGGTGCTGACCTGGAAGAAGTAATCAGCCCAGAAGCCGAGATCGCGATGCACATCGCTTTCCCGCCAGCGGGCCTGGAGGGTTCGCTTACGGTTTTCGTTGAGGATTGCCACGGCTGGCAGCGCTGGCAGCGCCTTGTGGTACAGGTCGACAATGGCCTGGTACGGGCAAGACCCCATCGCTGGTTTCGGGCGAACAGGTTTAGCCTTGGCTGGCTGACCCTTGCCGTCGCCGACTACTCCGTCAGGAGTAGTATTTGTATTTCTGTCTTTATTGTGTGGTAAGAACGCCACATTGGACGTGTCAGAAACGCCACACTGTGGCACTTCTTTTGGCTTGTTCGGGTGAGTGTTTTTCTTGTCGATCTTCCACTCGCCGACTGGAGCAAAACCGATCGGGCTGCGGCTCCCGCCTTCGCGATGAATCACGCCTTGGCGAAGCAGCTCGGATATTGCGCGGGACACGTCCTCACGACGAATGCCGGACATTTGGGCGATGTACGACGCCGCGATGCAAGCGCTCTCTTGGTTGTAGCCAGCGGTTTGACGGTGGATTGCCAGGGCGACACGAAGCTCGCGGCCTGACAGCTCAGCCCCGATCAGGGCCTCGTACAGGTCGTTGTCCATACGGGTGAATCCGCTTTTCGATTGGATTGGGGTGACGGTGCTCACGCGCCACCTCCGCACAGCGATGCCCGCAGATGCTCGACGCACTCCCGGCGGAGCGCAGCTTTCGAGGTGGCTGCGTACTGGAGGCGAATCATTCGCGCGGCATTGAGTGCGGCGGATTGGTGAAAGGATTTCAGGTGTGAAGCGAACAATGGTGCGGTGTTGCTAGCATCCGTTGCTGAGTGCATAATCAACCTCGTTACTTGCTGTAGAGAAAGCCGCCCTGCCAGGCGGTTTTTTTTCGCCTGCGATTCCGCTACTGGATGGATTCGCAGGTGTTTCGATCATCTAGTGGCGCTATGCCAGATCACTGAGAATTACCCCATCAGCGCCGATTCAGGCTGCTACGTCCGCAGCGGCGACTTCACGCTCACGCTGCTCAAGCAGCTTTTCAATCGACTTGCCAAGCTCGTAGCGAACGGCAGAACCGTTTGAAGCCCGTGAAATGGTCGGCTGCGTGGTACTGCAATGCCTGGCTACATCCGCCTGCGACAGCCCAAGCTGAAACAAACGGTTCAACATCTCTTGAACTGTCATGGGAATTTCCTATGAGTTTTCGCATTGCTGATCATACGAACAAGCATAGGTCTATGCAATAGAATTGCGCTGATACGTCCACGCATATGGGAAAGGTTATGAGTGTTGCCGATCGGCTTAGGACCAAAATGAAAGACTTAGGTCTCAGCGAAAGCGAGCTGAGCAGGCAGTCGAAGGTTCCTCAGCCCACTATCAACCGAATCCTATCTGGAGAAAGCTCAAGCCCGCGCCGTGGCACCATTGAGGGGCTTGGAAAGGCCCTTGGTGTATCACCGGATTGGTTGATGTTCGGGTCTGCCGCCTCGGATGACTCCAACATTACTGCTGCATTGCAGCCAAACAGATCTTTTGCCTACCCAGAAATCAGCTGGGTTCAGGCCGGCAATGCGAGAGAGGCTTTTGAAGTGGGCAATATTTCCTCATGCCCTAGACACACCTCCGACGTGTGGGCGGGCGAGGATGCGTTCTGGCTGAAGGTAGTTGGAAGCTCCATGACGAGCCAAACCGGACACTCCTTCCCAGAGGGCTTCTTGATCTTGGTTGCCCCCGACATCGAACCACGGCCAGGCCAGTTCGTTGTCGCCAGAATGATTGACACCAACGAGGCGACCTTCAAGCAGTTGGTACGGGATGCCGGAGAGCTATATCTCAAGCCACTCAACTCTGCCTACCCCATCAAGCCCATAGATGACACCTGGGAAATCGTAGGGACCGTCGTGGACGGCAAGATGCCCAAATCTATCTTTATGCTCTGACTTTACCCAAATGAACTGAAGCCCGCCCTGCGCGGGCTTTTTCGTACCTTGCATAAATTTATGCGGAATCGTATTGACTCGATTTATGAGGATTCGTATAGTTCAGCCATCGAAACGCATAGCGCTCGACGGAACCCGCTCTTTACACAACCAGACGTGACCACCTCGACGCACCCAGGCCATTACCTGGGTCGGGACAAGCTAAGTCGTCGACCACGCAGCCTCTGGATAGCTGCCGGACTCCCCCATGGGAGGACGCCAAACCATGCGAGCCACCTGATGCGTAGCCAGTAGCTGCAGCAGGCAGTGGTGGGGAAACCCGGCGATGAGCGTGGAGCGGATCAAAAACCATAGGAGGGACCAGCCAATGAAGTAGTAAGCCCAGCCGGAACCCGGACCGGCAACCCACGACGGACTGCCCCATCCAACGGGCCGCAGAGCTGCAGTCGGCAGTCGTGCAGTGAACACCTTACCCCGCGAACACCCCGCCGAGGCCGATCGACACGAGGTGATAGGGAAGCTCAAGGCCAACCGAACTGAGAGCAAGGCCATCGGCGGCTGAGCTCGAACGATCACCGCTGACGCAGTACCCCGGCCTGTCGCCAGTAGCGAGGCCGGGAACGCTATTTAAAGCTCACCCCAGTGAACATTAACTCGCTTAAACATCACCACGATAAACATTAAGTCGGCTGAATTGGTCGTGACGTTCGCCCTCCCCTGGTCCGGGAGGTTCTCGGCAGCGAGCGTCACGACCAATGCAGCCCACCGAGGACACTTCATGGAAACGATCACTTGCGGGTCATGGATTGGCCAGCTCGGCAAGGCGCTGGCTCCCCGTGAGCTCGAAGCATTGCTGTGGGTGGCCCAGGGCCTCACCACCAAAGAAATCGCCCGCCAGATGGCGGTCAGCCCAGGCACCGTGGCCAACCGAATCGAGGCCGCGCTGTTCAAGCTGGAGGCCGGCCGCCGCATCGAAGCGGTCACCAAGGCCATGCGCCAACAGATCATCAGCCCACTCTGCATCGCCCTCGCCGGCCTCATCGCCATGCATGCGGTGATCAACGACAGCGACCCCATGCGCCGCGACCGCCGCGCGCCGGAGCGCCGCACCGCCCAAGTTCGAATCGTTCGCAAGGCCGAGGCCTTCGAGTACCACGCCTGACCCTACCGAGGATCACCCCATGCAGACAGCAATGCACCCTGCTTTCGAGCAGAAGCTTGCCGTGCTCGCGGCCTTGCTCGAGCGCAGTAAGTCAGTGAGGGCCGAGGCGCACGCCAAGGTCAACCAGCCCGCACCGCGGTACCAGGCATCGGGCAAGGACGGAAAATGGGATGTGGTGGAGATCTCCACTGGCGCCGTTCAGGGCTACGCCTTCACCTATCGGGCCGTCATGCGCTTTGTTAACGCGATGGAGGCAGGTGCGGCGAGCAAGGGAGGCGGACTTCAATGATCGGCAGCCCAAATCAAGACCAGCGCAGTGCAGTGCTAGCCCAGCTCAATGCGAGCATCGACAGCTTCTTTCTCGACGGCGGCCAGGTGCAAAGCCTGCCGACCAAAGGCTATGTGCCGCGGCGCGCGCACCGTGATCTTGAGCCGGCACGAGCGCAAGCCGCTCCGCTGAACACCCGCACTGAAAGACGCCAGATGCGCATTGAAGAAGTGCGCGAGTTGGCGAAGCGCATGACTTATGCCGAAGCCGCTGTATACACCGGCCTGTCATTGAGCTGCCTGAGCCGTTACGCCTTGGACGGCCAATTCAAATTCAAGCCAGATCCAAGGCGCGGCAAGGGCAACCTGGGCAAGAAGCTCAGCGACCCGGCTGCCGACAGGGACAAAGCGGACCAGATCATCGCCTACCGCAACCTCTGCATGACCAGATATCAGGTGGTGCGGCTGATGAAGATCTCCGACAAGCAGCTAAAGCGGCTGCTGCGTGAGTTCGAGATCAACTTCCCGACCACCGCCGAAAAGCGAGAAGCCAACACAACATGAAACGCATCACCGCGCGCGTCCGGCATGGCCGGCGCCAGCAGCACATCAATCTGCCGCCCAGCGGCTTGGGAGGTACCAGCGATGGCCGAGGAAAAGACCGGTGTCGCGAAACACTCTGCGGACTACCGGGCCCGGCAGAAGGCCCAGGCGAAGAAGCTGGGAATCGAGAAGGTGTTTTTCAACATGCCAGAAGGGATCAAGGCCGCCATAGCTGCAGAGATCGAGCAGCATGGCTACGACCAGGTGCAGGAACTCTGGCAGGACCTGGCCTTGTCGTGGATCGCGCAGGATCCTGAAGAGCGGGCGCGTCGCCTTGAAAGACCTGACGCGCCAGCCTTTTACATCTCTCCAAAACTAGCGCGTCAGTTCGAAGTACAGAGCCTGCGCGACCTTCGGCGAGATCCGGGCGATGAAATCGTACCGCCTGATTAGTCTCTTTCTTCTTCGTCGAAGATGTTGACGCTCAGCTGAACGGAGTAGCTACCCTCAGCGCCAGCCGCTTCAAGCACATGCTGCGGAGTAGAGCGATCAAAAATAGCCACGTAGCTGTACAGCTGGCCTTCATCGCTCTCATTCGTATCCAGCGTCACGTAGTTCTCAACATCCTCAACTGAAATGTCGAGCATGCGAGCAAGAACATCATTGTTGTAATCCCCTTCAAAACCGTGACTCATCTGTTTCTCTCCGAATTTCCGACCCCATGCCGGTCACCCGTAATACCCCATCCCCAACCAAATTGCCACCATGCCGCCAGCCGGCCACGGAGGAACACTCATGCCCATTCGCCACGCAGTGATGCACTTCATCGATAAGAAGCCGGACGGCAGCCCAGCGGCCCTGCACATGGCCAGCGCCAGCCTGCCGGAAAGCGGCGCCATCGAGAACCTGGTGAACGATGTTAACGACGGCTACAACGCCAAGACCGGCAAGGCCTGGGGATTCTTCCATAGCGAATCCGGCGCTTACCCTCTCAGTGGCTGGCTAGCCAAGGTAGTCAGCGGCGACATGCAGTTCATCGACTTCACCCGCACCGCAGTGGAGCACCTGACGCGACTCATGGAGGAATCAAACCTGGCAGTTGGCGGCCATGTTCTGTTCGCCCTGTATCAGCAAGGGCTGACCGACTACCTGACGATCGCCATCCTGCGTCAGGTCGAGACGATCTCGGTTGCCGATGACCTAACCGTGTCGGTATCGCACCACCTGGATACCAGCGCGCTGCACTTAGCCGCCCGCATCAACCTGAGCGAATGGAAGAACAACCCAGCATCGCGCCAGTACATATCGTTCATCAAGAGCAAGAACGGCCGCAAAGCCTCGGACTACTTCCGCGACTTCATCGGCTGCCAGGAAGGGATCGACAGCCCAGGCGAAACCCGAACCCTGCTCAAGGCCTTCGCCGACTTCGTGAAGGCTGAAGACCTGCCCGACGACACTGCCAGCGAGAAGGGCCACCACCTGGTGGCCTATGCCCAGGCGCAAGACAAGCTTGGCGAGCCGGTCCGCCTGGACGAGCTTTCCGAGGTGCTGAACGAAGACAGGCCAAAGACCTTCGCCGAGTTCATCCAGGCAGGCGACTACGGGATGTCCGAGAGCTTCGCCGCTGACAAGCGAACCCTCAATCAGTACCGCCGCTACACCGGCCGCGCCGAGGGAATGTCGATCAGCTTCGAAGCGCACCTGCTCGGCAAGCGCGTTGAGTTCGATCAGGACAGCGCCAGCCTGACCATCAAGAATCTTCCGACGCAACTTATGACTCAGCTGAAGCGCACAGCAACTTCCTTCGACGGTTAGCTCAGGTCAAAAATTGAGCTACCTAACGCTTGAAGCCCGTAATGAAGTCCGGGACCGTAATACACCATCCAAAGTTGACTGTGCAAAGCAGCAAAACTGCCCAAACAGCCATGAGGGATAAGCCGAGTTTGATGGGAACTCGGCTGACAGAGTACTTCTCAAGTATGAGGCCTCGAATGATTCGACTTCCAGTTCCCGATTCAAGCCGAGATTGAACATCTGCTTTGATTTGCTTCGGGTTCTTGGAAAACAGCTCTACTGGAGCTCGATCGCCAGCTTCATTAAGCAGCTTTATCAATCGAAGCTCTGCCTCTTTAAGCTCATGCTCCCAATGCTCTTGCCAGTACTTGGCTCCCGCCGCGATCTGTGTCTGGTACCAAGAAACGATCACACCAGTGACACAAGCCATGAACGAGACCACTGGGAATGACCCGACTGACTGAACCAGTCCCGCGAAAAGGACACCCTGAAAAATCATTAGGAAGTTGTTTCTGTTGGCAAGCTGGCCAATCTCGAAATTTCTTATCTCAATGCACTGCTCGTAAAGACGCTTGGCGGCTGCCAAAGGCTCGTTCGTTTGGGTCAACTCAACATCTCCCGGCTTCATTTCGTATCCCTTTAGGCGTCATGCCGCGCAGTAGAAAACACTAATTGCATTCATTTTGCCATCACCAAGCGTCAGCAAGGCGCAGGAGTCCGTTTATGAGCACATTCGCAGTGTTCGGCATGACCCGTGATGTAGCGCTGGCCGAAGCCAAGAAGCGCGTAAAAACCAGCAAGCCGGGGAAGCCTGGCGCCCCCCCCCTTGCAGCTGACGCCAGTCCAATGGGAAGAGGCAGTCGCGAAATACGCTGACAAGCTCATGAGCGGCGAGCGAGTTAAACAACTGAGCAATCTATTCGACGCCCCTCAGTACGCACAGCAGTTCATCGAACTGGCAATAAAGCACAGCGAGTGCCGCGATTTGCGCATTCGCGCTCGCTGCGCGATGGTCGACGCCAAGGGGAAGCCGGTTATCAATCCAAAGACCAAAATGCCGAAGATCGGATGGTCCGACTACCAGGCCGCAAGTCACGCGGCCTGAAGCTTCTGACCACCTTTCAATGTGATTACATTTTGATCGCTCACCGATTCGACCTTCTCGACTGCATCCATAGCTACTCGATGAGCCTCCTCCAGAGTGGGATAGCTGGGCGACCTGATCACGGCATATGCAGGCCTCTCCTCACCCCGCTGAACACTCAAGATCGGGTAATAGCCGCCCTGCAACTGTGAGGCGCCCGACCAAATAAAAGCCTCCCCAAAAACTTTCGTACCCACGGCAGTGCTCCTATTGTGAACTGAGCCAATAGGAAAGCACGGGGAGTCGCTCAATTCCAGGATCCGAGACATCAACATGCCCACAGAAAACCGATCCAACGACGCCGACGGCTGGATAGCCTGCGACGACGGCCTGCACCTAATCCAAATGGACAAGAAACTCAGCCATTACGGCTGGGTGTTCAGGAAAATTAATGGAGGCCTGCCCTACTCGGTTCGGGAAGCCACGCCTCACGAAATGGCACATGCCCAAGCTCGCCAGCACCTGCGGATTGGAGTCGCGCAGATCGCTGGGCAGGCGCCAGCCCCGCAGCCCCACCCCGAGCCCATAGCCTGGATGGTTGGTACTGCCATCTGGTGGACCAAAGAAGAGGCAGAGAGGGATGCGGCGGCGATGGGGCTTCCTGTTGTTGGCCTAGGACCGATGACGGCGCACCAAGGCGAGCCAGTCTGGTTCATGACCGAGGGCGGCGTTAGCGCCTTGCACGCAAAGGCCAAGGCCATAAGCGACCAACAGGGGTTGGACACCAGCTCCTACAGCGTGCCGCTCTACACCCACGCCGATCCTGGCGAGGCTGAGCGCCAGAGGTCGCGTGCTGACACCAACGCCCTAAACCATAAGCATGCGAAGAACGCACTAGGAGATATCAAGGCGTTCGTCGGTCGGCTTGTAGCAGGTTCCAATGGTCAGGCGTCAATCGCTACCGGATACCTTGCCGACATTGCCGATTTCATCGATAGGCGAACCATTGGCGATCCGGTCCATATAGGGGATGCCAACGCCCTGCGCCTGGACCTGCAAGAGGCGCGGCGTAATGAGTTCAATGCGAGCGCAGAGGTCGAGCGGCTGCGCGAAGCGCTCGCTGAATGCAAGAGCGCGTGTGCCGAGCATGAAGCCCAAGTCGCGGCGGATTTCAAGCACATTGACGACCTGCGCGCCAAGCTGGCCAAGTGGAGTTTGCTGTTGGGTGAGATAGCCGACCATTGCAATGGGTGCGTCATGCCTACTGAACAGTTGCTGCGCGACTGGGGATCGAGCATAGACGCCGCCCTATCCGCCAGCGCAGAGCCGAGCGCTCCCATCTGGTCGTGCCAGCCCTGCAAGATTGAACAACCAACTGATCGACCCTGCGATGCTTGCAGCGGCGCGACTGAGCTGAAAATCTAGCAATCCTGACTGGAGCACATTTGTACTCCACCCAGCTGTAACCCCTCTCCCCTCTATTCACTGCCGCGATATGGCGGCCGGAAGGGGCTGACTCGATTTCACTGACTGAACCAGCCCCGGGGTGGAAACAACCTTACCTTGCAGAAGCTTTGGCTGTGATGGCGGGCATTCCTTCGGTAGCAATCCGGCGCGCCAGCCCTACACCCAAGGCCATTGCACGAGTCATCGATTCGCCGGGACGGGAATCGAACGCCTCTTCGTGCAAGGCCATTCCTTCGGGTGCATAGACGCCGATGAACATCTGGGTCTGACCTGTTGTTGAAAGCCTCACCTGGACATCAATGTGCGTGCCGTCGTCGAGCGTCTCGTCATGGGTGCGGTGGTGAAGCGTTGGGTCTGCCCAATTCCAAAACACATTTCCACGAACTCGCATATGACCCTCCTCCAATCGTTATTTTTCATCCATTAGAAAGCCAAATTAATGCGCACAGAAAAAACTTCAAGTGACGTAAGTCAGAAAATTAAACTAAGCGACAACCGGCATTAAACTTATACAAATTTATGGTTTTGTAGAGGTTTTATTGTGATCAAGAACAACCAACCCACCCTCTCTCGCTTCGTCTGTAAGCGAATCGGCAAATTCAATCCAAGCATTGAATGCAGCGCGGTGCGCGTCGCATGCTGCTTGCCATTCTGGCCCTCCCAAGCGTCCGTAAGCTACCTGATTCATGGTGGTTGAGGTGAGCGCGTCCAGCTCACGCAGCAATTTGTAAGCGCGATATCTTTTTTCTATATCCGGCATGGTCTTTCCATCCAACTTGCACAGCAAGGATTTGAGTCTTCCAAGACTTCTGCCTGATGGACCTCCCCTGGTCTCACTTATTTCCATCGATCTTAAACTGTCCGCCGAATGGCGGCGAGGAGGAGCTATGCCCGATTCAACGCTGTTGCCCGACCTAGATGGCCGTTGCCGATGGCCCGCCTCGCCCTCTGCCTCCTGCTGCTGGCCACCGGCGCCAGCGCAACCGAAAACGTCATCGACGTGCAGCACGACAGCCAACGCGGCGTTACCTGCTACCTGCTCAACGGGGTCGGCATCAGCTGTATCCCCGACAGCCTGCTGCAGGCCGGCAACGAGCGCCAGCTCTCCCCGCACGAACAGCAGGACAACGCACCTACACCCGCACTGGCGCCAGGGCGCTGGATTGATGAGAGGTATCAGCTGTGAGCAAGTATCGTAAAGGTCAGCTTTACACCCGTCGCATGCGCCCGTCAGACGACAGCGACAGTTGGCGCCTGGCAATGCGCCTGGCGTTCTACACAACGATGCTGCGCAGTGGCGATTACAAGAGTGCATACGTGCTCTGCCGCCACGGTGTGAAAGGGATCATGGAAGTTGGTCGGAGCCGTAAAGACCTGACCTCAACCCTGTTCATGTCCGGTTGCCGCACCTTCAAGGATATCCAGCGCAAGAGCAAGTTCGGCAACATCGAGCGCGCCAAAGCGGCCAAGGCCAAGCAGGTGGCGCCATGACCGACCTGATCGAAGTGAGGGTATCGAACCTAATCGGTGCGCCGCTGGACTGGGCGGTGGCCATGGCCGAAGGCTACAAGCAAGACACCGAAAACCACCTGACGATTATCAGTCCCCGGGGCGTATTCACCAGCGTGAGCACCCGCGGCGCATCCGAAGGCTTCGGGTTTCGACCATCCACTAACTGGGACCAGGGCGGCCCGCTGATCGACAAGCACAACGGCGGGCTGCACTACGAGGCCCACCTCGCCGACGCGAACTTCCGCTACAGCTCTGGGCCAGGCAGGACCGGTTTCTGGTGCTACGGCCCAACTGCGCTAATTGCCTTCTGTCGAGGCCTGGTCAAAGCCAAGCTCGGCGATACCGTCCAGGTGCCCAAGGAGCTGATGCCATGATCGCCCTCGCCTACATGGCCTACCTGATCTACAGGGGGCCGAGATGACAGCCGAAGTTTTCCAGTTCCCCACCACCCGCCGATTGCACAACAACCAGGTTGCGGCCAACCAAGCCGAGCGCAAGAGGCTGGCCGATTGGTTTCGGACCATCGCCCAGCACATCGAGGGTAACGAGGTCGAGCACGAACCGCTCGCAGCCATGATCGTGCTCAGCAGCGCCGCCGGCGACGAAGTTCTGCATGTAGGCTATGCGGCGGATGCCGTATGCATCCGTCAGGCCGGCAGCGCCGCTTCCCGCTGGTCGGGGCTCTCGTATCAGCGTCGTGGCGGCAACTTCTTCGACCGCATCAAGTAACCCCTCCCCCTACTACTCAAGCCCGCCGACATGCGCGGGCATGGAGAGCTATCGCCATGACGAAAGATGAACTCTCGAGCCTGCCTGCAAAGGTCCGCATTGCGATCGAGGCCGGCAAAGCCGCAGCGGCTGCGTGCACCGACGACGGCGGCAGCGCCAACTTGGACCGCGTAGTGATTCCGGTGCCAGGCCTTCGGCCCAGCCAACTGCAGGGGTTGCCCGGTTACGTCCAGAAGAAAAGCCGCTACCACCAGCAAGGCGTCCACTTGGACACACCTTGGCCAGGCCAGGGAAACCAGCACAGCGCGGGCGTGCAGGCAATGCACAAGTCGCTCAAGGACCAGGGCGTCAACTGCTACGTCTACTACCAGGTCGACTGACCACCAACCTGCCGCCACCGGCGGCGTGGAGACCATCCCATGGATATCGAGAGCACCAGTGACGTAGACAAGGTCACTGAGCAGCGAATGGCCGAACTCATCGGCTGCACTAAACGCTCCCTAGAACACCGACGCCTGGATGGGAAGATTCCCGCGGGCGTCTGGATGAAGCACGGCGGCCGGATCATTTACAGCAAAAAGAGGTATGACGAATGGCTGGAAAGCCAATGGGTTTACCCCGTGGGGTCGAAATCTTCCGCAACTCCCTCCGCATTCGTTTCACATGGGACGGTATCCGTCGATGCGAAACGCTCCCCTATCCCCCGACACAAAAAGGGATCAAGGCTGCATCCAGCCTTCGCGATCAGGTAACCAGCCTCAACAAGCTCGGGCTGCTTGATCCAGACAAATACGCCGAGCTGTTTCCAAGCTCGCAAGCTGCGGTCGGCGGTAAGCCGACTTTTGGCGAATATGCTCAGCTCTGGCTGGACAGCCGCGAAATCACTCAAGGTACGCACAACAACTACAAAAGCGCCCTGAACCTCTACTGGGTACCGCGACTGGCCATGGTCCGTGTCGACCTGATCACGACCAATCTCCTCCGCCGCGTCATCATTGAAACCGAATGGACCTCGGCAAACGTGAAGCGCAATGCGATTACCCGATTATCGACGATCCTTGCGGCAGCGACCCGGGAGGGCTTGCTAGTTAAGAACCCCGCCGAGCTGATCGAACTACCGAAAAGGTCGAAAAAGGAGATCGACCCATTCAGCCTTGCGGAAGCCAATTCCATCATCGACAAGCTGTATCAGCACAAGCACTGGCCTAGCCTGATCTATGCCGCTCTGTTCGAGTTCATGTTCTTCACCGGCCTCCGCCTGTCGGAGGCTTTGGCGGTACGGTGGGATGTGATCGATATGGAAAGAAAGACGGTGCACGTCAAGAGGACCGTCGCCTTGGGCGAGGTGGAGGAAAGGACGAAAACCGGCCGGGACCGTTTCGTGCTGCTGAACGATAGGGCCTTACGGGCTATCCAGTTCGCCAGGCAATACGCGGATCGCCGCAGAGATGGTAAGGGGGCGGTGACCGAAACGCCGTTCCTGTTCCCGCCGTCGAAGAACGCCAAGTACGTGAAACAGACGTCCGACCTCCACAAGCAGTGGGTGCCTGTGCTCAATGAATTGGGGATCAGGCGTCGTCCCCCATACAACTGCCGTCACACCTATGCGACAATATGCTTAATGTCCGGCCTCAACCCCGCATTTATCGCCCAACAGCTGGGTCACAGCGTGCAGATGCTGCTGTCGACGTATGCCCGTTGGCTTAACTCAAGCTCTGACTGGAGCGAGCTGGAAAAACTCAAGATTGGTATCAAATCGGTATCAGCTGAAAGCCCAGCGTCGTAAGTTACTGATAGGTAAGCCCTTTGATCTCCACCGCCAACATCACCATGCAGTTCGGCTCCAAGCCGCTGTTTGAAAACGTTTCCGTCAAATTCAACAACGGCAACCGCTACGGCCTCATCGGCGCCAACGGTTGCGGTAAGTCGACCTTCATGAAGATCCTCGGCGGCGACCTTGAGCCGTCCGGTGGCCAGGTCATGCTCGAGCCAAACACCCGCCTCGGCAAGCTGCGCCAGGACCAGTTCGCCTACGAGGAATTCACCGTGATCGATACGGTGATCATGGGCCACGGCCAGCTGTGGAAGGTCAAAGCCGAGCGCGATCGTATCTACTCGCTGCCAGAAATGACCGAGGAAGACGGCATGGCCGTCGCCGAGCTGGAAACCGAATTCGCCGAGATGGACGGTTACACCGCCGAATCGCGCGCCGGTGAACTGCTGCTGGGCCTGGGGATTCCGCTGGACCAGCACTTCGGCCCGATGAGCGAAGTGGCACCGGGCTGGAAGCTGCGTGTGCTGCTGGCCCAGGCGCTGTTCTCGGACCCGGACGTGCTGCTGCTCGACGAACCGACCAACCACCTGGACATCAACACCATCCGCTGGCTGGAAACGATCCTCACGGCGCGCAACAGCACCATGATCATCATTTCCCACGACCGGCACTTCCTGAACAGCGTTTGCACTCACATGGCCGACCTGGACTACGGTGAGCTGCGCCTGTTCCCAGGCAACTACGACGAGTACATGACCGCCGCGACCCAGTCGCGCGAGCAGTTGCTGTCGGACAACGCCAAGAAGAAAGCCCAGATCGCCGAGCTGCAGACCTTCGTCAGCCGCTTCTCGGCCAACGCCTCCAAGGCCAAGCAGGCCACCTCGCGCGCCAAGCAGATCGACAAGATCCAGCTGGCCGAGGTCAAACCCTCGAGCCGGGTCAGCCCGTTCATCCGCTTCGAGCAGACCAAGAAGCTGCACCGTCAGGCCGTCGTGGTCGAAAAAATGGCCAAGGCCTTCGACGACAAGGTTCTGTTCAAGAACTTCGACATCACTGTCGAAGCTGGCGAGCGCGTTGCGATCATCGGCCCCAACGGTATCGGCAAGACCACCCTGCTGCGCACCCTGGTTGGCGAAATGACACCGGATGCGGGCTCGGTGAAGTGGACCGACAGCGCGGAAGTAGGCTACTACGCCCAGGACCACGCCCACGACTTCGAGGACGACCTGAGCCTGTTCGACTGGATGGGCCAGTGGACCTCCGGTGAGCAGGTGATTCGCGGCACCCTCGGGCGCATGCTGTTCTCCAACGACGAGATCCTCAAGTCGGTGAAGGTGATTTCCGGTGGTGAGCAAGGCCGCATGCTGTTCGGCAAGCTGATCCTGCAAAAACCGAACGTGCTGGTGATGGACGAACCGACCAACCACCTGGACATGGAATCGATCGAAGCACTGAACCTGGCGCTGGAAAACTACCCAGGCACGCTGCTGTTCGTCAGCCATGACCGCGAGTTCGTGTCCTCGCTGGCCACCCGCATCATCGAGCTGTCGCCGGACGGTGTCGTGGACTTCAGCGGCACCTATGACGACTACCTGCGTAGCCAGGGCGTCGTGGTCTGATGTAGTGCGCTCCGCCTGGTCGCGTTGAGTTGACCAGGCGGATCCCATGGATGGGTCATTCACCCGGAATAATTCGTTAGCCTGCTTTCATTTCCTTCGCGCAACGGCCATGATGAAACAACGCCCAACCGCCCGCCCGCGAAAGAGCCCATGACCGCGCAACAGCCCGCCCCCCGCCAGCAATACCTCCAACGTCACCCTGCAGATCCTGTCGATCGTCTTCTACACGTTCATTGCCTTCCTCTGCATCGGCCTGCCGATTGCGGTGTTGCCCAGCTATGTGCATGACCAGTTGGGCTTCGGCGCGGTTGTCGCCGGGATAACGATTGGCCTGCAGTACCTGGCCACCCTGCTGAGCCGCCCCTTTGCCGGGCGGGTGGCGGACACGCTGGGCGGCAAGCAGGCGATTCGTTTCGGCTTGCTCGGCATTGCCAGTTGCGGGGTGCTGACGCTGTTGTCGGCCTGGACCCTGAGCGTGCCGTTACTGAGCCTGGCGCTATTGCTGGGCGGGCGCCTGCTGCTGGGCATCGCCCAAGGGCTGATCGGCGTGGCCACCTTGAGCTGGGGCATCAGCCAGGTTGGGCCGGAGCACACCGCCCGGGTGATCTCGTGGAACGGTATCGCGTCTTACGGCGCCATCGCCATTGGTGCACCGGTCGGCGTGCTGGCCGTGGATGGCCTGGACTTCAGCGTGCTGGGGCCAACCTTGCTGGTGCTGGCGCTGCTGGCCATGCTGGTGCTGCGCAAACGCCCGGACGTGGTGGTGGTACGGGGCGAGCGGCTGCCCTTCTGGTCTGCGTTCGGCCGCGTTGCGCCCTGTGGCCTGGGGCTGACACTGGCGTCGATCGGCTATGGCACGCTGACCACGTTCGTCACCCTCTATTACCTGGAACGTGGCTGGGCCGGTGCAGCCTGGTGCCTGAGCGCCTTCGGCGTGTGCTTTATCATTTCGCGGCTGTTGTTCGTCAATGCGGTCAACCGGTTTGGCGGCTACAACGTGGCAGTGGTGTGCATGGCCACCGAAGTGATCGGCCTGGGACTGCTGTGGCTGGCACCCTCGCCGCCTTGGGCCTTGGCGGGTGCCGGGCTCACAGGGTTTGGCTTGTCGCTGGTGTACCCGGCACTGGGCGTAGAAGCCATCAAGCAGGTGCCTAGCAGCAGCCGCGGCGCTGGGCTGGGGGCTTACGCAGTGTTTTTCGACATGGCCTTGGCCATCGCCGGCCCGGTGATGGGCGCGGTGGCAGTGCACCTGGGCTATGCCTCTATCTTCTGCGTTGCCGCCCTGCTCGCCTTGGCAGGCGTTGGCTTAACGCTGCTTCTGGCGCGGCGCAGCCGACGCAGCTGAGCGCTCATCCAGTAGCGGTGCGCTGAGGGCCTGGCTGAAGAACGCTGCGGTGTCGCGTTGCAGCGAGTGATGAATATGGCGGCGGTCAACGCCTTCGGCATCCTTGCACAGCGCCGGCATACGGGCGTGTTGTTCTTCGTCGCAGCGCGCCATGAACACAAAATGCCCTGCGCCGGCCAGCAGACGATAATCCGGCGTGACGGGCAGTTTGCGCGCCAACGCTTCGGCATTGCGGTCCACGGCCACCAGTTGGTCGCTGTCGCCGCTGTAGATCAGCACCGGGATGTGCACACTGGCCAGCGCATGGCGGCCAAACAGCAGGCTCAGCGGCGCCATCAGCATCGCCGCGCCCACCCGTGAATCGGCCTTCGGTGCCAGCTCGCTGCGGTCGGCAATCAGCACGCCATGGGTCTTGCAGGCGTCGCCATCGCTGGGGCGCTCGAGGCAGTACTGGCGCAGGCGGTCCAGGTCAGGTTGCGCACCCGAGACGATCAGCGCCGTTTCGCCCCCGGCCGAATAGCCGATGACACCTACCTTGCCATCATTCAGGTAGGGCCCAAGCAGCGCGTCGTTACGGGCAGCCGTGATCGCGGCGCTGACTTGCAGCGGCCGGCCATACAGGTTGCTCAAGGTACCCAGGCGACTGTGATCGCGGGCGTTGTCCCCCGGGTGCACCACCGCCACGACCACAAAACCCTGCCGTGCCAGCGCGGTGGCCAGGTAATGCAAGGCCAGCGGGCTGCCGGTATTGCCGTGGGAGAGCACCAGTAAAGGGAACTGCCCCAGGGCCACCGGCGCCTCTTCGGCGACGTCGAGCGGATAGCCGTCGATGCGCATGTTATGGGGCACACCTGTCGCCGGGTAAAACGCCAACGCTTGCATCGGGCGATCATCGACAGGGTCGGCCAGGGTCATGTGGTGCAGGCCGGCGACCCAAGGCGCGGCCTGGGCGTGGGCCAACAGGCCGCCGAGCAGGACCAGCGCCAACACGCTGCGAGGGATGTTCATCGCCAGCCGTTCCGAGCAGGGTCAGAGATAGCGCCAGCATAGAGCCGCCGACGCCAAGGGCAGATGAAAACTGGATGAAACCCTGCATGCACGCAACGCCCGCGCCCAATGCAATTGCGCTTTTCCGAGAACCCATGGCATAGATGCAGGTCAACCGCTTTACCTGACCCTTTCGCGACCTTGAAGGAGCACCCTGCATGAGCAAGCACCCTTACGCCCCACCCAAGGTCTGGCGCAATGACGCAGCCTCCGGTGGCCAGTTCGCCAGCATCAACCGCCCGGTAGCCGGCCCGACCCATGACAAGGCGCTGCCAGTGGGCAAGCACCCCTTGCAGTTGTATTCGCTGGCCACGCCCAATGGCGTGAAGGTGAACATAGCCCTTGAAGAGTTACTCGCCCTGGGCCACAGCGGCGCTGAATACGACGCCTGGTTGATCCGCATCGGCGAGGGTGACCAGTTTTCCAGCGGCTTCGTGCAGGTCAACCCCAACTCGAAGATCCCTGCCCTGCTCGACCGCAGTGTCGAGCCACCGGTACGGGTATTCGAGTCGGGCTCGATCCTGTTGTACCTGGCGGAAAAGTTCGGTGCGCTATTGCCCACGTCTGCCGCTGCACGTACCGAAAGCCTGAACTGGCTGTTCTGGCAGATGGGCGCGGCGCCTTACCTGGGCGGCGGCTTTGGCCACTTCTACGTGTACGCCCCGGAAAAGTTCGAATACGCCATCAACCGCTTCACCATGGAAGCCAAGCGCCAACTGGATGTGCTCGACCGCCGCCTGGCCGAAAGCCGTTACTTGGGCGGCGATGAATACAGCATCGCCGATATCGCCGTGTGGCCTTGGTATGGCGAGCTGGTGCGCGGCAATCTTTATGGCGCAGCAACGTTTCTGGCGGTGCACGAATACACCCACGTGCAGCGTTGGGCCGAAGAGATCGCCCAGCGGCCCGCCGTGCAACGTGGGTCACGGGTCAATCGCACCTGGGGCGATGAAGCCAGCCAAGTACCAGAACGGCACTCGGCGGCCGACCTGGATTGACCGTTCGGGGCCGCCTCGCGGCCCCGACAATGCTCGCCTGCATAAAACCATTTGCCCCTGCGCAAACCTGCGTCCGGCAATGCCTTCTTGTACACTCCTCGCACTAGCCCCCACCTGCAAAACTTTTTGGTGAACGCATGATCGAGGTAACCGAGGTTTCCATTGCCGAGCTGCGCGACGCACTCGAGTCGGGCCGCACGACGGCGGTCGAGCTGGTCAAGGCCTACCAGGCGCGCATCGACGCCTACGATGGCGCCGACACCGCTACCGCACTGAACGCCGTGGTGGTACGCAACCCAGACGCACTGAAGGAGGCTGAAGCCTCCGACGCCCGCCGCGCCAAGGGCCAGCCCCTGAGCCCGCTGGACGGCATCCCCTACACAGCCAAGGACAGCTACCTGGTCAAGGGCCTGACTGCGGCTTCCGGCAGCCCGGCCTTCAAAGACTTGGTCGCCCAGCGCGACGCCTTCACCATCGAGCGCCTGCGCGCCGCCGGTGCCGTGTGCCTGGGCAAGACCAACATGCCGCCCATGGCCAACGGTGGCATGCAGCGGGGCGTCTATGGCCGCGCCGAAAGCCCATACAACGCTGCCTACCTGACTGCGCCCTTCGCCTCTGGCTCGTCCAACGGTGCCGGCACCGCGACGGCCGCCAGCTTCAGTGCCTTTGGCCTGGCCGAGGAAACCTGGTCCAGTGGCCGTGGCCCTGCATCGAACAACGGCCTGTGCGCCTACACCCCTTCGCGTGGGGTGATCTCGGTGCGTGGCAACTGGCCGCTGACCCCGACCATGGACGTGGTGGTGCCTTATGCCCGCACCATGGCCGACCTGCTGGAAATCCTCGACGTGGTGGTTGCCGACGACGCCGACAAGCGCGGCGACTTGTGGCGCCTGCAACCTTGGGTACCGATCCCGGCCGCCTCTTCGGTGCGCCCGGCGTCGTACCTGGACCTGGCTGTGGATGCCAGCGCGCTCAAGGGCAAACGCTTTGGCGTGCCGCGCATGTACATCAATGCCGACCCAGAAGCTGGCACCTCCGAGAAGCCGGGTATCGGTGGCCCAACCGGCCAGCGCATCAACACCCGCGACAGCGTCATCGACCTGTGGCAACAAGCGCGCCATGCGTTGGAAGCGGCAGGTGCCGAAGTGCTCGAAGTGGACTTCCCTCTGGTCTCCAACTGCGAAGGCGACCGCCCTGGCGCCCCGACCGTGTACAACCGCGGCATCGTCAGCAAGGCATTCCTCCATGACGAACTGTGGGAGCTGTCGGGCTGGGCCTTTGACGACTTCCTGCGGGCCAACGACGACCCCAAGCTCAACCGCCTGGCCGATGTCGATGGGCCGAAGATCTTCCCGCACGACCCCGGCACCCTGCCCAACCGTGAGGACGACCTGGCCGCAGGCATGGACGAATACGTCAACATGGCCAAGCGCGGCCTGAAGACTTGGGACCAGATCGAAACCCTGCCCGACGGCCTGCGCGGTCTGGAGAAGACCCGCAAGCTGGACCTGGAAGACTGGATGGACAGCCTGGGCCTGGACGCGGTGCTGTTCCCGACTGTGGCCGACGTAGGGCCAGCGGATGCTGACGTCAACCCAGCTTCGGCCGACATTGCCTGGAGCAACGGCATTTGGGTGGCCAACGGCAACCTTGCGATCCGCCACCTGGGCGTACCGACCGTCACCGTGCCCATGGGCGTAATGGCTGACATCGGCATGCCGGTGGGGCTGACGTTCGCCGGCCGCGCCTATACCGACAATCACCTGTTGAGCTTCGCCGCGGCCTTCGAGGCCACTGGCTCGCGCCGCATGATTCCACCGCGTACGCCAGCACTCGGCAAGTAAACGCGCCCCTCACATCGCCATTTTCAACGTATTGTGTAAAAATGCACAAACCGTTGAATTTGGCGATGCATTCATGCCGCTCTCTCCCCCTGAAGAACGTCAGCTCACCCTCACCGTTCTCAAGGCCGCTATCCAGGCTTTGGGCAGCGTTGCCGCGCGCAACATGGAAATCCTCCTGCACGACCTTGACCACCCGGAACACTCCGTGGTGGCAATCGTCAACGGCCACCTTTCTGGCCGTGTGGTCGGCAGCCCAATCCTCGCCGCGCCGGAACAGGACCTAGGCTTCAAGGCCCTGATGCGGGCCACCGTGGAACAGCGCGGCTGTGCGCCTGTAGTCTTGCCGGATTACCCGACCACGCTCAAGGGCCGCACCCTGCGCAGCGCCACGGCCATTTTCCGCGACAGCACCGGCCACCCGTTCGCCAGCCTCTGCATCAATACCGACGTTACGGGGCTGGACGCTGCGATGAATTTTCTGCAGCAGCTACAGCCCCTGAGCGACTCGCCAGCGGTCAGCGAACCCGTCGACATGGCGCTATTGATGAGCGAAATCATCCAGGGCGCGCTGCAACGCAGCGGCCAAGGCCGGATGACCAAGCAGGCCAAGGTCGACGCGGTGCGGGTCATGCAGGAGCGTGGCTTGTTCATCGTCAAAGGCGGCGTGGAAAAGGCTGCCAGCGCCCTTGGGGTGACCCGCTACACCGTTTACAACTACCTGGAGCAGTTGCGTGGCGAACAGCCGGCAGCGGCTCGTGAAGACTGACGCTTGGAGCTAACGATGACTTTGCATATACAGACGCCGCTGATCGAATCCCGCCCGCTTTCGCTGGCGTCAGGCTGTACCGTTTGGCTCAAGCTTGAGGCAGTGCAGCCTTGTGGTTCGTTCAAGCTGCGTGGCGTGGGCCATGCCTGCGAAGTCCACCATGCCAGGGGCGCGCGCCATTTTGTGTCGTCGTCCGGGGGTAACGCCGGGCTGGCGGTGGCGTATGCCGGCCGCAAACTAGGGGTACCGGTGACCGTGGTGGTACCCGAGACCACCACCGAGCGCGCCAAGCAACTGTTGCGCCTTGAAGGCGCCAAGGTGGTGGTGCATGGCAGCTCCTGGCAGGAGGCCAACGAGCTGGCCCAGACCCTGCTCGGCAGCGGCGATGCGTTCATTCACCCTTTCGACGACCCATTGCTCTGGGCCGGACATGCCAGCCTGATCGACGAAGTTGCCGCCACCGGGCTTAAACCCGATGCGGTGGTGCTGTCGGTCGGCGGAGGCGGATTGCTCAGTGGCGTAGTCGAAGGGCTAACACGCAATGGCTGGGATGATGTACCCGTGCTGGCAGTGGAAACCACCGGTGCCGCCTCGCTGCACGCAGCGGTGCAAGCAGGCCACCCGGTTGAACTGGAGCGCCTCGCCTCGGTGGCCACCTCCCTGGGTGCGAAGCGCGTTGCTGATCAGGCATTGGAATGCGCGCGTAACCATCCGCTGCACAACCATCTGGTCAGCGACCGTGCCGCGCTGGAAGCCTGCGAGCGATTCTTGCTCGATCATCGGGTATTGGTGGAGCCCGCGTGTGGGGCTGCATTGGCGGTAGCTTACGAAGCCAAGAAATTGGCCGAGTACAACAATGTGCTGATAGTGGTTTGCGGGGGCGCCACGGCGACACTGGCGCAGATTCAGGATTGGTTGAAGCAGGTCGATTGAGGTTACCTGTTCCGGCCCTTTCGCGGGCAAGCCCGCTCCCACAGGAATAACTCTGACCTGTAGGAGCGGGCTTGCCCGCGAAGGGGCCGGGGCAGTCAATCGAGCAAGGGAATGATGTTGGCGACTAACGCTTCTCCCTCTATTTCAATTACCGCCACCGTCACGGGCAATTTGAACCGTCGCGGCCCGGCGCTTCCGGGATTCAGGTACAGCAGCCCGTTCCGCCAGTCGATCAGCGGCTTGTGCGAATGCCCGGTGATCACCACTCGCACAGCTTCATCGAGCTTGGCCGGCACATCGGCGATGTCATGCACCAGGAGTGCCTGCAAGCCCCCCATGTCGAAGCTCAGTTGATCGGGCAAGTCCGCCGCCCAAGGCCATTTCAGGTCATTGTTGCCGCGCACCACCCGTACCGGCGCCAGTGCCTCCAGCACCTCCAGTACGTCCGGTTTGCCGATATCACCGGCATGCACGATCAGCGCACAACCGACCAGCGCATCAACCGCCTCTGGGCGCAATAAACCGTGGGTGTCGGCGATCACGCCAATTTTCATGCCTGCGTTCCTGGTCCAATGGGGTGGATAGAAAAAACTCTCGTGAGATCAAGATAGTCACACAGGCCTGTTCTAATGAGCCTCACGCACCTGGGAAAATTCCAGCGGGCCTGACGAAAAGCGCATCTCGCCCTTTCGATCTGTAGCGAGTGAAGGCACAATGCGTGTCCTTTTTTTGGCCGGCCTTGCCGGGGGCCTTTAAATGATCAAGACGCCGTACTACCTCATCGATAAAACCAAGCTGCTGGGCAACATGGAGAAGATCGCGTATGTGCGCGAGAAGTCCGGTGCCAAGGCGCTGCTCGCCCTCAAGTGTTTCGCGACCTGGTCGGTGTTCGACCTGATGCAGCAATACATGGACGGCACCACCTCTTCGTCGCTGTTCGAGCTCAAGCTCGGCCGCCAGAAATTCGCAGGCGAAACCCACGCCTACAGCGTTGCCTGGGCCGACGACGAAGTCGAGGAAATGCTCGAGAACTGCGACAAGATCATCTTCAACTCGATCGGCCAACTGCAACGCTTCGCCGAACAGTCCGAAGGCAAGGTCCGCGGCCTGCGCGTCAACCCGCAAGTCAGCAGCTCCGACTACCTGCTCGCCGACCCGGCACGCCCGTTCAGCCGCCTCGGTGAGTGGGACCCGGAGAAGATCGAGAAGGTCATCGAGCAGATCTCCGGCTTCATGTTCCACAACAACTGTGAGAACGGTGACTTCAGCCTGTTCGACAAGATGCTCACGCACATCGAAGAGCGCTTCGGCCACCTGCTGCACAAGGTCGAGTGGGTCAGCCTCGGTGGCGGCATCCACTTCACCGGTGAAGACTATGCAGTCGATGCGTTTTGCGCGCGCCTTAAAGCCTTCTCGCAAACCTACGGCGTGCAGGTGTACCTGGAACCGGGCGAAGCCGCCATCACCAACAGCGCCTCGCTGGAAGTGACCGTGCTCGACACCCTGTACAACGGCAAGCACCTGGCCGTGGTCGACAGCTCGATCGAAGCGCACCTGCTCGACCTGCTGATCTACCGCCTCAACGCCAAGATGGCCCCCAACGATGGCGAGCACACCTACATGGTCTGCGGCAAATCGTGCCTCGCCGGTGACATCTTCGGCGAGTACCAATTCGATCGTCCGTTGGCCATTGGCGACCGCCTGTCGTTCATCGACACGGCCGGCTACACCATGGTCAAGAAAAACTGGTTCAACGGTCTAAAAATGCCATCCATCGTGGTCAAGCAGCTCGACGGCAGTGTCGAGGTGGTGCGCGAGTTCGGTTTCGAAGACTACGTTTCCAGCCTGTCGTAAGACCGGCTTTCAGTAAGGAGCAAGGGATAAATTGAAGAAGAACGTTCTTATCATTGGTGCAGGAGGTGTCGCCAAGGTGGTGGCCCACAAGTGCGCGCAGCATAACGACGAACTCGGTCGTATTGCCATTGCGTCGCGGAACATCTCCAAATGCCAGGCCATCATCGACAGCGTCAAGGCCAAGGGTAGCCTCAAGGTACCCGCCGACATCCAGGCCTTCTCGCTCAACGCCCTCGATGTCGAGGCGACCAAAGCACTGATCCGCGAGACCGAATCGCAGATCGTGATCAACGTGGGCTCTGCCTTCCTCAACATGTCGGTGCTGCGTGCCTGCATCGATACCGGTGTCGCCTACCTGGACACCGCGATTCACGAAGAACCGGGCAAAATCTGCGAGACGCCGCCCTGGTACGGCAACTACGAGTGGAAACACCTCGAAGAGTGCCAAGAAAAGAACATTACCGCCATTCTCGGCGTCGGTTTCGACCCGGGTGTGGTGAACAGCTACGCAAAACTTGCGCAGCAGCAATACTTCGACAGCATTGATTCGATCGACATCCTCGACGTCAATGCCGGTTCGCATGGCAAGTACTTCGCCACCAACTTCGACCCGGAAATCAACTTCCGCGAGTTCACCGGGCAAGTATGGAGCTGGCAGAACAGCCAGTGGACCAGCAACACCATGTTCGAGGTCAAGCGTACCGACGACCTGCCCGTAGTAGGTTCGCAAAACCTGTACCTGACCGGCCACGATGAAGTGCACTCGATTTCGAAGAACCTCAACGTGCCGAACGTGCGCTTCTGGATGAGCTTCGGCGAGCACTACATCAATGTGTTCACCGTGCTGAAAAACCTCGGCCTGCTCTCCGAGCAACCGGTCAAGACCGCCGAAGGCCTGGAAGTGGTGCCGTTGAAAGTGGTCAAGGCCGTGCTGCCAGACCCAGCCTCCCTGGCCCCGGGCTACACCGGCAAGACCTGCATCGGTGACCTGGTCAAGGGCACCAAGGACGGCCAGCCGCGCGAAGTGTTCATCTACAACGTGGCGGATCACGAAGAAGCTTTCGCCGAGACCGACAGCCAAGGTATTTCCTACACCGCCGGTGTACCGCCAGTGGCTGCCGCCCTGCTGGTCGCCCGTGGCGAGTGGGATGCCAAGCGCATGGTCAATGTCGAAGAACTGCCAGCCGAGCCGTTCCTCAAGGCGCTGGACGTGATGGGCCTGCCGACCCGCGTCAAAGATGAGAAAGGCGATCGTCCTTGGGACGCTGAAGCCTAAGCAACACAAAACAGGGCGCCTATCAGGCGCCCTGTTTTTTTGGCATGTGCCAGTGGTACCTGCGGCAGCGCCCTAACGACTCGACCCCTGCCGCCTGCTCGCGTACGCTTGCCGCTTTCCTTCCGTAGCAAGGCAAACGCGCCCATGGCAAACACAGATATCATCTACACCCCCGATCCGGACGCCGATTCCATTTCGTCCGACGTCGCCGAATACAACGGTGTGCTGGTCTCCACCCAGATCCCCACCCGCGCCGATGGCAGCCTCGAGCTGGGCGACATCGTTGCGCAGAGCGAATGCACCCTGCAGGCGCTGAAAGTAGCCCTGGAAAAAGCCGGCAGCGGCATGGACCGCGTGCTGCACCTGACCATCTACCTCACCGACATGGCTGAACGTGCAGCGTTCAACGAGGTGTACCAGCGCTTCTTCAGCAAGCCATGGCCCGTGCGCGCCGCCGTTGGCGTGGCCTCGCTGGCGGTCGAAGGCATGCGCGTGGAAGTCACCGCGATGGCTGCCAAACGCTGATTACGCCAGCTCATGCATGCCCCATGTAGGAGCGGCCTTGCGTCGCGAAAGGGCTGCGAAGCGGCCCCAGATTCGGTGCACTCACAAAGACAGCTGGGGCCGCTCCGCGACCCTTTCGCGACGCAAGGCCGCTCCTACACCTCCAGGTCGCGCCGCCTCTGGGCAGCGTAGGGATGCCACCAGCCCGTTTCACCGCTACAATGCCCGCCTAAACCGTGACCGCCCGAAACTATAACGACATGTCCCTTCCAAAGAATCACCTGGAACTGCTCAGCCCTGCCCGTGACGTGGCCATCGCTCGCGAAGCGATCCTGCACGGCGCTGATGCCATCTATATCGGCGGCCCGAGCTTCGGCGCGCGCCATAACGCCTGCAACGAAGTCAGCGAAATCGCCGAACTGGTCGAGTTCGCCCGTCGCTACCATGCACGCGTGTTCACCACCATCAACACCATCCTCCACGATAACGAGCTGGAGCCGGCGCGCAAGCTGATCCATCAGCTCTACGACGCTGGCGTCGACGCCTTGATCGTGCAGGACCTGGGGGTAATGGAGCTGGACATCCCACCGATCGAGCTGCACGCCAGCACCCAGACCGACATCCGTACCCTGGAGCGCGCCAAGTTCCTCGATCAGGCGGGCTTCTCGCAGCTGGTACTGGCCCGTGAGCTGAACCTGCAGCAGATCCGCGCCATTGCCGCCGAAACCGACGCCGCCATCGAGTTCTTCATTCACGGTGCGCTGTGCGTGGCCTTTTCCGGCCAGTGCAACATCTCCCACGCCCAGACTGGGCGCAGCGCCAACCGTGGCGACTGCTCACAAGCCTGCCGCCTGCCCTACACCCTGAAGGATGACCAGGGCCGCGTGGTGGCCTTCGAGAAGCACCTGTTGTCGATGAAGGACAACAACCAGACCGCCAACCTGCGCGACCTGGTCGACGCTGGCGTGCGCTCGTTCAAGATCGAGGGCCGCTACAAGGACATGGGCTATGTGAAGAACATCACGGCCCACTACCGCAAAGAGCTCGACGCCATCCTCGAAGACCGCCCGGACCTGGCCCGCGCGTCAAGTGGCCGCACCCAGCACTTCTTCGTCCCAGACCCGGACAAGACCTTCCACCGCGGTAGCACCGACTACTTCGTCAGCGACCGCAAGATCGACATCGGCGCGTTCGACTCGCCAACGTTCACCGGCTTGCCGGTGGGCGTCGTGGAAAAGGTCAACAAACGCGACATGCTGGTCACCACTGACGTGCCGCTGACCAACGGCGACGGCCTGAACGTGCTGGTCAAGCGCGAGGTGGTGGGGTTCCGCGCCAACATTGCCGAACCCCGTGGCGAATTCGAGGAAGACGGCCAGAAGCGCTATCGCTACCGCGTCGAACCCAACGAAATGCCTGACGGCCTGTACAAACTGCGGCCAAATCACCCGCTGTCGCGCAACCTCGACCACAACTGGCAACAGGCCTTGCAGCGCACGTCGGCCGAACGCCGAGTGGGTGTGGAATGGCACGCGGTGCTGCGCGAGCAGCGGCTGATGCTCACTGTCAGCAGCGAGGAAGGCGTCAGCGTGCAAGTGGCCCTGGACGGCCCGTTCGGCGGGGCCAACAAGCCGCAACAGGCGCTGGACCAACTGCACGACCTGTTGGGCCAACTGGGTACCACCCAGTACCACGCCAACGCCATCGAACTGGATGCCCCACAGGCGTATTTCATCCCTAACTCCCAGCTCAAGGCCCTGCGCCGTGAAGCCATCGAGGCGCTAACCGCTGCTCGGGTCAAGGCGCATCCGCGCGGCGGTCGTAAAGCTGAAACCACGCCACCTCCGGTGTACCCGGAGTCGCACCTGTCGTTCCTGGCCAACGTTTACAACCAGAAAGCGCGCGATTTCTACCACCGTCACGGCGTGCAGCTGATCGACGCGGCCTACGAGGCCCATGAAGAGCACGGCGAAGTGCCGGTGATGATCACCAAGCACTGCCTGCGCTTCTCGTTCAACCTGTGCCCCAAGCAGGCCAAGGGCGTGACCGGCGTGCGCACCAAGGTGGCGCCGATGCAGCTGATTCAGGGCGACGAAGTGTTGACCCTGAAATTCGACTGCAAACCGTGTGAAATGCATGTGGTCGGCAAGATGAAAAGCCACATCATCGACCTGCCGACCCCCGGCAGCGCGGTGGCCCAAGTAGTTGGCCATATCAGCCCGGAAGACCTGCTCAAGACCATCCCGCGCGCACCGCATTGATCGCCCCCTTGTAGGAGCAGCCTTGTGCTGCGAAGAGGCCGGCGGCAGCATCCGAGATCTTAGGTACTGCCACCGCCCTCCCTTGTAGGAGCAGCCTCGTGCTGCGAAGAGGCCGGCGGCAGCATCCGAGATCTTAAGTGCTGCCACCGGCCTCTTCGCAGCTCAAGGCTGCTCCTACACAGGCAGGCGTCAACGAATCTGGTGCTTGTGCAGCAGCCGATAGAATGTCGGCCGCGAGATCCCGAGTACTTTCGCAGCGATGCTCAAGTTGTCGCTGTGCCGGTTAAGCACATCACACAAAGCCTGGCGCTCTGCCCGGTGCTTGTACTGCTCCAGGGTACCCAGCGGCGGCTGCTCTTGCTCGATCTGCAAGCCCAGGTCCTGCGCCTCGATCTGCCGCCCTTCTGCCAACACCAGCCCGCGCCGCACTCGGTTGGCGAGCTCACGCACATTGCCCGGCCAGTCATGCCGGCCCATGGCCGCCAACGCATGGTCACTGAACGAGCGCGGCCTGCGCCCGGTCTCCAGGCTGTAGAAATGGGCAAAATGGCTGGCCAGCATCGACAGGTCACCATGCCTGTCTCGCAGTGGCGCCGTCACCACCTGCAACACATTCAGCCGGTAATACAGGTCCTCGCGAAAGCGGCCCTGTTCGATGGCTTTTTCAAGGTCCACGTGGGTCGCCGCCAACACCCGCACATCCACGGGGATAGGCTGGCTGCCACCGACCCGTTCAATGTGTTTTTCCTGCAGAAAGCGCAGCAGGTTGGCTTGCAGTTCCAACGGCAAGTCACCCACCTCGTCCAGGAACAAGGTACCGCCATGCGCCGCCTCTATTCGCCCGGCCTTGCGCTGATGCGCACCGGTAAAGGCACCCTTCTCGTGCCCAAACAGCTCGGACTGGATCAGGTGCTCGGGTATCGCCCCGCAGTTGATCGCGATGAATGGCTGATCGTGCCGCTGCGACTGCCGATGCAGGGTGCGCGCCACCAGCTCCTTGCCTGTGCCACTCTCGCCACGGATCAAAACCGGCGACTCGGTGGGCGCCAGTTTCCCCAACAGCTTGCGCAACTCGCGGATCGGCCGGCTCTCACCCAGCAACTCGTGAACCGAGTCATCCACCCGCACCGCACCCTTGCCACGCAGCCGCGCCATGCCGAAGGCACGCCCGAGGGTAACCTGAACGCGGGAAACGTCGAACGGCAAGGTATGGAAGTCGAAAAACCACTCGCAGACAAAATCACCGACGTTCTGCATGCGCAACTGCTCGGCGCTGAGCACGGCGATCCACTCGGTATTGCTGCGCTTGATCATGTCCTTGACAGCGTCGGGATGGCGCAGGTGCGATGCCTGCAGCCGCAGCAGGCCGACATCACAGGCGTGGTCCAGGGCAGCGCCGAGCATACAACTGTCCACATCCCAGCCGGCACTGCGCAGGCCTGGCAATAAACGGTGGCAGTCGTCGCAGGGGTCGACGATGAGCAAACGGCGTTGGGAAGCGGGTTGCTGCATGACCGTTCCTTGGCGCCAGAGTTTGGTTTTGTGAAGTAAAACAGCAAGTTGTGGCGCCCAATTAACAGTAGCAACGAACTTGACGGTGCCCAGTACCGTCTGTCTGCCGAATCATTTTTTTACAAACCCTGACGGGAATTTTCGCACTTTATCGACATCCCATGGCGGCGCAGGCAAGAACGGATTCAACCCTGACACAAATTTTTACACCCAATGTGTGACTTGCCCCCGGACAACGAGCATCAGTACACATAACCCCGCGCTGCATATCGCGATGATTGAGGCGAATTTAAAGCAACGCGGACTTCACTTCGATGTTTGGGACCATAGAGAGACCGAACCATGAATGCCCCGCTCCGTGTCAACGAAGCACTGCTGATTGCCGACCACGCCTTCGAACCTTTCCAGTGCGTAGCCTGGGATGCGCCCAATGGTACTGGTGAATTGAGCCTGGCAGTGATCGACCGGACCAGCACCCGCATCGGCAGCAAGCAAGTGTCCTCGCGCATTTATTCCGACCCTGCGCAATGGGCCAGCCTGATCGAGGAAGTGCGCGCCGAGCTGTGCGAAAAAGGTTATGACCTGCAACCGTGGTCGATGCCGAAGTAATTGCGATTGCCCCTCCAAGTGCGTGCCCTGCCACGCACTTGTGCAACTTCTCAGTTGCTGCCGCTGCAACTTTTCTTATTGCGACACCTTATTGCGACATTGTGTCGCAGTATCACGCCGCACTGTTATTCAATCCACGACCTTGAAGTGCTCCAGGTGCTGATAATCGGCCTGCAGTTGCGCAGCCAATTGTTGCGCACGGCCCAGACGAACGGGCGCCAGCTCCATGTCGACCAGTAACGTGGCACAGCCCATCGGTTGCACGTTATCCGAGTGCTGCAGCCGACCGTCGGTAAATACCAGGCAGCGCACAGCTTCATGAGGGTGAGCCTGCTGCCGCGCCTGCAGCCACTGCCGCGCTTGCTCCAACGCGGCGATCAACGGTGTGCCGCCCCCTGCCCCCAGTGCTTGCAACCAGGGCTGCAAGGCCGCCGAGGCCTTGAGGCCGTGTCGCTGCCACTGCGGCGTCTGCCCGCTCGCTGTCAGCAGGGCCAACCGCGCCCGCTGACGGTATGCCTGGTCGAACAACGCCGCCAGCAAACCTTTGGTCTGCGCCAGCGCCTGGTGACGGCGGGTTGAGGCCGAGGCGTCGACGATCACCAGCCACAGTTCGCCAGGCTGAGCCTTGCGCTGTTGCCAGCACAGGTCTTCACGCAGCCGTGGCCGCCCCTTGAGCAAAGTCGGCAGCCAGGCTACTCGGCCCGAAGTGGTGCTGTGTACACGGCCACGGCTGGCGCCTTTCAACTGCCCAGCACGTGGCCTGGCATCCGTCCCTTGGGCTTTTCGCTGGCGGATGCTCAGGGCTTTTTTGCCCAGTTCGGCACCTCACGGCGCGCACCACTGGTCACTGGCTGTGGTGGCAGCGCGCCCCAGTCACCCTGCCCGCCTTGGCTGCCCTGGCTGCTTGCGCTCTGCTGCCCCGTCTCAGGCGGTGTCGAAGGCGGCGGCTGCTGGGGCGATACACGGCGGCGATGGCGCAAAGCGAACTCGGCCACCGCCTCGACATCGGCTTCATCAATGGCCTCGCCGCCGCGCCAGGCACAGTGCGCGCGTGCTGCGCGCAGCCAGACCAGGTCCGCCCGCAGGCCATCGACCCCGGCGGCGTAGCAGCGCTCGGTGATCCAGGCCAGGGCCTGGTCGTCCAGGGCAATCTGGGCGAGGTCGTGGCGCGCCTGCTGGCAGCGCTCGCGCAGTTGCGCCTGGGCAGTTGCCCATTGCGCGCAGAAGGCCTGGGGGTCGCTGTCGAACGCAAGGCGGCGGCGGATGATCTGCTGGCGCGCCTGAGGCTCCGGCAAGCCTTCGAGGGCCACATTCAAGCCAAAACGGTCAAGCAGCTGCGGTCGCAACTCGCCTTCTTCTGGGTTCATGGTGCCAATCAGCACAAAACGCGCGCTGTGCCGGTGCGAGATGCCATCACGTTCGATGCGGTTGGTGCCGCTGGCGGCCACGTCGAGCAACAGGTCGACGAGGGTATCGGGCAACAGGTTGACCTCGTCCACGTACAGCACGCCGCCATCGGCCTGGGCCAGCACACCGGGTGAAAACTGGGCCTTGCCCTGCCCCAACGCAGCGTCCAGGTCGAGGGTGCCGACCAAGCGCTCTTCACTGGCGCCCAACGGCAGCGTGACGAACGGCCCCTCGCCGAGCAGGTCGGCGAGGCCACGGGCCAAGGTACTCTTGGCCATGCCGCGCGGGCCTTCAATCAGCACGCCCCCGATCTTCGGGTCGATGGCGGTCAGGCACAGGGCCAGTTTCAGCGCGTCGGCACCGACCACGGCGGCCAGCGGAAATTGTACGGGTTCACTCATTTCAAGCCTGTTCCTCGCCGTCGAGCAGTTGCGCCTCAAGGGCTTCGCGGTAATCGCCGGGCGCCTCCCACAGGCCGCGTTGCTGGGCCTCCAGCAGGCGTTCGGTGAGGTCGCGTAGCGCCTCGGGGTTGTGCTCGCGCATGAAATCGCGGGTCGCAGGGTCGAGCACATAGGCATCGGCCAGCGACTGATAATGATGGTCGTCGATCAGGTGCGTGGTGGCATCGAATGCGAACAGGTTGTCGACCGTTGCCGCCATCTCGAAGGCACCCTTGTAGCCATGGCGCTTTACCCCGTCGATCCACTTGGGGTTGAGCGCACGGGCACGAATGACCCGGTTGAGCTCCTCCTTGAGGGTGCGGATACGCGGCCGATCGACCTGGCTGTGGTCGCCGTGGTAGCTGGCCACCGACGCGCCAGACAAGGTTTCCGAGGCGGCCAGCATGCCACCCTGGAACTGGTAGTAGTCGTTGGAATCGAGCAGGTCATGCTCGTGGTTATCCTGGTTCTGCAGTACCGCCTGGACCTGCCCCAGGCGGCGGGCGAACTGTTCACGGGCCGGGGTGCCTTCATCACTGCCGCCATAGGCGTACCCGCCATGGTTGAGGTAGACCTCAGCCAAGTCGTCACGGCTGTGCCACAAGCGGCCATCGATTGCATTCTGCACACCGGCACCGTAGGCACCGGGCTTGGCCCCGAATACCCGCCAACCCGCCTGGCGCGCCGCCTGCTCAGGTTGCACGCCCTGCGCCTGCAGTGCCTCACGCTCACTGCGCACACGCGCTGCCAGCGGGTTGAGGTCATCAGGCTCATCCAGCGCCGCCACCGCTTGAACTGCAGCATCGAACAGGCGGATCAAGTTGCCGAACGCGTCGCGGAAGAACCCCGACACCCGCAAGGTTACGTCCACCCGCGGGCGGTCGAGCAGGCTCAGCGGCAAGATTTCGAAATCGTCGACCCGCTGGCTACCGGTAGCCCACACCGGGCGTACCCCCATCAGGGCCATGGCCTGGGCGATATCGTCGCCGCCGGTGCGCATGGTCGCGGTGCCCCATACCGATAGGCCCAACTGGCGCAGGTGGTCGCCATGGTCTTGTAGATGGCGCTCGAGAATCAGGCTCGCCGAGGCAAAGCCCAGGCGCCAGGCCGTGGTGGTGGGCAGGTTGCGTACATCCACGGTATAGAAGTTGCGCCCGGTCGGCAGTACATCCAGGCGACCGCGGCTTGGGGCGCCACTCGGGCCGGCCGGCACGAAACGGCCAGCCAGGGCCGCCAGCAGGCCGTTGACCTCGGCCGCACCACAAGCATCCAGGCTCGGCGCCACCGCGTCACACAATGCCTGCACCACATCACGTACCGGTTGCCATTCGCTCAAGGCGGGCAGCACCAGCGTGCCGCCAAGCGCCTGCTCTATCACCTGCAAGGCCAGCAGCTCTAGGCGCTCGCGGGTATCGCCACAGGTGCGCCATGGCGCGTCGCTGATCGCCTGCAAAGGCCCGGGCCGCAGCCCCAGCCACGGCTGCCCAAGGTCGCAATCGAGCGGGTCGAAGCCCGGCACCAGGGCCTTGGCCAGCGCACGCAACAGGCTGGCATTGCCACCCCGGCCGTCACCGCGCTCCACACGCAGCAAGGCCAACAGGGTGTCCAAACGCAGCCGGCCCTCGGGCGACTGGCCAAACACGTGCAAGCCATCGCGAATCTGCGATTCCTTGAGGTCACACAGGTAGGTGTCCAGACGCGGCAGCCACACAGCGGCATCGTCCAGCTGCCCTTCCAGTTGCAGTTCCCGGTCGATGTGGTTGGCCTTGACCAGCTCAAGAATGTCGCGCTGCAGCTCGCGGGCACGCCGCGGGTCGAGCAGCTGCGCCTCGTAGAATTCGTCCGCCAGTTGTTCCAGGTGACGCAGCGGGCCATAGGTTTCGGCGCGGGTCAGCGGCGGCATCAGGTGGTCGATGATCACCGCCTGAGTTCGGCGCTTGGCCTGGGCGCCTTCACCTGGGTCGTTGACGATGAACGGGTAGATGTTCGGCAGCGGGCCCAGCAGCGCGTCGGGCCAGCATTGCGCAGACAACCCTACCCCCTTGCCAGGCAGCCACTCCAGGTTGCCGTGCTTGCCGACGTGGATTACCGCGTCGGCGGCAAAGGCATGGCGCAGCCAGAATTGAAACGCCAGGTACGCGTGTGGCGGCACCAGGTCAGGGTCGTGATACACCGCGCTTTGATCGACCTGATAGCCCCGCGCCGGCTGGATGCCGACGAAAGTCAGGCCATAGCGCAAGCCCGCAACCATCAAGCGGCCACTGCGGTACATCGGGTCTTGCTCAGGCGGCCCCCAGCGCTCCAGCACTGCCTGGCGGTTGGCTTCAGGCAGGCGGGAAAACGCAGCCTGGTAGTCATCCAGGCTCAGGCTTTGCGCGCACGGGCGTTGGTCCAGGTGATCGAGGTCATTGGTCACACCGCCCAGCAACTGCTGGATCAACTGCGTGCCAGTGCCTGGCAGGCCCGCCAACGGATACCCTTCTGCCTGCAGTGCCTTGAGAATATTCAAGGCCGCTGCCGGCGTATCCAGCCCCACCCCGTTGCCAATCCGGCCGTCACGGGTCGGGTAGTTGGCCAACACCAAGGCTACGCGCTTCTGGCCATTGGCTAACCGGGCCAGCTCTACCCAGCGCCGAGCGAGCTCGGCGACAAAATCCATGCGCTCGGGGTGGGCGCGGTAACAGACTACGTCGGACTGGCTGCGCTCACTGCGCCAGGCCATGTCCTTGAAACTGACCGGGCGGGTGATGATTCGCCCGTCCAGCTCCGGCAAAACGATGTGCATGGCCAGGTCACGCGCGCCCAGGCCCTGCTCGCTGGCTTCCCACGCCGGTTGGTTGTCCTGCGCGCAAATGGCCTGCAACACCGGGATGTCGCGGCGGAACGGGCGCAGGTTGGGGCGTTCGGGGCTGGACAAGGCAAACCCCGTGGTGTTGATCAAGACCTCCGCGCCGACTTCATCCAGCCAGGCTTCGACCTGTTCGAAGCAGGCGCTTTCCTTGAGGCTGGCCACGGCAATCGGCAAGGGGTTGAGCCCCGCCGCCAGCAAACGCTCGCAAAAGACGTCGATGAACGCGGTGTTGGCCGCTTGCAGGTGTGACCGGTAGAACAGCAACGGTGCCACCGGATGCTCCGGGTGCCACTGCGCGTACCAGTCCTCAAGCAGCGCACTGCCTTTGGCCGGGTGATACACCGAGGTGCGTGGTAATGGCTGCGGCTCGTCCCACGCATAGTCACGGCCCAGCCATTGGTTGGCCAGGCAGTTGAACAGGTTGAGGGCGTTGGCCTTGCCGCCCTGGCGCAGGTAGTGCCAGAGGCGTTCGGCCTGATCGCCGGTCACGGTGCCCAGGCCGGTCAGCTCAGGGTCCGGCCGATCATCGCCCGGCACCAGAACCAGCTGCACGCCGCGGGCCGCCAGGGCGACCAGTTGCTCGACGCCATAGCGCCAGTAGCCAACGCCCCCGTGCAGCGACACCACAATGACCTTGGCATGGCGCAGCACCTCGTCGACATACAGGTCGACCGAGGCGTGGTTCTGTACCTGCATCGGGTTGGCCAGGCGCAGGCTGGGGTAGTCATCGGGCAATTGCTCGGCGGTATCGGCAAGCAATGCCAGGTGTGAATCGCCGCTGCAGAGGATCACCAGTTCGGCGGGTGTCTGGCCGAGGTCGGCAATACTGTCATCCGGCACGAAGCCGCCGGGCTGGGTCCGCAGCAGGTGCATGGGTCAGGCGCCCAAGGCCTGGCGCAGACGCGCTTCGAGCTGCACGGCATCCAGGTCCTGACCGATCAGCACCAGGCGCGTGATACGCGGCTCGTCGGCACGCCAGGCGCGGTCGAAGTGCTTGTCGAAGCGGGTACCCACGCCTTGCACCAGCAGGCGCATCGGCTTGCCCGGGATGGCGGCGAAACCTTTGGCGCGCAGGATGCCGAACTCGACCACCAACTGGGTCAGGGCATCGAGCAACAGGCTTTCGTCGGCTTCTGGCAGGTCGATGGAGATCGAATCGAAGGCGTCGTGGTCATGATCGTCGTGATCATCGCCATCGTGGTGCGAATCGTGGTGGGTACGGCGGCCATCGATGTGCACCTCGGACTCGGCGCCCACGCCCAGCAGTACATCCAGTGGCAGACGGCCGCTGCTGGCCTCGATCACCTTGACGGCGGGCGGCAGCTCCTCGGCCACCTCGGCTCGGACCTTGGCCAGGCCTTCGGCGTCGATCAGGTCGGCCTTGTTCAGCACCACCAGGTCGGCACTGGCCAACTGGTCAGCGAACAGTTCGTGCAGCGGCGACTCGTGGTCCAGGTTCGGGTCCAGCTTGCGCTGTGCGTCCACCTGGTCTGGGTAGGCGGCAAAGGTGCCGGCCGCCACAGCCGGGCTGTCGACCACGGTAATGACCGCATCGACGGTGCAGGCGTTACGGATTTCTGGCCACTGGAAGGCCTGTACCAACGGCTTTGGCAGCGCCAGGCCACTGGTTTCGATGAGGATGTGGTCAAGGTCGCCACGGCGTGCGACCAACTCGCGCATTACTGGGAAGAACTCTTCCTGCACGGTGCAGCACAGGCAGCCATTGGCCAGCTCGTACACGCGGCCGCTGGCCTCTTCTTCGGTGCAACCGATGCTGCACTGTTTGAGGATCTCGCCATCGATGCCCAGTTCGCCAAATTCATTGACGATCACCGCGATACGGCGGCCTTGGGCGTTGTCGAGCATGTGGCGAAGCAAGGTGGTCTTGCCCGAACCGAGGAAGCCGGTAACGATGGTGACGGGGAGTTTGGCCAGTGTTTTCATGTCGCGATGCCCTTGGCAAGATGGCGCGGGCATGCAGGACGAAAGCCACGGGCCAGGTCGGCCGGGCTTGTTCGCCACCGGATCACCCCGCCCGGTTGAAAGTCGAAATCGCCTCGAGGCAGGTCTCCTGGCTCGCACCGTACCTGCCGTGCTTTGAATAACAGGGCTGGAGGGCGCGACGCCTTCCCGCGCGCTTGCGCAGTGGCTGTGTCGACCCGTTGTCGGTGCTTACAGTTGCGGGGGCAGCCGCGGCTTATACCGCGTTCCCGTCTTAGCTTCGGCTTGGCGAAGAACCTCGAAGTGGCAAGGCTACGCAGTGGCTGGCAGGTGGTCAACCATTGCCGTCGGCCATTGCGCGACACACGCACAAGCATCGGCGCATCTGCGCTACAGTTGCACCTTCATCAACGGCCAAGGACGCCCTATGCCGCTCGCCCCCGCCATCCCGGTACTGCGTATCTTCTCGGTCGAAAAAGCCAAAGAGTTCTACCTCGACTTCCTCGGCTTCAGCCTGGACTGGGAACACCGGTTCAGCCCGGACCTGCCCCTGTACGCGCAAATCCACCGCGATGGGCTGATCCTGCACCTAAGCGAACACCACGGCGATGCCACCCCGGGTTCGACCGTGTTCGCCCGCCTCGACGACCTGCGCGCCCTCGAGCACGAACTGCAGGCCAAACGCTACGGCTACGCCCGCCCCGAAGCCGAGCGCCTGGACTGGGGCCTGCAGATGCAGGTCCATGACCCGTTTGGCAACCGCCTGCGCTTCTGCCAGCAAATTGATGATGAGGCCGCGCAATGAAGGCCATGGGCAAGCGCGAAATGGCCCGTGTGGAGCGTGAGCTGGTGGTTTGCCTGACGGAGGCCTGCGAAACGGCCAAGGCAGAGATTGTCGGGTTCACCTGGCTCACCCATCACCTTGACCCCGACAGTTTTCCTGCCAGCCTGCGCATTACCTGGGTATTCGAGCGCGAGGCAGACAAAGCTGCAGCGCTGGCTGGGGTGGCCAAAGCGCGGATGCTGGCGTTGACCTGTCAGGCGCTTGATGAAGTGGGGATACGGCTGGATCACCCGGCCTGGCATGTGCGCTTTGACAGTGAAGAGGCTTGTAGCCGTAGCCACGGCGGGGATTGGGGCAAGCGGTTGCGGGGGCGTTGAGGGGTGTGGGCCTTCATATGAACGACGGTAGATCTTCGCCGCCTATGAGATCGAGCGCCGCCCGCGCAGCGCTCGATCTCATAGGCGCTGAAAAACCCAAGGCCTACACCTCCCTCCCCCCACCCAATCGCACGCTGTTTCGTGACTGGCCGTTCCCGATCCGCGACGGATGTATTATCGTGGCGTGGTGCGCATATAACAGCAGCCCGAGCGATCGGGCATCTGCAAGACAATCGAGGGTGTCATGAGTAACGAGAGCATTAACTGGGACAAGCTGGGTTTCGACTACATCAAGACCGATAAACGCTACCTGTCCGTATGGCGCAATGGCGAGTGGGACAAGGGCACCCTGACCGAAGACAACGTACTGCACATCAGTGAAGGCTCCACTGCCCTGCACTACGGCCAACAGTGCTTCGAGGGCCTGAAGGCCTACCGTTGCAAGGACGGCTCGATCAACCTGTTCCGCCCGGACCAGAACGCCGCACGCATGCAGCGCAGCTGCGCCCGCCTGCTGATGCCACAGGTGCCGACCGATGTGTTCATCGAAGCGTGCAAGCAAGTGGTCAAGGCCAACGAGCGTTTCGTGCCGCCCCATGGCAAAGGCGCCCTGTACCTGCGCCCGTTCGTGATCGGCACCGGCGACAACATCGGCGTGCGCACCGCCCCCGAGTTCATCTTCTCGGTCTTCGCCATCCCGGTTGGCTCGTACTTCAAAGGCGGCATGAAGCCGCACAACTTCCAGATCTCCAGCTTCGACCGTGCCGCCCCGCAAGGCACCGGCGCGGCCAAAGTCGGTGGCAACTACGCTGCCAGCCTGCAGCCAGGTGCTGAAGCCAAGAAAGCCAACTTCGCCGACGCCATCTACCTCGATCCGCTGACTCACACCAAGATCGAGGAAGTCGGTTCGGCCAACTTCTTCGGCATCACCGCCAACAATGAGTTCGTGACTCCGAAGTCGGCCTCCGTGCTGCCAGGCATCACCCGCCTGTCGCTGATGGAACTGGCGTCCTCGCGCCTGGGCCTGAAAGTGATCGAAGGCGATGTCGAGATCAACAACCTCGACCGCTTCATCGAAGCAGGCGCTTGCGGTACCGCTGCGGTAATCACCCCGATCGGTGGCATCGAGTACAACGGCAAGCTGCACGTCTTCCATGACCTGGAAAAAGTCGGCCCGGTAACCCAAAAGCTCTACAACGAGCTGACTGGCATCCAGAGCGGTGACGTCGAAGCACCGGCAGGCTGGATCGTCAAGGTCGCCTGAGGCGCTTTGCAAGCCTGACAAAGGGGCATGCCAGATGATGGCATGCCCCCTTTTTTTGGCTGCTGGGTCGGGCCCGAAGCGCCAGATGAATTTTTCTTAAATCGCCGTTTGTCTATTCTTTGGCACAATCAAGCCTCTATTCGCCGCCCAGGAACCAGCATGCCACGCGTACTGACCATCGAAGACGACGCCGTCACCGGCCAGGAAATCGTCGCCGAACTCTCCAGCCACGGCCTGGACGTGGATTGGGCCGACAATGGCCGGGAAGGCCTGGCCAAGGCGATTGCCGGTGGCTACGACCTGATTACCCTGGACCGTATGCTGCCCGAAGTCGATGGCTTGACCATCGTCACGACCTTGCGCAACCTGAAAATCGCCACGCCGATCCTGATGATCAGCGCCCTGTCCGACGTTGACGAACGCGTGCGTGGCCTGCGTGCCGGGGGGGATGACTACTTGACCAAGCCGTTCGCCTCGGACGAAATGGCCGCCCGTGTCGAGGTGCTGCTGCGCCGCAACAGCGTGCCTATGACCCAGACCCGCCTGCAAGTCGCCGACCTGCAGCTGGACCTGATCAGCCACGAAGCACGCCGCGGCGAGCACACCCTCAACCTGCTGCCGACCGAGTACAAACTGCTCGAATACCTGATGCGCCACAGCGGCCAGGTGATCACGCGGATGATGATCTTCGAAGAAGTCTGGGGCTATCACTTCGACCCGGGCACCAACCTCATCGACGTCCATATCGGCCGCTTGCGCAAGAAGATCGACTCGCCCGGCCAATCGCCGCTGATCCGTACGGTACGGGGCTCCGGCTATGCCATTGCTGAACCCGTCTAAGGGCTGGAGCTCGTCAACCAGCCGCTTGCTGGCGCTGTACAGCTTTCTGTTCGTGGCTTGGAGCAGCATCCTGATGGGGGTGCTGTACTTCGAGGTCTCCAGCTACCTGAACAAACTGACTCGCCATTCCATGCTGCAGCGCCAGCACCTGTTCGCACACATGAGCGGCAAGCAACTGGACGACGCCTTGATTGCCAGCCAGGCGTTCGAGGAGCGCAGCTTCGATGCCTACGGCCTGTTCGATGCCCAGCTCAACCCGCTTGGCGGCCGCCTGCGCACGCTGCCTTCAGAGCTAGGTTTGGACGGCAAGGTGCATGAGCTCAAACGCTGCCTGGACGCCGATGACCCGCACATGCCACGCGACAGCTGCGACGCCGTGGCCATCAAAGTGCAGGATGGCCGTTGGCTGGTGCTGGTACGGGACAATGGCTCGTTGTTCGTGGTCACGCGGATCATCTTGCATGCCCTGCTCTGGGGTATTTCCCTGACCTTGATCCCCGGGTTTGCCGGCTGGTACCTGCTGCGGCGCAGGCCGCTCAAGCGCATTCGCGCGATTCAGGCCCAGGCCGAGTTGATCGTCGCCGGCGACCTCACCCACCGGCTGCCGCTGTCAGCCCGTCGCGACGAGCTGGACATGCTTGCCGCCATCGTCAATGCCATGCTCGACCGCATCGAGCGGTTGATGCACGAGGTCAAGGGGGTGTGCGACAACATTGCCCACGACCTGCGCACGCCGCTGACCCGCCTGCGCGCGCAGCTGTACCGAATCCGCCAGCAGAGTGCTACCGACTCGGCGCAGGCCGAGGCACTCGACCAGGCGATTGGCGAAACCGATACCTTGATGGCGCGCTTTCGCGGCTTGTTGCGCATCAGTGAACTGGAGGACCGTCAGCGGCGTGCAGGTTTTGTACAACTCGACCCGCATGATCTGCTGGTAGAGCTGCACGACTTCTACCTGCCGCTGGCGGAGGATGGCGGTATCCGCCTGGAACTTGCGCAGCCCGCGCAGCTACCGGCGCTGCACGGTGACCGCGAACTGCTGTTCGAGGCATTGGCCAACCTAGTGGGCAACGCTATCAAGTTCACCCCAGAGGGTGGCCGCGTGCGCGTGCTGGCGACGCAGGACGACCAAGGCCTGCACATCGCCATCGAAGACAGCGGCCCGGGAATTCCTGAAGAGGAACGTACGGCGGTACTCAAGCGGTTCTATCGCAGCGAGGAAGGTCACCGCCACCCAGGCTTCGGGCTGGGCCTGTCGATCGTTGCCGCGATCGTCGACCTTCATGGGTTTGCGCTGGAGGTAGGCGCCAGCGAACTGGGCGGCGCCAGGCTGGTACTGCATTGCCCATTGACGGGGGCATCGAAGTAGCGGCTGGGCGCCTCGCCCAGCAAGCGCTTGAACACGGTCGCAAAGGCGCTCGGGCTGCTATAGCCAAGCGCCAGTGCGACGCGGGTGACCGGCTCTCCATTGCCAAGCCGCACCACGGCGTCCAGCAAGCATGCCTGCTGGCGCCATTCAATAAAGCTGATCCCGGTGTACACGCGAAACTGGCGCGTGAAGGTGCGCCGGCTCATGCAGGCCCAGTCCGCCATGCCATCGATGCCTGTTTGCAGCGAAGGCGCCGCCAGAAACGCTCTGCATGCCCGCGCAAGGCGCGGCTCCTCGGGGATCGGCGCATTCAGCGACAGCGCCGGCATGTCGGCAATTTCATGCAGCAGCAAGCCCATCAAGCAGGCATCACGCCCCTGCAGGGGGTACTGCGCAGGCACTTCGATCGCCTTTTCAAGCAGCTGCTGCACCAAAGGGGAAACCGCAAACACCTGACAATGCCCAGGCAACCCAACCCGCTCGGCGGCCTGCGGGCAAATATAGGCATTGAGCATGGTCACCGGGCCGCGCATCTGCATGGCATGGGCCACTTGTGCAGGCACCCAGATGGCCCGTAACGGCGGCACGGCCCAATTACCTGATTCGGTTGCAACCGTGATCACGCCGCAAGCGGCAAAGGCAAACTGGCCGCGACCATGGCGATGCATCGGGAACAGTTCGCCGTCCGCAAAGGCCTTTCTTGTCACCACCACATCACAAGGCGTGTCGTCGTACAGCGTATCGTCAACGTAGGTCATGGCCTGATTTTAATTAGATTCGACCTTGAATTGAAAGCGGGCCAAACCGTTACCGCGGCATAGTGACTGAAGCGTCAAGGCGCACTGCCGCGACCTCAGAAGATTGCCAAACCATGCACAGAAAACACCTGACCCTTGCCGTCCTGGTCACAGCCCTATGGGGCCTCAACTTCCCGATCACCAAACTGGGCTTGGCCCACGTCGACCCACTGCTGCTCACCGGCTTACGCTTCGCGCTGTGCGCATTGCCGTGGGTGTTTTTCGTCAAGCGCCCCAAGGTTGCCGTCCGCTGGTTAGGTGCCTATGGCCTGATCTTCGGCGTAGCCATGTGGGCATTGATCAATCTCGGCATCGCCATGGGTGTGCCACCGGGCAGCGCCTCGCTGCTGATTCAGTTCAGTGCATTCTTTACCCTGGCGTGGGGCTGCTTGCTGTTTCGCGAGCCCCTGACCGGCCCGCAACTGGTCGGCATCGGGCTGGCGGCGACCGGCTTGGTTGGCATCCTCGCAGCAAGCCCGGGCAAAACCACGACAACAGGGTTGCTGCTGGTCTTGATCAGCGCACTGGCCTGGAGCATCGGCAACGTCATCATCAAGCTGTCAAAGGTGAAGGAGATCTTTGCCTTCGTGGTATGGGCCAGCCTATTTGCGCCAATACCCTTGCTGTCGCTCACGTGGTGGCTGCATGGCGCAACCCCGTTCGTGGCACTGGCAGCGCAGACGAATGCCGTCGTGGTCTTTTCCCTGGTCTTCCAGGTGTATGCCGCGACGCACTTCTGCTATTGGGGGTGGAACTACCTGTTGCGCGAATACCCGGTGTCCACGGTAGCGCCGCTGTCGCTGCTGATTCCGGTATTCGGCATCGTCAGCTCAGCCTTGATCGTGAATGAGGTGCCTAGCGGCTGGGAGTGGCTGTGTATTGCCCTGATTTTGTCAGCGCTGGCGGTCGGCATGAAGAAAGGGCGAGTGGTGCTGAGGAGAAAACCGCTGCCTGCTGTTTAGTGGCGTGTCGCGAAAGGGCTGCGTGGCAGCCCCTCGCGCCATTGATCAGTCGGCCAAGCGCCAGGTAGTCCCGCCCTTGCCGTCTTCCAGCACCACGCCCATGGCGGTCAGCTGGTCACGGACACGGTCGGATTCCGCCCAGTTCTTGTCTGCACGCGCCTGCAGGCGCGCCTGGATCAACGCTTCCACTTCAGCCGCATCGACCTTGCCTTCTGCACCTGCACGCAGGAAGTCGTCAGCATCCAGCTGCAGCACACCCAGCACATCGCCCAGCTCACGCAGGCGACCGGCAAGGCCCGCTGCCGCGTCTGGATCGCTGTCGCGCAGGCGATTGATCTCGCGCACCAGGTCAAACAGCACGGCGCAGGCTTCCGGGGTGCCGAAGTCGTCGTTCATCGCCATGCTGAAGCGCTCGACAAACGCCTCGCCGCCCTTGGCCGCCACTCGTGGCAAGCCGCGCAGTGCATGGTAGAAGCGCTCCAACGCGCCTTTTGCATCGCGCAGGCTGTCTTCGGAGTAGTTGATGGCACTGCGGTAGTGGCTGGCCACCAGCAGGTAGCGCACGACCTCCGGGTGATACTTCTCGAGCACGTCACGGATGGTGAAGAAGTTGTTCAACGACTTGGACATCTTCTCGCCGTTGATACGGATCATGCCGCAGTGCATCCAGGCATTGGCGTACTGCTTGCCGGTGGCCGCCTCGCTCTGGGCGATCTCATTCTCGTGGTGCGGGAACTCCAGGTCGCTGCCACCACCGTGGATGTCGAAGCTCTCGCCCAGGCAGCAGGTGGACATCACCGAGCACTCGATGTGCCAGCCAGGACGGCCCGGGCCCCACGGCGATTCCCAGCTCGGCTCGCCCGGCTTGACGCCCTTCCACAGCACGAAGTCGAGCGGGTCCTGCTTGGCCTCGTCGACCTCGATGCGGGCACCGATGCGCAGGTCTTCGATCTTCTTGCGCGACAGTTTGCCGTACCCGACGAACTTGCCTACCCGGTAGTACACGTCGCCGTTACCCGGCGCGTAGGCGTAGCCCTTGTCGATCAGCGTCTGGATCATGGCGTGCATGCCCGCGATGTGATCGGTGGCACGTGGCTCCTGGTCCGGCGGCAGGATGTTGAGGCGGCGCTCGTCTTCGTGCATCGCGTCGATCATGCGGGCGGTCAGCGCGTCGAAGGTCTCGCCGTTCTCGTTGGCCCGGTTGATGATCTTGTCGTCGATGTCGGTGATGTTGCGCACATAGGTCAGCTCGTAGCCGCTCTTGCGCAGCCAACGGGTGACCAGGTCGAAGGCCACCATGCTGCGGCCGTGGCCAAGGTGGCAGTAGTCGTACACGGTCATGCCGCACACGTACATGCGCACCTTATTGCCATCCAGCGGCTTGAAGGCTTCCTTGGTTTTGCTCAGCGTGTTGTAGATGTTAAGCACGACGGTTCCTTAGCTGCCCCAGGAGTCACGCAGGGTGACAGTGCGGTTGAACACCGGGCGACCCGGCTGGCTGACCTTGAGGTCGGCGCAGAAGTAGCCTTCGCGCTCGAACTGGAAGCGGTCTTCAGGCTGCGCCTGGCCCAGCGACGGTTCGGCGCGGCAGCCGGTCAGCACTTGCAGCGAATCTGGGTTGATGTTGTCCAGGAAGCTGCCGCCGTCCTCGGTCTTTTCCGGGTTTGGCGAACGGAACAGGCGGTCGTACAGGCGCACTTCACACTCGACGCTGCCTGCGGCCGGCACCCAGTGGATCACACCCTTGACCTTGCGGCCTTCCGGGTTTTTGCCCAGGGTGTCCGGGTCGTACGAGCAACGCAGTTCGACGATGTTGCCGTCGGCATCCTTGATGGCTTCATCAGCGCGGATCACGTAGCTGCCACGCAAGCGCACTTCACCGGCCGGTTCCAGGCGCTTGTAGCCCTTCGGCGGTTCTTCCATGAAGTCGTCGCGGTCGATGTACAGCTCGCGGGCGAACGGTAGGACACGTACCCCCATGTCTTCCTTCGGGTGGCGCGGCAGTTCGAGCTGCTCGACCTGGCCTTCCGGGTAGTTGGTGATGACCACTTTCAGCGGGCGCAGTACGCACATGGCACGTGGCGCGGTGCGGTCGAGGTCGTCACGGATGCTGAACTCAAGCATCGACATGTCGACCACGCCGTCGGAACGGTTGGTACCGATCATCTCGCAGAAATTGCGGATCGACGCCGGCGTGTAACCGCGGCGGCGGAAGCCGGACAGGGTCGACATGCGCGGGTCATCCCAGGCGTCGACGTGTTTCTCATCGACCAACTGCTTGAGCTTGCGCTTGGAGGTGATGGTGTAGTTCAGGTTCAGGCGGCTGAACTCGTACTGACGTGGGTGCGCCGGCACCGGCAGGTTGTCGAGGAACCAGTCGTACAGCGGACGGTGGCCTTCGAACTCCAGGGTGCAGATCGAGTGGGTAATGCCCTCGATGGCGTCCGACTGGCCGTGGGTGAAGTCGTAGTTGGGGTAGATGCACCACTTGTCACCGGTCTGGTGATGGTGGGCATGACGGATGCGGTAAAGAATCGGGTCGCGCAAGTTCATGTTCGGCGACGCCATGTCGATCTTGGCCCGCAGCACGCGCTCGCCGTCCTTGAACTCGCCGGCCTTCATGCGTGCGAACAGGTCGAGGTTTTCTTCGACGCTGCGCTCGCGGAACGGGCTGTTCTTGCCAGGCTCCTTGAGGTTGCCGCGGTATTCCTTGGCCTGATCAGGGGTCAGGTCGCAGACATAGGCCTTGCCACGCTTGATCAGCTCGACCGCCCAATCGTGCAACTGGTCGAAGTAGTTGGAGGCATAGCGCACGTCGCCGGCCCAGTCGAAGCCCAGCCACTTGACGTCGCTCTGGATGGCGTCGATGTATTCCTGGTCTTCCTTGGCCGGGTTGGTATCGTCGAAACGCAGGTGGCAGACGCCACCGAATTCCTTGGCCAGGCCAAAGTTCACGCAGATCGACTTGGCGTGACCAATGTGCAGATAACCGTTGGGCTCCGGCGGAAAGCGGGTGACGATGCTGCTGTGCTTGCCCGAGTCCAGGTCGGCCTGGATGATCGGCCGCAGGAAGTTCGCAGGGACAGCGGGGGCGCCTTTGGCAGCGGCGTTGGGCGCGTTGTCGGCAGTGGGCTTGCTCATAGGATCCTTGAATGCACGTGTCCGGCCTGGGTAGGCCGATTGAATCAAAGGGCCTATCATAGCCGAAGCAGTCAAGCTGCTGACAGCCGGGCTCGGACAAACTGGCGTGATTTATCACGGCTTTTTGCCGCAGGCTGGCAAAATGGCCTGTGCGCGCCATTGTGTCGCGATCGCCTGATACTGCGTCAGGTGATAACCCGCGTACTGCGCACCCTAATTCCTTAATGCCTTGAAAGAGCGAATTTCAGCATGTCCAAAGTCAAACTGAGCACCAACCACGGCGACATCGTCCTGCAACTGAACGCCGAAAAAGCCCCGCTGACCGTTGCCAACTTCCTGGCATACGTTGAAGCCGGTCACTACTCGAACACCGTGTTCCACCGGGTGATCAAGGGCTTCATGATCCAGGGCGGCGGTTTCGAGCCAGGCATGAACGAAAAGCGTGACAAGCGTGCCAGCATCCAGAACGAAGCCGACAACGGCCTGAAGAACGACAAGTACACCATCGCCATGGCCCGCACCATGGAGCCGCACTCGGCCTCGGCGCAGTTCTTCATCAACGCCTCCAACAACGACTTCCTCAACCACAGCGGCAAGAACGTGCAGGGTTGGGGCTACGCGGTATTCGGCGAAGTGATCGAAGGCCGTGAAATCGTCGACGCCATCGAAAAAGTCGCCACCGGTTCGAAAGCGGGCCACCAGGACGTACCGAAAGAAGACGTGATCATCGAGAAAGCCGAGATCATTGGGTGATACTGCTGATCTCCGATCTGCACCTGCAAGAAGAACGCCCGGATATCACCCGGGCGTTTCTTGATCTGCTCGATGGCCGTGCGCGGCATGCCAAAGCGCTCTACATCCTGGGCGACTTCTTCGAAGCGTGGATCGGCGACGATGCCATGACGCCGTTCCAGCAGTCGATCTGCCAGGCCATGCGCCAGTTGAGCGACAGCGGTACGGCGGTCTACCTGATGCACGGCAACCGTGATTTCCTGATTGGTCAGGACTTTTGCGATGCCGCGGGCTGCACCTTGCTGGCCGACCCAAGCGTTGTCGAACTGGGCGGTGAGCAGGTGCTGCTGATGCATGGTGACACGCTGTGCACGCGGGACGTGGCCTACATGAAGCTGCGTCGTTACCTGCGCAATCCGTTGAGCCTTTGGATTCTGCGGCACCTGCCGCTGTCCACGCGGCACAAGCTGGCGCGCAAGCTACGCAGTGAAAGCCGAACGCAAACGCGCATGAAGGCCACGGAAATCGTCGACGTCACGCCAGAGGAAGTGCCCAAGGTGATGGCGGCGCACGGTGTCAGGACGCTGGTTCACGGTCACACCCACCGGCCGGCGATTCACAAGCTGGTGGTGGACGGGCAACCGGCACGGCGCATTGTGCTAGGGGACTGGGACCGCCGGGGCTGGACCCTGCAGGTCGATGAACAGGGCTTTCAGTTAACGCCGTTCGAGTTTTCCTGACTACCCGGAAATCTGGGGCCGCTTCGCAGCCCATCGCAGGCAAGCCAGCTCCTACAGGTACAGCGTATTCCCAGGGATTCGCACATACCTGTAGGAGCTGGCTTGCCTGCGATGGGCTGCAAAGCAGCCCCAGATTCACTTATCTATCCCCTTCGCTGATCACTGTCTCGCGATACGCCGGATCTGCCTTTATCTGCGCCTCGGTAAACGGCATCACTGCCAGCTGCTTGGCCGAGAACGCCTTGGTCTGGTCATGCGCATGCGCCGAGCCCACCTCGCTTGACTGTGAAAACGCCAGCAGCCCACGCGCCTGCGGCCCTTGTTCGGTAAAGCTGACCAGTTGCAGGTAGCTGGTACCACTGACCACCAGGCGCTTGCCCGGCCCATGCGGCACACTGTGGATCGCGTTGTACACCCCAAGCCCCTGCGGCCCGCCAGGCACCGGCGTACCATCGATAGCCTGCTGCACCTGCCCCCAACGGCTGTCGCCCCCGACCCCGCTTTTTGCCACTTGCTGCTGGGACGCCAACGCCGCCTCGTGCAGCAGTTTGCGCACTGCCGCCTGCTCGACCGCCAGGCCACGCGGCGTATGCTGCGGGTCGGCCGGGTTGAACGCTACCCGCCAGCTTTCAGGGTGAGCCGCCAGGGCCTCGAGCATGTTTTCGAAATGCACCAGGCCAACGCCGCTGTCCAGGTCTGCCTTGCCATTCCAGGCGACCAGGCTGGCACACACAGGCTGCACATCTGCCTCGGCACCCTTGCACCACGCCAGCAGGTCCGGCAGCAGCAGGCTCGCGAGGTAGACTTCATCATCCATCACCATGCGCTGCAGGTCGTCTACACCCAGCTTGGCCGTGCCTTGCAGGCGCTGCAGGGCAAAACGCCCACGCATGCCGAGGGGCTGGTCATCACGGCTGACCAGCGGCGAAAACCCGGTCAACGGCTGAGCCGGGTTGGCCATCCAGGCAGGGTCGTTGGAGTTCTGCACGAAGTCCTTGCGCGCGAGGCTCGGCAGCAATCGTGCGGGGAAGATGCCGGGCTGCGCGGCCTGCGCGTCGACCTTCCACTGGCAGGCACTGCGCGAACCATCGAGCACCACCATGCGCCCTTGCGCCTTGGGGTTGCCGCACTCACCCAGCAGTTGCTGGTCGACGTACGGCACCACAGACTGGTTCAAGTACAGCGCCCCGCCCCCCTCATCGACAGCAAGCGTGTTGACCCAGGGAATGCCCTGCAACTGCTGCACCGAGCCCTTCAACGCGTCCAAGCTGTCGGCGCGGTTGATGCGGTACCACTGCTGCAACACTCGCGTATTGTCCAGGTTGGCGTCGCGCAGGCTGTAGGCCGCACGCGCGTCCCAATCCAGGCGCCCCGGCCATTGCACCACTGGCCCGAATTCCGAGCTGTAAACTTGGCGTGATACTTGGCTCAAGGTGCCATCTTCGGCCTTGACCGTGACACTGACGACCTGCCGCATCAACGGCACAGACTTGCCATCGAGCAGGTAGCGGGTCGGATCCTTCGGGTCCAGCTGAAGGCGGTAAAGGGTGAAATGGTTTGACGTGTCGACCGTATGTGTCCAAGCCAGATGCCGGTTGAAGCCGATATTCACCACAGGTAAGCCCGGCAGTGCCGCCCCCATCACATTCAGCTGGCCCGGTATGGTCAGTTGCATCTGGTAGAAGCGCATGCCGCCCATCCAGGGAAAGTGCGGATTGGCCAGCAGCAGGCCACGGCCATTGGCCGAGCGCTGCGAACCGACGGCCACAGCGTTGCTGCCACGCTCCGAGGCAAAACGCTCCTGCCGGGCCAACGCCGTGGCAAAGCCTGTGGCCTCGCGCTGGCTCGTCAATGAGGGCGGCTGCGCCCCTGCCAGCGCCTCGGCGAACTGTCCAACGCCCCCTTCAGCCAACAGGCGACGGGTCAACTTGACCAAGTCTTCGCGGGTGATCGGCCGCACCCAGTCACCCTGCCCGCACTCTGCCGGCAGGCCTTGGCTGCGACGCTCGGCAAGGGCACGGTTGAAGCCGCGCGCATAGCCATCGAGCAGGTCACGCACCGGTGCCGGTTGTGCCTGCAGAAATGCCCCTACGGCGCTCGGCGTATTGAGCCAGGTGAAGAACAGGTCGCTGGCAAGGTTGTCCCGTTGCTCGACGGTCTTGGCCTTGGCACCGAAGTGCCGCGATCGCTCGCCGCTGACCGTCAGCACTTCGTTGGCCAGCAGGCACAGGTTGTCCTGTGCGTAGGCATAGCCGATGCCATACCCAAGGCCGCGCTCATCCTTGGCCACGATGTGCGGTACTCCGTAGCTGGTACGCCGGATCTGCGCACTGGCATCCGTGCTGGCGGGCTGCGCCAGCGCAGCAGTGCTGAAGGCGACCAGCGCAGCCGCCAGGCCAGCGCTGTTTATGGGACGAGAAATCGAAAACACGGGCACACCTCGGATCGGGGGGTCATCCCGATCAGACGAATGGCTGAATGAAAATTTTACGTATTACAAGGCGATAGAACGTCTTGAACAGGGACAGGCATATTTTTTTTCGAGCGGGCTGCAGATTTTCCGTTCTCATTCGTCCTAATAAGTGAGGCAACCACATTTCGGGTTAGTCCACGAAAAGGAGCATTCACATGTACAACCCGCAACCCTCAATGCAGGCTGCACGCGTACCCGGCAAAGCGCCCAATGGACAGGACGCTTTCGCCGAAGAACGTGTCGGTAACGAACACATTCGCGAACTTTTACGCACCTTTGGCTTGCGCACCAGCCTGATCCGCTTGAAGGTGATCGATGCGCTGCATGCGGCCGACCGCAATGGCCGCAGCATTGGCGTGCGTGGCGTGCACGCGCAACTGGAACAACTGGACATTCCGCTGTCGTTCCTGAGCGTACGCGAAGTGCTCAAGCGGCTGTGCGCCGAAGGCGTCATCAACCTGGGCAGCGACAAATGTTACAGCCTCAACCCCCAGGCCCGCGCCGTGCTGGATCAAGCGTCCCCACGCTGAGCGTACGGCCGGCCACACCTGGCCGGCCCGCACAGGTCAGGGCTTGACCTTGCGCCGCAGAATGCCGTTGATGACCACCACGACCACCGCAATGGCGATCGCCAGCAACTGGAAGGTCTGCTCACTGATCGTGCCCTGCTTTTGCAGGTGGGACAGGCCAACCATGAGGCCCAGTACCACCAGGATGATCAGAAGTGAATATTTGAGGCGCTGCACGTGTGTCATTGAAAGTTCCTTGCAACATCAGGGGCAAAAGGCTCGCAACGAGCCGCGGCAATGATACAACGCCCACCCGCACTGGCGCTGCATTTCCTGCTTAGTGTGGTGCCACTCGCCTGAAAGCATGGGCCCTCATCGCCCGTGCCGGAGGCACCATGTACAAATCCCTGCTGTTCGCATCCCTTGCTGTGACGCCCCTCCCTCTTTACGCACTGGACACGCGCCAGGCGCCCACCGAACAGTTGCTCAAGCTAGGCAATGAACTGGGGGCCAGCGCCGGATCCAGTCAATGGCAACAACTCTGGTACAGCGTTCGCGAAGCGGGTTACCTGCAGGCTCATGCCACCCAGGTGCACTTCACCGTGCCGGCAACCCTGTTACCGGAGTTGGCCCGACAAACACTGGCACAGGCCGACCAAGTGCACGCAGTGAAGCAGACTCGGGCACTTTATCGCCGAGATTTTCCCGATCGCATTATAGGAAAACGCGCCGAGCATGCGTTCCGCGCGCTGTGCCTGCTGGTCGACTGGCGCGCCCTGCCCCAAGACATGAGCACGACCCCCAAGGCATACCTGAGAAGCGCAAGCCTGTTGAGCATCTATCCGTGCGACTGAAGGTCACTGGCCCCAGGAAGTGAGTCATGGCGTGTCACAGCGGGAATTCACCGGCTGCAGCGAATAGTTGAAGGCATGTCCTACAAGAAGGGAAATCACTGCCTGCAAACACTGTTCAACGAGGCTACAAACCCAAGCCTATATGGCGCCTAGCGACGCACCTTGGCTCTACCTGAGAATTCGGTCACACCTTCGACACAACGCCGCAGGTGATCGCTTACCACATCTACACCGAACGATGGAGCGTCGCATGGAGTTACCAGACCTTACCCGGATAGACATCAGCCAGTTACCCCACTCACTGCAAGCGCTGATCGACTGCATCGGTATCGACAATGCATTCCAGCTCACCTGCGCCTATGGCGGCAGACCCAAATACATCCCCAAGCACCGCGAGCGCACCAAGCTCGCGAATGTGCTCCCGGCCGAGGCGCTCGATGCGCTGATCAAGCGCTTCGCTGGTGTGGCCCTGGAAATCCCCAAAGCCGACCACTTCATGCGCCAGTTGCGCAACCTACAGATCCAGCAGGAAAGCGCCGAGGGCTTGTCACGCAGCCTGCTGGCCGACAAATACGGCCTGAGCCTGCGGCAGATCGGCAATATCCGCCGACAGGACCCCCTATGTTCGCTAGGCGATAACCCTAATGGTCGCCACTGACGGCCACGTTTGCTGCACCCATTAAAAAGAGAATCCAGCTATGTCCCTAGACAACAGCCTCATCGGGTCCGTCATCAATGCCTTGCCGATGGATCGCATGATCGCAGGCCCCCTGCAAGCCATGGTTCAGGCACAAGTTACCGCGAGCAAGTCGTACGCCGACTTTCTGATGCAAGTGTGCGTTCAGGAAGGCAAGGCCGTCGCCATCCAGTTCGACTACGACGAAACCATCGTCGATGAACAGGGTGAATACCAAGGCGTCGTCAGCAAAACCATGAAAGTGCCGCTGGTAGCGGCGATCACCCACCCGAACATCGCCATCGAGGAAGGTAATGTCGAGTTCGAACTGACCATCAACCAGATGTCGGAAGACGTGACCGACAAGAACCTGGCCGCATCTGCAACCGGGTCGCTGGGTTGGGGGCCGTTCAAGCTCAACGTCAAGGGCAGCATCAGCCACAAGTCCACGCAAACCCGCAAGACCGATACCCGCGCCCGCTACGCTTTCAGCACGACCCTGAAGCGCCAAGACCCGCCTGAAGCGATGATGAGGGTCATCGATTTCCTGACCGAGGCCGCCACCAAACCCACTGTCGTCAAGTCCGCGAAGCTGAATAGCCCGGACGTGATCTCGCAAGCCGACACGCTCAACGGCCTCGCGAACGGCAGCAAACCAGCGCCCGCTGCTCAGAATGCGCCGGGCAGTAAAGCAACGCCTGGGGCACTTGCTGCCAACTGAGGTCGGTAATGATCGCCCCCTCGCAACAGGGGGCACCCCCTGGACCCAGGAGCCGAACGTTTGGACAAGTCCCCCGCCCCCATGACATCCATCGACCTGCGCGAGATCACACGCGGCCTGCAAGAAGCCGCCAGCGCCACCAACAGCCTGATAGCTCAGCAGTACATCAATCTGTTCGATCAATTCTTCGACTGCGACACCGAAGCACTGGGTGCGCCCATGAAGGCCAAGATGGTCGAAATTGCCATGGATGAGCAGCACATCATGCGTGTGCCCTTGTTTGCGCTAGTGTCGCCCAAGGGCCTGGCACTTGAGCGCATGCAGGTTGACCTGTCGGTCCGCGTGAAGGGCACCGAGGCGCAGCAAGCACTGCTGGCGGCCAGCGAGACGAACGCCGCCAGTTTCAAGGTGACCATTGGTGGCCAGGGCCGCCAGGGCGACAGTCGTGACCCTGACGAGGTGCAGATCCGCATGCAGTTCCAGGCCAGTGAGCCGCCTGAAGCGCTTAACCGGCTGATCGAGGAGTACACCAGCCTGATCACACCGGTGCGCATAGCCAAACCCACACCCCCGCCCACACCCGATACCAATGAGTTCGTCGAGGCTGCCACGGTCCGTTGACCGCGGCGATCAGAAGTCCCGTTTGTAGAAGATATCCAGCGAGCTCGCCAACCCGCTGGCCGCCTCCAGGTACACCATCCGGCTCAACTTGTAGCGCAACGCGATGGTGTTGGCCGGTTCAAACACTCCAACCCCGTAGCGCAAGCTCAGCTTCTCGGTCAGGTTGCCGCTGGCGACCACACTCGTGGTGTTACCCGAACCCTCGGTATCCAACTGGAAGTCATCGATACCCAAGCTCGATGCCAGGCTTCCGGTAATGCCGGCACTGCCTGCCAAGCCCAAGCCCAACGCGGCCTCGGCGAGCATGTTGTTGTCCTCACCCGACGTCCCCAAAGGGCGACCCAGCACCAGGTACGACAGCGCCTGTTCCTGGCTCATGGCAGGTTCGGAGAACACCTGCGTGGTGGGCTGCTCGGCACTGCCGCTCAAGCGAATACCGGCAATCACGTCATCGACTTTGCGAATCGCTTCGATGTCCAGGTACGGCTGGTCGAGCGGGCCGGCGAACAGCAAGCGCGCCCGGCGTATGGTCAGGCGCTGCCCGTAGGCGCGGTAACGACCATCGGCCAGGCTCAGCTCACCGCGGGTATCGAGGTTGTCACCGATATGCACGTGGCCCAACAGGTTGGCCGTGAGGCCAAAGCCTTTGAACGACAGCTTTTCGCGCCCGACATCGACATCGATGTCCATGGCCATCGCCATGGGCGGCTTGCCCTCTTCGGTCTGATGGCCAACGATAACGGTGTCATCAGACACCTTCACCGTGGAGGGCGGCAGCTCGCGTACCGTGATCTTGCCTTTTGGCACCTGCACCTTGCCGGTTATCGCCAGCTTGTCGTCGACCAGGCGCAGGTTCAGGTCCGGTGCGACTTCCAGCGTCGCATAGGGCTCGACCGTCACCGGCAATTGTTGCCCCTGCAAACGCAGGTCCATGCCTAAGGCCTGCCCCCAGGTCAGGTTACCGGACAGTTGGCCGCGCCCCGCTTCGCCACTGCGCCAACCGCCGTTGAGCTGGACCTGTTCACCGGCGATCGTAGCCTGCAACGACAGGTCTTGCAGGCTCACCGGCAGCTCGGCACCACTGACCTCGCCCTGGCTCAGTACCAGGTTGCCGTTGACCTGCGGTGCAAGCAGCGTACCCGATAAATTTCCGCTGCCATTCAACTGCCCGGCCAGGCGTTCGACCATGGGCACGAACGGTCGGGCGACGGAAAGGTCCAGGCCCGCCAGGCGGAAATCGCCCGACAATGGCTTGTTCTTGCCCAAGGGGTCGAGGCGGGCATTCAGGCTCAGTTCGCCCAGGCGCTCACCCCGGAAATTCAAGCGGGTGTCGATGCGCCGAGGTGCCAGGGTGCTGTCCAGGCGCAGCGCCTGATAAGGGAAATCGATCCAACGCCCCTTGTCGCGCACGCGCAAGGTGCCGCCACTGGCGTCCACAACAATGCTGCCCTTGGGGCCGCTGGCCGGGATATCCAAGTTGACGTCGGCATTCAGCAGGCCCTGCCAGGCAAAGTCCTTTGGCAGCCACTGGGCCAGGCTGTCCAGCGGGAACTGTTTAAGGTGGTAGCGCAAGCGCGGCTCAGGTGCCAGGCGCTGGTCATCACCACACAGGCTGGCCTGGCCGGAACGCCAGCAATGGGCGCCAAAATCCAGCTGGCCACTGGCTAACCGCTGCAGGCGTGCCGGCGCCTGCAACTGCCAATCCTGGCCTCCGGCCTGGATTCGGCCACTGGCCAGGCGACCACGCCAGTCGCCTTTGTTCAACTGGCCGTCCAGACCCAGGTCCAGCTTGAGCTGCGGGCCGTCGAGCGCCAGGGTCAGGGCTTGCTGGCGAATGTCGCCTTTGCCATTGGCCTGCAAGGTGCCCAGTGCCGTGTCACCGAGGTGAATGCCGCCGGCCTTGAGGTCGATCACACCACGCTGGGCGCTGTCCAGGCGTGCGTCCAGGTCCAGGCGCTGAATACGGTTTTCGGCCTGCGCCAGCTGTTGGCCCTGCAAAGTGAGCGTACCTTGGGGCGCCTTCAAGGTCCCGGCGACGTCCAGCCGGCCCTTGACCTGCCCTTGCAGCCTCGGCCATAGCTGCCCCAAACGCGGCAAGTCGAGATCCACGCGCCCGGCCAGCCGCTGTTGCAGGCTGCCACTGCCATTGATGCGGTTGTCACCCAGCTGGATAGCCAGGGCTCCGAGTGTCCAACTTTCCCCTGCCCCTTGGGCTTCGACCTTGAGCACTGCCGGCTGCCCGCGCAGGCGGCCTTTAAGGTCTAGCTGGGCATCGAGCTTGAGTGCATCCCCCTTCATTTCACCTTTGCTGCGCAGCGGCCCGGCCAGGGTGCCGGGCAGTTCGGCAAGCCAATACGCGGGGTCGAGCGCCGAGAGCTGCAGGTCGACATCCCACGCCAGCGTATCGGCGAAGCGCACCGCGACGCTGCCTTCGGCCTTGCCTTGCCCAGCGCTGAGCGCCAGCTGCGGCAGTTTCACCTGGTTCAAATCACCTTCGAACGGGCTGGCCAGGGAAAACGCCCCCGCCGGGCCGTCAAGATCACCCTTGAAGGTGCCTTGATAATTGCCATCGCGGTAGTGCACCTGGGCATTGAATTGCTTGAGCGTGACGTCAGGCGGCGTCTCCAGCGGGTACAGGCGCAACCATGGGAAGTCCAGCCAATCGAGCTGGGCATCGGCAGTCAGGCCCTGTTGCCAGTCGGCACTGGCCTGCAGCTTCAGCCGCTGGTTATCGCTGGCGTTGAGGTCCAGGGCATCGACCTTGGCCCCTTTGCTATCCACCCGCCCAGACAGGACCAAGGTAATCGGCGACTGCTCAGCCGGCAAACTGGCTGAGCCCGATAATTTATAGCCTTTGAGCAAATCACCTTTGGCATTGAGCTCAAGCTGATTGAACTGCAGGGTGTCCGGCAGCGACCCGGTTGGTTTGAAAGCGTCGGAACGGATCTGCAGCGTTGCTGGCAGGTTTTCAGCCAGCGCTTGTAGCTCACCGTTCAGCCGTGCATCGAGGTAACCCGAGCTGGTGCCTTCGAGTGTGAGGGTTTTCTGCAACTCGCCGTGCGCGGTCAACGCCAGTTGCCAGCTTTCACCCTCTACCGAAGGCAGCTCAACTTGCCCTTGCAACTGCAGCGGCCAATCGCCCTCAGGTTGCAGGTCGCCTTGCAGGTCCACGCGCAGGTCATCGCGCTGCAGATGCAGGCGGTCGATGCGCATGCCCGTTTGGGTCCAGTGGGCGGCCAGTTGCACATCACCCAGCAGGTCGCTGCCGTCGAGTCGCAGTTGGCCGATCTTGACCTCACCCAGCTCGATGGCGACCGGCAAACGCAGGGCCGGGAGTTGCAGCGGGCCGCTTTCAGCCGGTGCATCGCTGGGTGCAAACGCCATGTCGATGCGCTGCGCCTGCAGTTGATCGATACACAAGGTGGCACGCAGCAGGCACCCGGGCGACCACGTCAACAGCGGGGCCTGCACCTCGACCCGGTTACCGCCCTCGACCCAGCTCAGCTGGCTGGCTTGCCAACTGCCCGCCAGGCGCCCTTGGAAGTCAGCGACCTGCAACCCCGGCACCCTGGCCAGTGCCCAGCGGCTCCCGCTTTCGGTCCCCACCAGCACGCCCAGCGCCAGGCCCACGGCCACCACCCCGCCGAGCACGCCCAGCAGTACGAATTTGAACACACGTGTCACAGCTCAGGCCCCATGGAGAAGTGCAGGCGAATACCGCCCTCGTCATCGAGGGCCTTGGCCAGGTCCAGGCGCAATGGCCCAACCGGTGAAACCCAACGCACACCAATGCCCACCCCGGTCTTGAGGCTTGGCAGCTCGAAGGTGTTGAACGAGTTGCCCTGATCGACAAAGGTTGCCACGCGCCACTTTTCAGTCAGTGAGTACTGGTACTCGACGCTGCCAGCCACCAGGTAGCGGCCACCGATGCGGTCGCCGTCGCTGTTTTTCGGCGACAAGGTCTGGTAGTCATAGCCACGCACGCTCTGGTCGCCACCGGCGAAGAAGCGCAGCGATGGCGGGATGTTGTTCTTGTAGCCGTTGGTGGCGCTGCCGCCAAATTGCACCCGGCCGAGGAAGCGATGGTTATGGCCAAGCGTGGTCAGGCCCTTGAGCAGCACGTTGCCGTGCAGCAGGTTGGTGTCGGAGACCAGGCCTTCCTTCGCCACCTGGGTATCGAACTGCAGGCGGTAGCCATTGTGCGGGTCAATGCGGTTGTCGCTGCGCAGGTACGAGAAGCTGACGCCCGGCATCAGCAAGTTGCTCAGCCCCGAGTCATCGCCCAGGCGGTACTCTTCACGCTGGTACTTGAGCGAGATAACCCGCTGCCAGCCACTGGGCAACTTGCTGTGCCATTCTGGCCCGACGGTGAGCAGCTTGCTGAGGGTGTCGGTACCGGCGAGTTCCTCGTTCTGGTAACCACCGGCAAAGCGCAGTTTGTCGGTCAGCGGCGGGTCGAGCGGCACGTCATACCACAGGCCGACGTTCTGCCGAGGTGCCGACAGTTCGGTTTCCCAGCCGTAGCTGTGGCCCTGAGGGTTGACCCAGTGTCGCGTCCAGTTGGCCTTGCCACGGGGGCCGACGTCAGTCGAGAAGCCCAGGCCCAGGCCCATGGTGCGTGGTTTGCGGGTTTCCAGGCGGACCTCCACCGGGATGTCCTCGCCCACGGCGGCAGTCGGCGCAGCATCTACCCGCACACCTTCAAAGTAGCCACTCGATTGCAGGTCGTTGTTGAGTTCGGCAATCAGCTCGGAGTCATAGGGCGTGCCTGGCTTGAACGAGACCATGCGTTGCAGCAGGTCTTCATCCAGCGGTGTGTCACCGCCAAACTTGACCGCGCCCAGGCGGTAGCGAGGGCCGCTTTGGTAGACCAGTTCGATGTCGGCCACGCCGGCCTGGGGGTCGACTGCCAGGCGTTGGCGGCTGAAGCGGCCGGCGAAGAAGCCATAGCGTGAAGCCTGGTTCTGGATCAGCCGTTTGGCATCTTCGTAAAGCCCATGGTTAAGCTGCTCGCCAGCGCGCAGTGCCTTGCTGTCGGGCACTCGAAACGCCTTCATCTCACTGGCAGGCCCTTCGATGCGCACCGTCACGTTGCGCAGGCGCACAGGCTCACCGGGGGCGATCTGGATTATCAATTGCGGGGCTTGGTCGGCTTTGGCGGGAGGCTTGACCTCGGTATCGATCTGGGCTTGATAGTAGCCAAGTGCCTGCGCGGCTTTGCGCGCCTGCTCCTGAGCCCCGCGACTGAAGCGCAGCAGCGCTTCTTCATCGCGGTCACCCAAGTTGCCGATATAGCCTTCGACATTGGCCTTGAGCGCTTTGTTGGCTGGCTTTACCTTCACCAGCAACTCGCTCTGGCCCCATGCTGCGAAACTGGCGACCCAGAAAACCAGGCCCCAGGTTAATCTTCCTGAATACGTCATGCGGGGCATGCTACCAGAGCCGGGCGCTCAAGGGAGCCGTCTGGCGGCTTGTCAGGCAAAAGCGGACGTTGAAGACACGGGGTTGGGATGGAAGAACACCCTTTCTCGGATCGGCCCTACGGCAACCTCGCCAATTTCCTCATAGCCCTGACGCTGGTAGAACGCCAGGTAGTGTTCATTGCCGGTATCCAGCACGACGCCCTGAGTGCTGGGGTCTTCCGCGCACCAGTCATGCACAGCTTGTAACAATTGCTCACCGTACTGGCGCCCCTGAAATTGCGGGTGCACGCCCAGTAGAGGCAGGACGTGTACCTGGTCTGTAGGCAAGCAACTGGCCAATGCCGCCTGGTAGTCCATGTAGCGTCGCGTGCAGCGCAGGCCGGTACCCAGCATCATGCGCAAACGCCAGGCCCAGCTGTCGGCCACCCCCAGCCTGCGCAGCGGCGGCACGATCAGGGCCAGGGCAATCAAGCGGTCATCCAGCAACAGGCCAATGGCCGGCAGTTGCAGGTAAAAGTGCTGGCGCACCCATTCACGCACCATCACGCGCAGGCGGCGCTCATAGCCTGGGCGCTGCGCCTCGAAAATGTAAGCAAAGGTAGGTTCATGGCGGTAGGCGTTGTACAGCAGCGAACGCGCCTCACGGCTGTAGCCGTCGTCGAGCTGGCAGATACGCGCCGGCGTGGCAGTGGTTTCGGGCATTGCGGGCAGTCCTCCTGGAATGGGCTTGCAATGCCTTGGAGTGTGCTCCACCGCGCATCGTTCAGCCCCTACAGCACGTTAGCAGCAGCACCCCGAACCCGCCATGCTGGTGATGCCGCGCGATGTCGGCTAGCATCGCGGCTTTTACCGGGATTGTCTTTCCATGAAGATCGTCTGTTTCAACATCAACGGCCTGCGAGCGCGCCCGCATCAGCTGGCGGCGCTGATCGACAAGCATCAGCCTGACGTGATCGGCCTGCAGGAAACCAAGGTCAGCGACGATCAGTTCCCTCTGGCCGATGTCCAGGCACTGGGCTACCACGTGCATTACCACGGCCAGAAAGGCCACTATGGCGTCGCCTTGCTGTCGCGCCAGGCACCGCTGAGCCTGCACAAGGGTTTTGCCACCGATGAGGAAGACGCCCAGCGCCGCTTCATCTGGGGCACCTTCGCCGATGCCGACGGCAACCCGATCACCATCATGAACGGCTACTTCCCCCAAGGTGAAAGCCGCGACCACCCCACCAAATTCCCGGCCAAGCAGCGCTTCTACAGCGACCTGCAAGCCCTGCTCGAAAACCAGTTCCGCAACGACCAGCCGGTGCTGGTGATGGGCGATATGAACATCTCGCCCCAGGACTGTGACATCGGCATCGGCCCGGACAACGCCAAACGTTGGCTCAAGACCGGTAAATGCAGCTTCCTGCCGGAAGAGCGCGAATGGATGGAGCGCCTTAAAGGCTGGGGCCTGGTCGACAGTTTCCGCCACCTGCACCCGGACGTGGCCGACCGCTTCAGCTGGTTCGACTACCGCAGCCGCGGTTTCGAGGACGAACCCAAGCGTGGCCTGCGCATCGACCTGATCATGGCGTCGCAGCACCTGGTGCCACGGATCAAGGCGGCGGGTGTGGACTATGAGTTGCGCGGGATGGAAAAGCCGTCGGACCATGCACCGATCTGGCTGGAGTTGAGCTGACGCGGGTCTGGTGTAAGGCATTTGAGTTGCAGCGCCCGTGAGATCGAGCGCCGCCCGCGCGGCGCTCGATCTCACGGGCGATAAAAATCCAATGCCCTACGCCTGGCTGCCCACACCCACTCAACCAAATCATCACCATCACCCTACAACCCCAACCGCAACGCCTCCCCTACCCCCGCCCCACGCGTATCGTCCGCCGCACTGACCAACGCAAAGTTATACGCCCCATGCGACCAGTACCGTGCCTCCAGTTGCCCATCAACCCGCTGCCCCTCGGGCATGCGTTCATAACGCTCACCCGGCGAGCGCAGAAACAGGCTGATGCGTTCCCCTTTGCCATCCTGAAACACCAGGAGCGCCGCAGGCCCTTGTTCGTTGCTGAGCAACCGCGCGCCCACCGGCCTGAAACCGTAACCCGCCAGGTCCGGCAGCTGGCCTACCCGGCTGAAATGACGCCCCAACCAGTCACGCAATTGAGTCGGGTCGCTGGCTTGGATATCCAGCGCCTCGCTACCGGCAAACAGCCGATGAGCCTGGACCGCATCGGCCATGGGCAGGTCGACCCGGGCCAACATCGCATCCCGTGCCTGCCAACCGCCCAAACCACCCACACCAATCGCCAGCACGAGCACTGCCGCCGATGCCCAACGCCGTTGACGTCGCTGGCGCAGCCGCTGCTTTAATTGGCCCAGATCCAGCTGCGCAGCCCCCGGCTGTTCACCCAGGCCGGCAAGTGCCACACGCAGCCGCCGCGCATCGCTGCGCCAGCCCTCGACCCGCGCCGCCTCCTGCGGGTTGGCCGCCAGCCAGGCCTTTACCTCTGCCCGGCGAGCAGGCGCCAAGCGCTCATCGATGTAGGCATGCAACTCATCTTCAGTGGGGATCAGGCGTGTCATTTCAGTCTCCGCAAGGCCGGGGGTTGAGGGTTGCCCTCGGTCAGCTCGCGCAAGGCATTGCGGGCGCGCGACAAGCGCGACATCACGGTACCGATAGGGATGCCCAAGGCCTGGGCGGCCTCTTTGTAACTCAAACCTTCGATGCTCACCAGCAGCAGCAAAGCACGCTGCTCCGCCGACAGCCGAGCAAAGGCACGCAGGTCGGCCTGGGCCAGCACGATGTCTTCGATATTGCCGCCAACGGGCTCGTTTTCTACCTCGGCTCGGCCGAACCAGGACAGCCAACGGGCATGCAGACGGTCGCGGCGTTTGCCGTCAAGAAACAGCCGATAAAGGATGGTGAACAGCCAGGCGCGCAGCGCCTCAGCTTCACGTTGCTGGCCCTGGCGGCTCAAGGCTCGCTCGACGGTGGCCTGCACCAGGTCGTCGGCGCTGCCCGGTTCTCGCGTCAACCACAAGGCAAAGCGGCGCAAACGTGCCAGCAGCTCGCGCCACTGGTGTTCGTCCAGATCGTGCATGGCTATGTCCCGGCCTCTGGGGTTGTCAGTGTAAGAGGCAGACGCCCGGTAACAAAATCTATTCCCGCCGAGGGAATAAGTTTTTCCCTGCAGCGTCGTACCGGCACCTTCACAGAACCGGACGATGATCATGAACTCACCTTTGCACGGCCCCGCCAAGGCCCTGCGCCTGGCGGCCATCGGCGCTGTCATGCTGGCTGCCGGCGCAGGCTTTGCCTATGCCGCCGGCTGGATCGGCGCACCTGAACTGACGCCAAAGCGCATCATCGACACCTTCGAGGCCCAGGCTGGGCACTACCCAGGCTACCGCAAGAACCACGCAAAAGGCCTCTGTGTCTCGGGCTACTTCCAGGCCAGCGGCCAGGCTGCCAGCCTGTCCACGGCCCGCGTGTTCAGCCAGGCACGCGTGCCGGTTATCGGCCGTTTTGCCATTGGCGGCGCCAACCCGTTCGCGCCGGACACCGCAATCCCGGTGCGCAGCCTGGCGCTTCAGCTCAGCACTGACGACGGGCAAGTCTGGCGTACCGGCATGAACAACCCGCCGGTGCTGGCGGTGGGTACGCCGCAGGCTTTCTATGAACAGGTCCTGGCCAGTACGCCAGACCCGGCCACCGGCAAACCAAACCCGGCCAGGCAACAAGCGTTTTTTGCCGCCCACCCCGAAAGCGCGGCGTTCCGCCAATGGGCGGCGAGCTACAAGCCAAGCAACAGCTTCGCCAGTACCCAGTATCACAGCATCAATGCCTTCCGCCTCATCGACGCCGCTGGGGCGGCACAGCCGGTACGTTGGCAACTGGAGCCGCAAACCCCGTTTACCGCCCTGCCAGGCCAGGTGGACGACAAACAATACCTGCAGCACGACCTGCAACAGCGCCTGGCTCAAGGGCCGCTGCGCTGGACCCTGCGCCTGGTCCTGGCCGAGCCTGGCGACGCCGTGGACAACCCGGCAAGCCCATGGCCTGCGCAACGGCGCAGTGTAGACGCCGGCACGCTTGTGCTCGAACAGGTCGACGCGCCTGAGCAAGGTGCTTGTCGCGACATTAATTTCGACCCACTGATCCTGCCCCACGGCATCGAAGCCTCTGCCGACCCGATTCTGGCCGCCCGATCCGCCGCCTATTCAGAATCGTTCAACCGCCGCAGCCGTGAATCGCTCGACACTGGAGCCCGCCCATGAAACCTGAAGCCTTCCACCCCCTCGCCCGGCTGCTGCACTGGCTGATGGCGGTGCTGATTGTGGCCATGCTGTTCATCGGTGTGAGCATGGTCAGCGACCTGTCACCGCGCCACCCCGTATTGATCAGCCTGCACAAGGCCACGGGCCTGGCTTTGCTGGTACTGGTGGTGTTGCGTATCGGCCTGCGTCTGGCCTTGCCACACCCACCGCTGCCACGCGACCTGCCACCGCTGCAGCGGTTCGCCGCCGGGGCCTCGCATGTACTGCTCTATGGCCTGATGCTGGCCATGCCGCTGCTGGGGTGGGCCATGCTGTCGGCCGGTGGCTACCCGCGGCCCCTGCAATTACCGGCAATCGCCCCCCACGACCTGCAGCTGTATGCCGTGCTGCGACAAGCCCACGGTTGGGCTGGCTACCTGCTGTTCGCGACGATCCTGGTGCACCTAGGCGCAGCGCTGATGCACGCTTTGGTGCGCCGCGACGGCGTCTTGCGTAGCATGTGGCCTGGCCCTCTGCGTCGCAGCGAATAAGCCGGTGCGGTTCAGGGCGGTCGACAATCGATAATAATGCTTATTACCATCGGCGCACTTATCGCTGAACTTCTCTGGACTGCCCATGAACGTCGCAAAGGATCCTGCCACTCTCGTGCCTGCCGGCACGCTCGACTTACGCCCATTGCTGCTGGCCAACATGGCTTGCACCATGTCGATGATGGCCTTCGTTGCCCTGATAGGCCCAATTGCCCGCCAACTCGGCATGGCCACCTGGCAGGCCGGTGCCGCTGTTACCGTCGCCGGGGTGGTCTGGGTGTTGCTGGCACGCCCGTGGGGCCGCGCGGCTGACCGGCTCGGCCGCCGCCGCGTGCTGCTGTTGGGCAGCGCAGGCTTTACCGTGGCCTACTGGCTGTTGTGCGTATTCGTCGAAGGCGCGCTGCGCTGGATGCCGGGTGCAACCCTGGCCTTTATCGGCCTCATGCTCGCACGCGGCTGCATCGGCGCCTTCTACGCCGCCATCCCAGTGGCTTGCAATGCACTGATCGCCGACCATGTCGAACCGCAGCGCCGAGCCCGCGCCATGGCCTCACTGGGCGCGGCAAACGCGGTCGGCCTCGTGCTGGGCCCGGCGCTGGCCGCCCTGCTCGCGCGGTACAGCCTGAGCCTGCCGTTCCACCTCATGTCGCTGCTGCCGGCCACCGCGTTCTTCGCGTTGCTGTTCACACTCAAGCCACAAGCGTTGGCGCACACCCATGCGCCCAGCCCGGTGCAACTGAGCGATCCGCGGCTGCGCCGGCCTTTGCTGGTGGCCTTCAGTGCCATGCTCAGCGTCACCGTGTCACAGATCATCGTCGGTTTCTTCGCCCTGGACCGCTTGCAGTTGGGCCCGGCTGACGCGGCTCAGGTCGCCGGCATTGCCCTGACCACGGTCGGTGTGGCGCTGATCCTGGCCCAAGTTGTGCTGCGCCAGCTGGAATGGCCGCCGCTGAAGATGATCCGGGTGGGCGCCAGCGTGTCGGCCGTGGGCTTTGCCTGCGGTGCACTGGCGACCACCGCACCCTGGCTGTGGGCGTGCTTCTTCGTCGCTGCGGCCGGCATGGGCTTTGTGTTCCCGGCGTTTTCGGCGCTGGCAGCCAATGCCATGCAAGCCTCGGAACAAGGCGCCACAGCGGGCTCGATCGGCGCCGCCCAGGGCATGGGCGCGGTGATCGGGCCACTGGCCGGCACCCTGGTGTATGCCCTTGACCCACGCTTGCCGTTCATGGCGGTAGCCGCGCTGTTGCTGCTGGTCGGGCTATGGCCGATGCCACGCGAACCGCGTGCCTGATAAGCACAGCGCGCAAGCGTGCAGAGTGTGTTTTAATGCGTCGCTCATAATTTTTGACACCTCTGATTAAAGGCGGCTATGGACACGGGGACGCGACTCAAACTGGTGCGTGAACGCAACAACCTCTCCCAACGGGAACTGGCCCGCCGCAGCGGGCTGACCAACTCGACGATCTCGCAGATCGAACAGAATCGCGTCAGCCCTTCGGTCAGCTCCCTGAAAAAACTGCTCGAAGGGATCCCGATGAGCTTGGCGGAGTTTTTCAGCTTCGACGAGCCGGTGCGGGAAGAGCGCTTCGTGTTCCGCGCCAGCGAGCAGCCAGACTTGGGCCGTAACGGCCTGCGCATGCTGTTGGTGGGTGCCAGTGTCGAGGCCCGTCAAATGCGCATGCTGCGTGAACTGTACGCACCGGGCGCCGATTCGGGCGAGCCGATCGTGCATGCAGAAGGCGAAGAGTGCGGCCTGGTCACCCGCGGCACCGTCGAACTGTGGGTCGATGGCCAGGTCAGCGTGCTCAATTCGGGTGATGGCTACTACATCCCCACTACCCTGCCGCACAGCTTCAAGAACATTGGCCAGGATGAGGCCGAAATCATCAGCGCCAACACCCCGGCGAACTTCTGACCGTGAACCGCCCAGGCACCGTGAACACACGGGCCGCGTATCAGCGCTTGCGTGACGCAGCCCTGGGCGTCCACCCCTTGCACATCACCGCCCAGCGGGCCGAAGGGCTGGTCGATGTGCTGATCGAAGGCTGGCAGTTGACCCTGGCCGTGGATGCCGAAGGCCTTGCTCAATGCGTCCAGTGCGTGGCCCCCAACGGTGATCAGGCCGGCCTTGAAGACTGGCACCGCTACGGCACCAACCCCACCGACCTGCTCAGCCTGTGGGAACGCACTCAGCTGGAAGCACGCCTGGCCGGTTGACGCACCGCGTCCTCGACAAAATCCAGGCGGTCTTGCCCAAAGAACATCTCATCACCGACAAAGCAGGTCGGCGCACCAAATACACCGCGCGCAACGGCTTCCTCGGTGGCCTGCTTCAGGGCCGCCTTCACCTGCGCGTCGCCCGCCAGGGCAGTGAGCGCGGCAAGGTCAAAGCCGGCCTGTTCCAGCGTCTGCTGCAACACAGCCGCGTCCCCCAGGTTGCGTCGCTCGGCCCACAGGCCGTTGAACAATGCCCGCAACAGTGCCTCGAAGCGCTCCGGTGCTTGCAACTGTGTGCCGATTACACCGCGCATCAGCATCAGGGTATTCATCGGGAAGCCCGGTGGTAGCCCAAACGGCACACCGTAGCGCGCTGCGAAGCGTGCAAGGTCGGTAAACATGTAGCGGCCCTTGGCTGGGATCATTGCCGGCGAGGCATTGCCGGTGGCCTGGAATACCCCACCCAACAGCATGGGCCGATAATGCAGCGCCGCGCCATGGCGGTCACAGATACCCGGCAGTTGGGTCCACGCCAGGTAACTGGCGGGGCTGCCGAGGTCAAAGAAAAATTCGACGGTCTTGGTCATGGATAGGGTCCTTTCGACGAGGGGGCTTACCAGCGTTCCATCCAGGGGCGCAGGTCCAGTTCGAATGTCCAGGCATCTCGCGGTTGGGCGTGGAGGAACCAGTAGCTGTCGGCAATATGGGCCGGAGCGAGGATGCCATCCTGGTCCTTGAGGGCGTAGCGCTCGGGGAAACTGTCGCGGATGAACGCGGTATCGATTGCCCCATCCACCACTACATGGGCGACATGGATATTGCGCGGCCCCAGCTCACGCGCCATGCTCTGGGCCAGCGCCCGCAGGCCATGCTTGGCACCGGCGAATGCGGCAAAGCCAGCAGCGCCACGGGTACCTGCAGTAGCGCCTGTGAACAGAATCGTGCCGCGCTCACGCACCGCCATCCGCCGTGCGACCGCCTGCGCCGTCAGAAACCCGGCAAAACAGGCCATCTCCCAAATCTTGAAGTATTTGCGCGGCGTTTCGTCGAGAATACTGCAAGGCACATTGGCGCCGATATTGAAGACAAACGCCTCGATCGGGCCGATATCACGCTCGATAGTCTCAACCAGCGCGGCCACCTCTTCCTCCTTACGCGCATCGGAGCCAAAGCCATGAGCCTGGCCGCCTGCGGCGCGGATCTCGTCCAGCAGCGGTTGCAGCTTGTCCGCCTGACGGCGAGTGACGCAGGCCACGTAGCCTTCCCGCGCGAAACGTTTGGCGATCTCGCCCCCTGTGGCATCCCCCGCGCCGATCACCAGCACTACTTTTTGTGGTTGAGTCATGTGCGCCCCTTTGGTGAATGATCGTTTAGTAAACGAACGCTATGTTATGATCGCCCCCATCGTCAAGCCAAGCGTGCAGAGGCTATGGAATGCGCTATACCAGCGACCACAAGCAACAAACCCGCGAAAAGCTGCTGGCCACCAGCGGTGCACTGGCCAAACGCGGCGGTTTTACCAGCACTGGCGTAGCTGGGCTGATGAAAGCCATCGGGCTGACCGGCGGTGCCTTTTACAATCACTTCCCTTCCAAAGATGACCTGTTCACCGAAGTCGTTCGCCAGGAACTTTGCAACAGCCCGCTGGCGCGCCTGGCCAACCAAGGTGCCAGCCGCGAGCGCCTTGGCCGTTGCCTGCAGCAGTACCTGAGCCTGGCCCACCTGCACAATGCCGAAGGGGGCTGCCCTTTGCCGCCGCTCGGGGTGGAAATCGCCCGGGCAGATCAACCGGTGCGTGAGGTGGCCGAACATTGGCTGGTCGAGCTGCACAACGCCTGGAGCGCAACACTGGAGGATGAACAACTGGCCTGGGTGTTGATCAGCCAATGCGTCGGTGCGTTGCTGATCGGGCGCATGCTCGCCAGCGAAGCCGTGCAGTCCGAAGTACTCGATGCCAGCCGCAGCTTCGTCGAAAAGGCCTTGAATGAAAGCCGTTAACCTGTTGCTTGGCTTGTTTTTGAGCGTGCCCGTGTTTGCTGAACAGACCTGCCCTCCGGGCCAGTACCAAGTCTGCCTGATGGGCTGTTTCTGTGCGCCGGTCGACCCAGGCCAGGCCGGGCAGATCCTCAAGGACGTCGAAACCATGGCCTCAACCAGCCTGGCCTACGCGTTGCGCCAGGCCCGTGACGAAGCCAGCGCCAGCGGCAGTGAGCCGATCCCGCTACACATCCGCGCCCAACTCGAACCCTGGTATGACTTTGCCGTGCTCGATGCCGCGCGCTTCAGGGTTGGTGATGAACAGCAGATGAGCGCAGCCAACGCGATGCTGCAAAACCCCGATGTGAATGCCGTGACACTGATCGACACGATCATCTTCCGCCATGCCAGCGATGCTGAAGACAATGTGGCGCTGTGGGCGCACGAGCTCAAGCACGTGCAGCAGTACCAGGCATTAGGCATCGATGAGTTCGCCCGGCGCTACACGCGTGACTTCAATGAGCTGGAAGGCCCGGCCTACAAGATAGAGGCGGAGGTTGCCAAGGCGTTAAGAGCGCGCAGCTCCGGCCAGGCCCGGTGATGTGACAAACAACCTCAAGAACAACACATAACTACCTGACTCAGTAGGTATTTGTTGGAGATCACAAGGTCCGAGCCTGCGCAATTACCTGTGGGAGCGGCGGTGCGGCGGTCCGACTTGCCCGCGAAGAGGCCGGAACACGCACCACAAGACAGTTGCTCTCACACAGTCAGCAGTAGGTATACCCCTTGTCTATCAGGACGATACAGGGGCCTTCTCACCCACATCCTCACGGCTGGCATAACGCTGTGCCAGCACCGCGCACACCATCAGCTGGATCTGATGGAACAGCATCAGCGGCAAAATCATCGCGCCAATGCCACTGCCCACAAACAGCACCTGAGCCATCGGCACGCCGGTCGCCAGGCTCTTTTTCGAACCGGCGAACAGAATGGTGATGCGGTCTTCAAGGTCAAAGCCCAGCACCTTGCCAAGGAAACGGGTGCCATACAGCACCACCGCCAACAAAATCCCGCAGACCACGAACAGCCCCGCCAGGTGCTGTGGCGATACCGTGTGCCACAGGCCCGTCACCACCGCTTCACTGAACGCGGTGTACACCACCAGCAGGATCGATCCCTGGTCCACGACCTTGAGCCAGCGCGCGTTGCGCTTGACCCATGCGCCGATCCAGCGGCGTGCTATCTGCCCGGCCACGAAGGGCACTAGCAGCTGCAGGGTGATTTTCAGTACGGCATCCAGCCCCGACCCAGTGTCACCGCTGGCGCCCAACAACATCATCACCAGCAGCGGCGTGAGGAAGATGCCCAGCAGGCTCGAAGCGGCAGCGCTGCAAATGGCGGCCGGCACGTTACCGCGGGCCAGGGAGGTGAACGCGATGGCTGACTGCACAGTGGCCGGCAACGCACACAGGTACAGCACGCCCAAGTACAGCTCGTTGCCAACCAGCGGCACGAACAGCGGCTTGAACGCCAACCCCAGCAAGGGGAACAGTACAAAGGTGCAGGAGAACACTAACGCGTGCAGGCGCCAGTGCCCGGCCCCGGCGATGATCGCTTCGCGCGACAACTTGGCGCCGTGCAGGAAGAACAGCAGGCCGATGGCCAGGTTGGTCAGCCAGCCAAAATACACTGCACCGTCACCTGAGCAGGGCAGCACGGTGGCGATCAGCACCACCCCGAGCAGCGCCAGGGTGAAATTGTCGAATAACATCCGCAAATACTTCATCACAGGTTCCGTCTTGTCATTGTGCAAGGGCAGACGATAAGGTCTGCGGCTTTTCTTCGCTAACGCCGGAACCCCCACAGGTGTCGATGAACGGACACAACCCCACAAAGGACCTGCCCATGTTGCTCCCTCGCCTGGCCGCACTGGCTGCTGTCATCACATTCGCCATGGGCCACGCAGCCGCTCAGGCTGACGACACGCTGCAAGCACGCGTCGACCCCCTCATTCGCACACTGATGCAGGAACAAGGCATCGCCGGCATGGCCGTGGCGGTGTACGCCCACGGCCAGGCGCACTATTTCAACTATGGCGTGGCCAGCAAGGCCGAGGGCACGCCGGTTACCCAAGACACCCTGTTCGAGGTCGGCTCGTTGAGCAAGACCTACACGGCTACCCTCGCTGCCCTGGCCAGCGCCGAAGGCAAACTGGACCTTCAGGCCCCGGCAAAACGCTATCAGCCCGCACTGGCTGGGGTGCCACTGGGGGACGCCAGCGTGCTGGAACTGGGGGCCTACAGCGCCGATTGCCTACCGTTGCAGTTCCCCGATGAAGTGCAGACGCCGCAACAGGTCGTGGACTTCTTCCGCCACTGGAAGCCTCGCGCCGCGCCGGGCACCCAGCGCTGCTATTCCAACCCGAGCCTGGGCCTGTTCGGCGATTTGGCGGCACGCGCGCAACAGCGCCCCTTCGCGGAGCTGATGAGCCAGGGCCTGCTGGTGCAACTGGGCCTGAAACACACCTACCTGCAAGTGCCCGCCAGCGCCCAAGGGCTCTATGCCCAAGGCTACGACGCACAAGACCGCCCGGTACGCGTCAGCCCAGGCCCTTATGCCGATGAAGCCTATGGCATCAAGACCAGCGCCAGCGACATGCTGCGCTACGTGCGCCTGCAGATGCAGCCAGACGGCCTGCGCGCTGCACTGCAAAACGCTATCGCGATCACCCATAAGGGCTACTTCCAGGTCGGCGCCATGACCCAAGGCCTTGGCTGGGAGCATTACCCTTATCCGGTTGCGCTAGGCACCCTGATCGATGGCAACAGCCCTCGCCTGATCCGTGAACCTCAGGCCACCACCCGCCTCGTCCCTGCCAGCCCTGCCCCGCGTGAGGCCTGGTACAACAAGACCGGCGCAACCAGCGGTTTTGGCGCGTACGCCGCTTTTATTCCTGCCAAAAACATGGCCGTGGTGTTGCTGGCCAACCGTAATTATCCGAACGAAGCCCGCGTGCGTGCGGCCTTCCAGATTCTTGAGGGGCTTTGAAGGCTGCGGCCGGTTTTACGCCGGCCAGCGCTTGGATTGTCGAACAACATGACAAAAATGTAGTGAGTAAAAATATTCACTACAAAACTGTTGACGCCGTTCATCGCGCTTGGGCATGATTGAGTCGTCTCCCCGATCGGGAGCGGTGGCAAGGGTGTTCCAGACGGCTTGCGCGGTAACGCAGGCCGTCCGTGGAGAGGGAACTGTCCAAAAGGCAGCGTGTGAAAGCCCCTGTTGCGATGCTGCTGTAGCAGCCTTGGTAGTGCGCTACACCGTGGTAGCGCCAACTGTGAAAATCACCTACGAATGGGTAATGGGGGCTTTATGATGAACTTGAACAACAATCCCACAATCGACCAATTGGCCCAGCTGTTCGCCGTGCGCAAGGACAGCCTCGACGACCATCTGCTGTGGGTCAGCCAGACCGGTGAGGTGCGTCTCGACCGCCTGCCACCGAACACCATCGAAGCTGAATTCGAAGAGCACCTGCCCAGCATGCGTGCACGCTTCAAGGTCTACCGCCGTGGCCAAGGCTACGTCGGCAAGAAGGCCGCTGCCGACACCGAGTTCGTTGGCCGCGTGCTGCAGACCCTGCAACAAGAATGGCCCGCCGCCCGTGAGCGGCAGGCAGTCAAGGTGATCGAACCGCTCAACTGAGTGGCTACCCGCACCCTCAAGCCCGGCCCCAAAAGGCCGGGTTTTTTCATGCGCGCTTGCGCGGTTGCGCCACGGTTGGCAGCGGCAAGGCGCCGGTAGCCAGTGCGCGGGCCCGCTCGACGCCCCAGACCAGCGCACGGGTCATGGTCTCGCCAGGGCGCGAGGGGTAATACTCTTCCAGCACTGCCCGGCCATTGCCGGCGTACACACCGAGGAACAACTGGGTGGCGCCGAGGCGCGACAACCGCACCTGCACATCCAGCGTGGTGCCGTCACTGAGTGCTTCATCGTGGCTGCGGCTGTGCAGTTGAGCGTCGGCCCACTGCCAATAGGTCTCTTCCCTGACTCGCATGAGCGTTCAATCTCCGTTTGCTGAAATGCCGCGCCAGAAAACCACATCTTCGCAAGCCCTGCGAGCGCAACCCAGCGATGCCATGAGCGGCGTCAACGAATGGCAATAAAAACCCCGCCGTTTGGCGGGGTTGCTGGAGCGGGATCACTTTTTCAGCGGAACCCGCGGCATGAAGCGGCCCTTCTTGGTGCGCTGCAGATGTGCAGGCTGAAGCTGTTCCGAATCATCCAGCGTCATGTTGGCGAAGCCCAGACGGAATGCCGACTGGCCGCAACGCACCTGGCTGTTGATCGGGAATGCGTCGTTCAGGTCTTCAAAAAAGGATTCGCTCATGCCCAGTCTCCCTCCAGTGGTGGTCGCGCCGGCAAGCAGATGTATTGCCTAGGTGAACGCGGCCGGTAAAAGTGAGACTAGCTGGTCATTTGCAGACTGCCCGGCCAAACGCTTTACCCCCGACCAGTGGCACATGGCCTTACTTCAGGCGGACTGCCGTGCCAGTGGCGAACACCACCACCATGCCGCCCTGCACCGATGGCATGCTGATTTCGAAATCCACACCGACTACGGCATCAGCATTCAACTGCCGTGCGCGCGCTTTCAACTCTTCGGTAGCCTGTTCGCGGGCCTCGCGTAGTGCGCTCTCCAGGGTTTGTGAGCGGCCACCGAAGAAGTCGCGGAAACGCGCGAAGAAATCCCGCACAAAGTTGATGCCCTGCACGGACTCAGAACTGACGACGCCCAGGTAGTCGGCAATCGGACGGCCTTCGAGCTGGCTGGTGGTGGAGATGATCATGAAAGTGCTCCGTTGGCCTGGCGAAAAGCGCCAATTCTAACAGAGCACTGGCAGCCCGGCGTCAGGAGACGCTGGCCGCACGTAACCGCTGGCCGATCTTCGCGCCAAACACATTCACCAGCAGCCCGACCATCACCAGCAACGCACCCCACCCCTGCAACATGGTCAGGCGTTCCCCCAGCAACCAGGCCGAGGAGCTCAAGCCAATCACGGGGACCAGCAGCGAGAATGGCGCGACCTTGCCCGCCGGGTGGCGCGACAACAGCTTGCTCCACAGGCTGTAGCCGAGCATGGTGGCGACGAATGCCAGGTAGGCCAACGCCAGTACCGAGTTCCAACCGATGTTGGCCAAGGCATGGCCGATGCGCTCAGGCCCTTCCAGCCACCACGACAAAGCCAAGAATGGCAACGGTGGAATCAGCCCGCCCCAGATCACCAGTGCCACCAGGTCGACCGACCCGAAACGCCGCGTGATGATGTTGCCCACGCCCCACATCGCGCCCGCGCACAGGGTCAGCAACAGCGCAAGCATCGGCACATGGCCGCCGTCTTCACTGCCGATCAAGGCCAACCCGCTGGCCGCCACCAGCAGCCCCAGCAGGCTGGCAAGGCGCAACCGCTCACCCAGGAACAACGCAGCGAAACCCAAAGTGAAGAATGCCTGGGATTGCAGGATCAACGACGCCAACCCCGGCGGCATACCGCTGTACATGGCCTGGAACAAGAAGGCGAACTGCCCCAAGGAGATCGTCGCGCCATAAGCGATCAGCCAGCGCCAGGGCAGCTTGGGCCGCTTTACCAGCAACACCGCCGGGAAGGCCACCAACAAGAAGCGCAACGCCCCCAGCAGCATCGGCGGCAGGCCATCCAGGCCGACCTTGATGACCACGAAGTTGACTCCCCACGCAACAATCACCACCAGGGCGATCAGCAGGTCCTTGAGCGGCATTGCGACATCCTTCTTCAGGCTTTCTAGACATATTTCGTTACAGCATAAGGCTATTCCTTTTCCAGGGACCAGCACAGTTAGGGCGCAGGGTTGCGCAACAGTGTCACTGTTGCAGTCTTCATACGCCGTGGCATTCAACCATCAGTCGCGGTAACCCGGCGCCACCCGCTCCAGCATCCGCAGCAGCGCGCCCCACGCCAGCCCCACTGCATCCGGGTCCGACAGTTCGCCCTGCTTCAAGCCCTTCAGTGGCGCATTGAACTGCTGCTCGGTACGCTCACACACGGCGGCCGGCGGCAGGATCAATTGCCCGGCACTCTGCGCCGCCAACTGGATCTCGCAGGCTTTTTCCAGGTAGTACATGCGCAGGAAGGCTTCGGCCACAGAACGCCCGGTGGTCAGCAACCCATGATTACGCAGGATCATCACCGGCCGGTCACCCAGGTCGGCCACCAAGCGCTGTTGCTCATCCAGGTCCAGGGCGATGCCTTCGTAATCGTGGTAGGCAACCTTGCCATGAAACTCCATGGACATCTGGTTTACCGGCAGCAGGCCACATTCCAGTGCCGCCACCGCACACCCGGCCCGGGTGTGGGTGTGCAGCACGCAGTGGGCGTCTTCGCGAGCCGCATGAATAGCACTGTGGATGACGAACCCGGCCGGGTTGACCGGGTGTGGGGTCGCCTCGACTGGCTGCCCATGCAAGTCGATCTTCACCAGGCTGGAGGCTGTGATCTCGTCGAACAGCAAGCCGTAGGGGTTGATCAGAAAGTGGTGCTCCGGCCCAGGCACGCGCAGCGAGATGTGCGTGAAGATCAGGTCGCTCATGCGAAAGTGAGCGACCAGGCGGTAGCAGGCCGCCAGCTCCTGACGCAGGGTCTGTTCGGTAAGGGTCATTTCTCGTTCGTCCTGTTAGAAAGGCAGCTGTGAACACTAGGCTATTTGGTAGCCCAAGCATTGAATCGCTGCTCCAGCTCTTCGCCATGGTCGACCCAGAACGCCACGTTCATCGCCAGCGCCCCCTGCAGGTTCTGTGGCGAGGTTGGCACCCAGCCGGCCAGCGCCGGGGCGAGCCTGGCCGCTGCCTGGGTGTTGGTGGGCCCATAGGGGATCTGCTCGACGTAACGCACCTGGGTATCAGGCTGGTTGGCATAGGCGATCAGCCGCTTGGCCTGGTCGACATGCCGCGAGCCCTTGATGATCGCCCAATAGTCCATGCCATACAGGCTGCCCGGCCAGACCAATGCCAGCGGGCTGCCCTGCTGCGCTGCCACCGCGATGCGGCCGCTGTAGGTAGACGTCATCACCACATCGCCGGCAGTCAGCCACTGGGCCGGCTGGGCACCCGCGTCCCACCACTGGATATAGGGCTTGAGCTCAGTGAGTTTGGCAAACGCGCGGTCGACCCCGGCTGGCGTTGACAGCACCGTGTACACGTCCTCGATCTTGACCCCATCAGCCAGCAAGGCGAACTCCAGGTTGTACACCGCACGCTTGCGCAGGCCACGTTTGCCTGGGTACTTGCTGACGTCCCAGAAGTCGGCCCATGAAGCCGGGGCTTGAGCCAGCTTGTTGCGGTCGTAGGCAATCGCCACGCTCCACACCAGGGCGGCAGAACCGCAGTCCTGCGCGGCATCCGGTATCAGCTCGGCGGCATGGCCCAGGCGCTGCCAGTCCAGCCGCTCATAGATGCCCTCCTCACAGCCGCGCATCAGGTCGGGCCCCTCGATCTGCACCACGTCCCAATCGACGTTGCCGGTATCGGCCATGACCTGGATACGGGCCATTTCGCCGTTGTATTCGCTCTGGATCAACTTGCTGCCGTCCTGGGCACTGAAAGGCTTGAAGATCGCCTCGTCCTGGGCTTTCTGACCGGCGCCGCCATAGCCGACCACGACCATCTGCGGCGCAGCGTGCGCACTGCCCAAGCCAAGGGCCAGAAGCGCTGCGCAAAGGTGGGTTGTGCGAGGGAATGCATGCATCGAGGTTGCCTCCTGCCGGTGCCCAAGGGCCCGATTTCTTGTTGTTGTGAGGTCACGCCCTCACCAGTGAGGGTGAAGAAAACCTAGCCGCGCACCAGTAAAAAAACAAGTTGATTTTTTACTGTCGGTACACTTTCATAAACAAAACAAGAACAACACCGCACCGGAGCCGCCCGTATGCAAACTGCCTTTCCCCACCTGTTCGAAGCCTTGCAGATTCGCGGCAAACGGCTGAAGAACCGCATCATGTCCACGGGCCACGACACGTGCCTGCCCACCGACAACCTGGTCAACGACAAGCTCATCGCTTACCAGCGAGACCGCGCCGCCGGTGGGGTTGGCCTGATCGTGCTGCAGGTGGCCGGTGTGCATGACAGCGCCCGCTACACCTCCCACGTGCTGATGGCCACCGACGATGCCTGCATCGACGGCTACCGGCGCCTGGCCGAGGCCTGCCATGAACACGGCACCGTGGTGCTGTCGCAGCTGTTTCATCCGGGGCGGGAGATCATGGAATCTGCCGACGGCTTGCTGGCAGTGGCCTATTCGGCCTCGTCGGTGCCCAACGAGCGCTTCCGGGTGATGCCGCGCGCGCTGGACCAGCCGATGATCGATGAAATCATCCAGGGCTATGCCAGCGCCGCCCGCCGCCTGCACCAGGCGGGGCTGGATGGCGTCGAAGTGGTCGCCAGCCATGGTTACCTGCCTGCGCAGTTTCTCAATCCGCGGGTCAACCTGCGCACCGATGGTTACAACGGCGGCCTGGAGCAGCGCCTGAGGTTTCTGCGCGAAGTGTTGGCGGCGGTGCGCGCCGCGACCGACGAACACTTCATCGTCGGCCTGCGCATCAGCGCCGACGAGCGTGACAGTGAAGGCCTGAGCGAAGACGAGTCGCTGGCGGCCGCCGAAGCGTTGCAAGGCCAGCTCGACTACCTGCACATCGTCGCTGGCACCTCGGCGTCCCAGGGGGGCGCGGTGCATATCGTCCCGCCCATGGCCATCGAGCCAGCCTACCTGGCGCGCGAAGCCGGTACGTTCAAGCAGCGCCTGGCCATTCCGTTGTTCGTTACTGGGCGCATCAACCAACCCCAAGAGGCCGAGCTGATCCTGGCGCGTGGCCAGGCCGACGTGTGTGGCATGACCCGCGCACTGATCTGCGACCCGCTGATGCCGACCAAGACCGAGCATGGCCGGGTTGAGGACGTGCGCGCCTGCATTGCCTGTAACCAGGCATGCATCGGGCATTTTCACCGCGGCCTGGCGATTTCCTGCATTCAGCGCCCAGAAACCGGCCGCGAACTGCAGTACGGCCAGATGACCCCCACCCCAGCCCCCAAGCGCATCCTGGTTGCAGGCGGCGGCCCCGCAGGCATGAAGGCGGCCGCCGTCGCCGCCGCGCGCGGCCACCACGTCACCCTGTATGAGGCCGGCCCGCAACTGGGTGGCCAGGTGCTGCTGGCGCAACTGCTGCCCCGGCGCAGCGAATTCGGCGGCGCCAGCACCAACCTGCAACGGGAAATGGCCTTGGCCGGCGTGGAGGTGGTGCGCAACACGCGGGTCGACCGCGCACTGGTCGAGCGCGAGCGACCCGACCTGGTGATTGCCGCCACCGGCGCCACGCCCTACTGGCCGGCATTCGAACGCGCCGGCGAACTGCAGGTAGTGGATGCCTGGCAAATCCTGCGCAACGCGGTCACCCCGGGGCGCTCGGTCCTGGTCATCGACTGGCGTTGCGACTGGATCGGCCCGGGTATCGCCGAGCGACTGACGCGCGAAGGGCATCAGGTGCAATTGGCGGTGAACGGCACCCATTGCGGCGAGAACCTGCCGCTGTACGTGCGCGATCAACTGGCTGGCGAGCTGCACCGCCTGGGTATTCCCATCACGCCCTACGCCCGCCTCTATGGCTGCGATGACAACAGCGTGTACTTGCAGCACACGGCCAGCGGCGAACCGATGATCTTCGAAGGCATCGACACCTTGGTGCTGTGCCTGGGCCACCAGCCAAACGACACCTTGGCTTCGGAGCTGGCCGGCCTGGTCAACGTTCGGCGCATCGGCGACTGCCTGGCACCGCGTACCGCCGAGGAGGCGATTCACGATGGGCTGACGGTTGCCTGGGCACTCTGAGGCTGTACATACTGCCGTTTTCCGACGGACCGACGTGCATGAGCCAACTCCCGCAGCCCCCCTCCGCCACCGACGACGGCAACGCCGCGCCGCAGTTTCTGGGAACCCGCATTCGCGGCCTGCGTAAGCGCCGCGGCATGACCCTGGCGGAGTTGGCCACACAGAGCGAGCTGACGGCCGGCTACATCAGCCAGTTGGAGCGCAACCTCTCTTACCCGTCGATCCCGGCACTGTTCAACATTGCCCGCAGCCTGGGTGTGACCATCCAGTGGTTCTTTGCCAGCGAGGCCAGCACTGCACCGGAGGACCAGGGCTACGTGGTACGCCGTAACAGCCGCCTCAGCGTGCATTATGAGGACGGCATCGTCGACCAACTGCTTACACCCCAGCCCAACCGCCAGCTGGAAATGCTTCACTCGCGCTTTCCACCGGGCACCTACAGCCAGCAGAGCTACAGCCATGACGGCGAAGAGGCAGGGTATATTCTCAGCGGCAGTTTTGAACTGTGGGTGGGCGAGCGCTACTTTCAGCTGGGCGAAGGCGATAGTTTCAGCTATTCCAGCCAGGAGCCGCATCGCTATGGCAACCCTGGGGATGTGGATGCCGTGGTGATCTGGGTGATCACGCCACCGACCTTTTGAGCCCGCCAAGCGGTCACTTTTGATCAGGCCATCCGCCAATGACTGAACACGCCCACCAGCTTGAGCCTGCGCTGCAACCGGTCGACCACCCTCGCGTCGTGGTCTTCGTCGCCTATCCGCACATGGGCCTGCTCGACCTCACGGGCGCCCAGACGGTGTTCTGGGCCGCCACCAAGGCCATGGCCGAACGCGGCCGACCAGGCTATCGGGTACACACCGCCAGCCTTGACGGCGGCCTGCAGCAAACCGCTGAAGGCCTGGTGGTGGCGACAGAAACCTTGGACACCGTGATGGCACAGGTAGTCGACACGCTGATCGTACCCGGCGCCCCGGACATCATCCGCACCCTCCCCGACCACGCGCCGCTGGTGGCCTGGCTGCGCCGCGCCGCCGTGCAGGCCAGGCGCACAGCCTCGGTGTGCAGCGGCACATTTCTGCTGGCCAGCGCCGGTTTGCTCGATGGGCGCCGCGCCGCCACCCACTGGGCCATGTGCGAGGTACTGCGCCGCGACTTCCCAGCGGTGCAGGTAGACCACGAGTCGATCTTCGTTCAGCAAGGCGCGGTGTGGACCTCGGCCGGGGTCAGCGCCGGCATCGACATGGCCCTCGCCCTGGTCGAACTGGACTGCGGCCGTGAAGTGGCGATGCAGGTGGCACGCGAGTTGGTGGTCTTTCTCAAGCGGCCCGGCGGCCAGGCGCAATTCAGTGAACTGCTCAAGCTGCAGGGGCGCGATTGCAGCGAGTTCGAAGCCCTGCACCTGTGGCTCAACGAACACCTTGGCGACCCGCGGCTGAGCGTCGAACACCTGGCCGAACAGGCGCACATGAGCCTGCGTAACTTCACCCGGGTGTACAAGCTCAAGACCGGCCGCACACCGGCCAAAGCTATCGAAGTGTTCCGCCTGGAAGCCGCGCGGCGCCTGCTGGAAAGCGTCGAAAGCCCTATCGAGCAGGTCGCGCGCCAGTGCGGTTTCGGCAACGAAGAACGCATGCGCCTGGCATTCCAGCGTCATCTGGCAGTAACGCCGCGTGACTACCGCGCCCGCTTTGCACGGCCTGTTTCGTTGGCCGAAATTCAGGGTTCTTTGGCCTAGGGTGTGACGCTCGTCGCTCGTAACATCGGTCTCCTCAAACACGGGCTACCTTGAGTACCCGGACATTCCAGGAGCACAACGATGAAGAATATCCTGATCATTGGCGCGGGCTTTGCCGGCCTCTGGAGCGCCCTGAGCGCTGTTCGCCAGCTGGACTTGAACGGTCGCAATGATGTCGAGGTGACGCTGCTCGCGCCCCAGGCCGAACTGCATGTACGCCCGCGCTTCTACGAGCCCGATGTACACACCATGGCCGCGCCGCTGGAGGCGCTGTTTGAGGCGGTGAACGTGCGCTTTGTGCAAGGCACGGCCTTCCACATCGATGAAGCTGCCAGGCGCGTACGCTATCGCACGCAAAGCGGTACCGAGTGCGAGCTGGGTTATGACCGCCTGATCATGGCCTGCGGCAGTGTGCTCAACCGGCCGGACATGGTCGGCATCGAGCATGTTTTCGATGTCGACAAGATCGACAGCGCGGCGCGCCTGGAGGCGCACCTCAAGTCCCTGGCTAGCCTGCCGGACACACCTGCCCGCAACACCGTGGTGGTGGCCGGGGGTGGCTTCACCGGCATCGAGACTGCCACCGAGTTGCCGGCGCGCTTGCGCAACATCCTCGGTGAGCAGGCCACACTGCGTGTGCTGGTCGTCGACCGTGGCGCCAGGATCGGCGCAGCCTTGGGTGATGGCATTCGCCCCGCGATCGAGCAGGCATCCGAGGCTTTGGGGGTGGAATGGATCTGCGGCGCAACCGTGGCCTCGGTGGACCCCGACGGCGTCCTGCTGGATAACGGCCAGCGTATCGATGCCAATACCGTGATCTGGACGGTGGGGTTCAAGGCCAACCCATTGACCGAGCAGATCAGCGGTGACCGGGACCGCCAAGGCCGGCTGCACGTGGACGGCAACCTCAAGGTCAAGGGTAACGACGCGGTCTACGCGGCAGGTGACGTTGCATATGCCGCCTGCGACGAGGCTGGCAACTATGCGGTAATGTCTTGCCAGCATGCGATCCCGCTGGGCCGCTACGCCGGCAACAATGCCGTGGCCGAATTGATCGGCGTGGCACCGATGACCTACAGCCAGCCCAAGTACGTCACCTGCCTCGACCTGGGCGCCTGGGGCGCAGTGTATACCGAAGGTTGGGAGCGCAAGGTGTCGCCACCGGAAGACAAGGCAGAGGCGAAGGTGCTCAAATCGCAGATCAACACGGTCTGGATCTACCCACCGGCCGCGAACGATCGTGCGGCGGCGCTGGCCGCGGCTGACCCGACGATCCCGGTCGCCTGACACAGCCGAATCGCCGGCAAGCCGGCTCCCACAGGTACAGCGCCAGAACTGAGGTTGGCGCTATCTCTGTGGGAGCCGGCTTGCCGGCGATGGGGCGCAAGGCGCCCCCTTTTACTGCAATCAGGCAGCTGCGAACAGCTCGTTGGCAATCTGGGCCTGTGCGGCATCGATGGCCTGGCTGCGGTGCTCTGGGCCGTAGGCCAGACCATGGGCGCGTACGATTTCCAGGTCGGTGACACCGATAAAGCCCAGGAACACCTTGAGGAAGTCTTCATGGCCGGCACCCGTCGGCTGGCCAGCGTGCAGGCCACCGGCGGTGGATACCAGGATCACCTTCTTGTTACCGCACAGGCCTTCAGGGCCGGCTTCGGTGTAGCGGAAGGTCTTGCCGGCAACGGCTACGCGGTCAATCCAGGCCTTGAGCTGGGTCGGCACGGTGAAGTTGTACATCGGCGCACCGATCACAACGGCGTCGGCGGCGAGGAATTCTTCCAGGGTTTCGGCGCTCAGCTTGGCTTCGAAGGCCTGGGCCGCATCGCGCATGTCTTCTGCGGTACCGGCGGCCACCAAGGTAGCAGCGGAGAAGTGGGCGATGGCGTCGGCAGCCAGGTCGCGGTAGACCACTTCCAGGCTTGGGTCGGTGGCTTTCCAGGCTTCGACCACTTCGCGGCTCAGCTGGCGGGAGGCGGAATTGTCGCCCAGGATGCTCGAATCGATGTGCAACAGTTTCATGGGACTCTCCTGTAATGAAGACCGCGGCATTGGGCGATCACGATGGGGAGAATCCTACCGGGATGACGAATAGCTGATAAGCAGGCAAAAATGCGTTAGTTTGTCCCACAGATGGAACAGTGAGACATTCCCATGCAAGACCTCAACGACCTCTTCTACTTCGCACGCGTGGTCGAAGCCGGCGGTTTCGCCGCTGCCGGGCGCCAGCTGGGCATCCCTAAATCACGCCTGTCACGGCGCATCGCCGAGCTGGAAGAGCGCCTGGGCACACGCCTGTTGCAGCGCACCACACGGCAACTCAAGCTGACTGCCGTGGGCGAGCGCTACCTGCACCACTGCCAGGCCATGCTGCTGGAGGCAGAAGCCGCCGATGAGGCCGTCGCCAGCATGAGCAGCGAACCACGCGGGCGGCTGCGGGTGTCCTGCCCGGTAGCACTGGCACATGCGTTTCTGCCGGACGTGATCAGCCGTTTTCTTGCACAGTACCCACTGGTACAGCTGGACATGGTCCTGCTCAACCGCCGGGTCGACCTGATTTCCGAAGGCATCGACGTAGCCCTGCGCGTGCGTGACCTGGGCGACGAGGACCCGGCCCTGGTGACCCGCCGGCTGCGCCAGGCGCAGATGCAACTGGTCGCCGCTCCAGGCTTTGCCGACCACATTCGCGAGCCCGCCGAGCTGGCCTCATTGCCGGTGCTGGGCGCGGCCGAAGCTGACCGGCTGGTACACTTTCGCCTGCTCGGCCCGAATGGTCGCCAACAGGACATCGCCCTGGAGCCACGCCTGGCCATTGATGATTTCGTGGTGCGCAATGCGGCGGTCCGCGCCGGGTTGGGCTTCACTGCGCTGCCCAGTATGTTCTGCGAAGAGGAACTGGAACGTGGCGAGCTGGTGCGGCTGCTGCCGGACTGGTCATTGCCGGGTGGGTATCTGCAGGCGGTGTACCCTCACCGGCGCGGTGTGTTGCCGGCCGTACGGGTATGGATTGATCATCTGGCAGCGTCGTTCGAGGCCTGTGGGGAGCTTATGTCTAAGCAGAAAATGACCGAAGACCAGGTGGCGGACTTTTGCCTGAGCCTGCCCGGTGCGCGGGAGGACTATAAGTGGGGCGGTATCCGGGTGTTTTCGGTCGCGGGCAACAAGATGTTCGCGGTGCTGGACCTGGCGGGCGCAGGGTTATCGTTCAAGGTCGCCGATGAGCTGTTTCTGGGCTACTGCGACCGCCCCGGCGTGCGGCCCGCGCCCTACCTTGCGCGGGCGCGGTGGGTCAGCATGGCGCCGCCTTACCCCATGGGGCGCGACGAGCTGTGTGACTTGCTGCAGCGTTCGCACCAATTGGTGGTGCGAAAGCTGGCGAAGCGGTTGCAGGTGGGCTTGTTGATCTGAGCGTCAGGACACCCAGAGCAGGTGGCGCCCCAAAAACAGGTAGTCCGCCCAAAACACCTGATGCAGCAACACAATCCCCCAGAACACCAGCTGATACGACAGCTTGCGCGTCTTGTGCCGGAACATCTGCTGAGCAACCAGCGCCCCCGGCCAGCCGCCAAACAGCTCGCTGGCATGCAGCACTTTTTCTGGCGTGCGCCAGGCCTGGCTGCGTGCCTGGTGTTTGTCTTGCCAGTACAGCAGCAGGCTGATCAGGCTCACCGCCGGGTAGAGCGCCAACGGCAACCAGGACTGATCGTGCCAGGCCATCTGCGCCGCGCCCAGGCCCGGTAGCAGGCACAGCGCGCCCAAAACCAGTAGTTTCAGGCGTACATTACGTACGCCCTCCTCGCGTTGCTCTCTGCCCATATCAGCCGTGCGCCGTCGACCAATCCACCCAACCGAACTGCCAAGTGGCCAGGATAAACAGGCCAAAGGCGATACGGTACCAGGCGAAGGCCGCGTAGCTATGGTTGGCGATGAACTTGAGCAGGGCGCGCACAGCGATCATGGCAAAGATGAACGAGGTCACGAAGCCAATGGCGAACACCGGCAAGTCGCTTGGCTGGAACAAGTCACGGTACTTGTAGCCGGAGTACACCGCTGCACCGACCATGGTCGGCATCGCTAGGAAGAACGAGAACTCGGTCGCGGCCTTGCGCGACAGGCCGAACAGCAGGCCGCCAATGATGGTCGAGCCAGAACGCGAGGTGCCCGGGATCATGGCCAGGCACTGGACGAAACCAATTTTCAAGGCATGGCTCCAGCGCATCTCATCAACGTGGTCGACCTCCACGCGGTGCTCACGGCGCTCGGCCCAGAGCATGATCACGCCGCCCACCACCAAGGCCGCAGCCACGGTGATCGGGTTGAACAGGTATTCGTGAATCAGGTCGGCGAACAGCACGCCCAACACCACCGCCGGCATGAACGCCAGCAACAGGTTACCGGTGAAGCGCCGCGCCGTAGGCTGGGTGGTGAGCCCAAAGACCACGTCGAGTATCTTGCGTCGGAATTCCCACACCACCGCCAGGATGGCGGCAAGCTGAATGATGATGTTGAACGCCATGGCCCGTTCGCCACCAAAGCCGATGAGGTCGGCGACGATGATCTGGTGCCCGGTGCTGGAGATCGGCAAGAACTCCGTCAACCCTTCGACCACGCCTAAGATGATTGCCTGAAAGGCAGTCCAAAAATCCATCATTCCCCCGATGGAGCGCTGCTGCTGCAGGCCCCTTGTTCTTGATTTACTTGAAGTTGCCGCACACGGCCCGGCTGTTTTACAGCGACTGTTGGGCGTAACGCCAGTGGAAAAGTTCACGCCCCCTAAAGGTTTCATCTTGCGCGGCCGAAATCCTATCAAAGCCGCTTTGCAATGGCTTGTTCCGTTGCTGCAGACTACGACCAGACTAGCACTTAGCCATTAGTCGAGTGGGGGCTTGTCGCAAAGCATGCTTGGATGCACCTGAATAACAAGAACAAGGCGGGAGTGCCTGGATGAAAACCCTGAGATCGATGTCGATCAGCCGTCGTCTGTGGCTGATTCTGCTGGTGGCGGTGGCCATGCTGGTAGTCCTGGGCCTGCTGATGCTGCGCCAGATCCATGGCGACCTGTACCACGCCAAGGCGGAAAAGACCCGCCACGTGGTGCAGACCGCAGCCGGTGTGCTGGCCTATTACCAAGGCCTGGAGGCGGCCGGCACGTTGAGCCGCGATGCCGCCCAGCAACAGGCGTTGCAAGTGGTGCGCGCGCTGCGTTACGACCACGACGACTACTTCTGGATCAACGACCTGGGGCCGAAGATGATCATGCATCCGGCCAACCCCAAGCTCGACGGCCAGGACCTGTCTGCCATTCGCGACCCCGACGGCTTTGCCGTGTTCAACGAAATGGTCAACCTCGCCCGCAGCCAGGGCGCCGGCCCGGTCAACTATCGCTGGCCCAAACCCGGCGCCAGTGAACCGGTCGCGAAAACCTCTTATATACAGCTGTTCAAGCCGTGGGGCTGGGTCATCGGCTCAGGCGTGTACATCGATGACGTGCAGGCCGAATTTGCCCGGCAATTGCGCGACGCCTCGCTGGTCGGACTGGGCATTGCGCTGCTGATGGCGCTGGTGGTCATGCTGATTGCCCGCAGTATCGCCCGCCCCTTGCAGGAGGCCGTGCAGGCCATGGGCACAATCGCCAGTGGCGAAAGCGACCTGACCCGACGCCTGGACACCCACGGCCGGGATGAAATCACGCACTTGGGTGAACACTTCAACCGCTTCAACGGCAAGCTTCAGGGCGTGGTCGGCCAGCTACAGGGCGCCGCCCATGACCTGGCCAGGTCCGCCGGCCATGTCGGTGACAACGCCGGGGCAGCGCAACAGCACAGTGCCCAGCAATCCCAACAGATGGAGCAGGTGGCCACGGCCGTCAACGAAGTCACCTACGCCGTGCAGGATGTGGCCAAGACGGCCGAGCAGGCCGCCGGGGAAATGCGCGCGGCCCAGCAACAAGTGCAGCATGGCCAGCAGGCCATTCATGGCAGCCTGGAACAGATCGATCGGCTGTCGGCGACCATCGACCAGGCTGTCCAGGTGATTCGCGACTTGGCCGGGCACAGCACGCGCATTGGGGGTGTGCTGGACGTGATTCGCTCCATCGCCGAGCAGACCAACCTGCTCGCCCTCAACGCGGCCATCGAAGCGGCACGCGCCGGTGAACAGGGCCGTGGCTTTGCGGTGGTCGCCGACGAGGTTCGCCTGCTGGCCCAGCGCACCGCTCAGTCCACGGCCGAAATCCATACCATGATCGAGCACCTGCAAGGCCAGTCGGACGCGGCAGTACGGGCTATCGACACCAGCAGCGAGGCCTCGCGCCAGACTATCGAGCAGGCCCGCGAGGCCGGTGCCAGCCTGGATGCCATCAGCCAGGTGCTGCATAACCTGACCGCGCTCAACGCGTCCATCGCCAGTGCCACCTTGCAGCAATCGCATGTGGTCGAGGAGATCAACCGCAACGTGCTGGATACCGCCGGCTTGTCCCAGCAGACCGCCGAGGCGGCACGCCAGTCGAGTGATGCAGGCGCAGCGCTGGGGCGGTTGAGTCAGGAACTGGAGCAGCTACTGCGGCAGTTCCGCGTATAGCCCCTGTGGGAGCGGCCTTGCCGGGGCGCTCCTGCACTACTCCTTCCATTATCGACAAGCTACAATCGCGCCCCTCTTATCGCCTCTCCAAGGATCGCCGATGTCCGGCCTTGAACTCATCGCCGCCGTACTCGGCGTCACTGCTGTCTGGCTCACCGTCAAGCAGAACGCCTGGTGCTGGCCGATCGGGTTGGTCATGGTGTTGATCTATGGCTGGCTGTTCTTCGAGGTAAAGCTGTACTCGGGCATGTTGCTGCAAGTGGCCTACGCCCTGTTGCAGTTGTACGGCTGGTGGCAATGGAAGCGCCCGGGCCGTGCGCACGATGCCCGCCAGGTGACACGCCTGCACACGCGCGCGCTGTGCACCGGGCTCGCACTCGGCGCACTGCTCAGCACGGCCCTGGGTGCAGCCATGGCCAACTGGACCGATGCCGCCCTGCCCTGGCTGGACGCTACGCTGACCGGCTTCAGCCTGGTCGCGCAACTGTGGATGGCACAGAAACGCCTGCAATGCTGGCCATTGTGGTTTGTGGTGGACATCGTCTATGTCGGCCAGTACCTGCATCAGCAACTGTATTTCACCGCAGGCTTCTTCGCGGTGCTCACGCTGATCGCCATACGTGGCTGGCTGGAATGGCGCCGTGACCCCGCGCTGGTGCAAGCATGAAGGTGCTGGTGCTGTGCGGGCCGGAATCCAGTGGTAAGAGCTGGCTAAGTGGCGTGCTGCAGGCGCATTTCGGTGGCGTGGTGGTCGCTGAATACGTGCGCCACTTCATCGACCATGAATGCCGCGACACCTGCTACGCAGACATCCCCACCATCGCCCGTGGCCAACTCGAGTGGGAAGACCGCGCCCGCGCGCAAGCGCCCGAACTGTTGATACTCGACACCCACCTGCTCAGCAACATGCTCTGGAGCCGCGCCCTGTTCGACGACTGCCCGGCCTGGCTGGAACAGGCCTTGCTTGCTAGGCACTACGACCTGCACCTGTTACTGAGCCCTCAAGGCGTGGACTGGGTTGCCGATGGCCAGCGTTGCCACCCCGACCTGAACGACCGTCAGCGCTTTTTCGACGATAGCCTGCAGTGGCTGCAACGCCATCAACAAGCACTGTTGGTGATTGATGGCAATTGGCCGCAACGCCAGTTGCGAGCCTTGCAAGCAGTCGCTACGCTGCTTGATAGCGATGCGCCAGCCTGCCCCACCGAGTGTTAAGCCACTGACACACCCTGGTGGGTGATAGTCCCCGCAAATGCGGGGGTTGCCCCTGTTCCTGGGGCAGTGTCAACCCCGTGATACACCCCTGCAAAAATCCCTCCAGGCACGGCCTGTGCTGGCTTTGCCAGTGGCTGGCCAAATGCTCTGTTTCAGCGGTGAAACAAAAAAAGCCGCTCTTCTTCAGCTTTTCTTCCCAACCTGTTGATTGCACAGCATTAACTGAAAGCGGCACACCTTCTGCTCTCTTATTCGCAACGCTGAATAGGGCCAGCGCTCAAAAGAAGGAATTGCCATCGTGGGGAATCTTGATAAAGGCATTTATCGGCTCCTGCTGGTCAGTAGCATCGTCGGATCGGGTTTGAGCCTGCCTGCCCAGGCCGAGAATGGGATCATCACCATTACCCGCGATGTGCAGACGCGCAACGCGACCATCCCGCCGCTGATTCCCGACCCCAGCCCGACCACCGTCAACGCTAACCCGTCGGCGCAGATTCTCAAGCAGACCCATGAACTGAGCGATGGCGACTTTGCCAACATCAGCAGCGGTGCCGGCATCAGCGCCCTGGTCACGCAACAGACCAACACCATTGGCGGCAACGTCACCAACCAGACGCAACTGCCCAACCTCGCCGCTGGGCGCGGCTCAGGTTCAGGCAACGGCATCTCCAACATGGTCAACTCAAGCGTGCAACGCGGCCTGGCCCCCTTGCAAATCCTGACGGGAGGCAAGTGAGATGAGGCATACGCTGCTGATTTTGGCCACGCTCTGCAGTGCGCCGGCCTTTGCCCAATCCCCCGTGATCAACAACGCCAACATCGACGATTCGGGCAGCCAATACCAGGGCAACCTCACGGTCAACCAGGCAGCCGGCGACCTGCAGCAGCAGGCTAACGCCCGCGCCATCGCCGTGGGCCATGAGGCCAGCGCCACCACTCAGATACGCCAGCGGCTCGGCACCGCAGTCGACCGCAACATGGATGCCACCGCCAGCATCCAGGGCAATGCTTTCAGCCAAGGCAGCGGCGCCCTGGGCGTCAACCAGAGCGCCGGTGCCAGCACCCAGCAAGCCAACGCACTGCGCATCAGCCTCAGTACTCAACCGCAAAGCATCGACGACAGCGTCCTCATGCAACAGAACGTGGCGCTGCTCAACAACTCCGATCCAGCTGACACCGCACCCGGCCATCGCCAGGTCACGACCAGTGACCAGGCATTCACCGGTAGCCGTGGGGTGATTCAGGTGAATCAGAGTGCCGGGGTGGGAAACCGAATGGCCAACACCTTGAGCATACGGGTCGCAGATTGACCCAAACAGTTAAGAACAACACTTAACCTAAATAAAGTACGGAGAATCACCATGAAACCCTCGATGGCAATCAAGCCTCTGGTTTTCGCAATTGCTGCGGTCATGGCTGTTGCTGTACAAGCTGATCAGAACGACCGGCGTGGTGGGCACCACAATGGTCACCATAACAACGGCCAACACACCCCACCTCCCACCCGGATCCCGGTGTACGCCACCGCCAACGCCATAGATAGCCAGCGCAGCACCGGCAATACCGTCACCAACCAAGGTACCATCAACGAAGCCGAGATGAGCAGCTCGGCCACCGGTGCCAGCGGCAACGTCGGGGTCAACGTGGCGGCCGGTAACGGCAACCAACAAGACAACGCCGCCGCCATCGCCAACGCAGCGTCCGACTCGAGCCTGGACAACAGCTTCGTGTTCGGAACCGCCGAAGCCACTGCGGACGTTCGCCAGTTCAGCAACAACAACCGGGTCGACAACTGGTCTACCCAATCGTCTGCGGTGATGAGCGGTTCGGGTGACGGCTCCTCCGGTAACGTGGGCGTCAACATTGCGGGTGGCGACCTCAACCAACAGAAAAACACCATGGCGATCGCCAACACCAATGCGCCATTGGGTAATGCCACCGCAACCGCCTCTGCCGACCAGAACGGCCCAGGCCTGACCGTGCACAACAACGCCGACCGCACCTACCGTGTGGACACGCTGACCTTCACCACGTCGGCCAGCGGTTCGAGCTCTCGCGATGGCTCGTTCACCTCCAGCGATGACCGCAGCTCGTCCTCGAGCTTCAGCGTGGCGGGTGCCAAAAGCGCCAGCAACAATGGCTCCAGCTCCTGGAACTCCAGTGGCTCGGCCAGTTCGAACGCCAGCGGCTCCAACAGCTCCAACGCCAGCGGGTCGAACAGCGCCACTGCCAGCGGCTCCAATAGCTGGAACGCCAGCGGCTCTGCCAGCGCTAACGCCAGCTCGTCCAGCAGTGCCAGCCTGAACGCTACCCTGGCAGCTGCCGCCGATGCGACGCGCACTGTGACCACCGACGATGGCCGTCGTGAACGCACCCGTACCGACAGCTTCGATGCTTCGCTCAATGCGTCGCTCGATGCTTCGATCGACAAGTCGCATGAAAGCGCCTACGACTCGTCGTTCGAAAAAGCGTTCGACTCCTCCTACGACAAGACCCGCAACTCTTCGTACGACAAGTCTCGCGACTCTTCGTACGAGAAGTCCCGCGACTCTTCGTATGAGAAAGCCCACGATTCTTCTTACGCAAACGCTTCGGAGTCTGCGTACGAAAAATCGGGCGAAAAAGCCAATCAATCGTCTAACGACGTGTCGAAAAGCTTCAGCGAAAGCAGCTCGTATGACCTGAGCAACACCGTGTCCTTCCAAGTGCTGACCCCAACCGGCTGGGCCAACCCTGTGACCAACACTGCAACCCTGAGCGGTTCGGTGAATGGTGGCAGCGGCAACCTGGGCGTCAACGTGGCAGCCGGTGTGGGCAACCAGCAAAGCAACTCGCTGGCCATCTCCAACACCTCGTTCTAACGGCTATAGCCTCGAGGCCCCCTGCGGGGGGCCTTTTTCAACCAGAACAAGAAGGCACCCGATCATGCGTATTTTCGCCTTGGCGTTTTTGCTGTGCCTGGCCAGCGTGAGCGAAGCTGCACAAATGCCGTTGTCCGTGCTGCCCGGTGGCGCGGTGGTGTTCAAACCCATCCAGAGTGTGCGCGAGCGCAAGTTCGCCGACCTGGTGCAACAAAAAACCGACTTCAGTTGTGGCGCCGCGGCGCTGGCCACCATCCTGCGCCAGGCCTACTGGCTCGACGTGGACGAACAACACATCATCGAAGGCATGCTGGCGCACGCCGATCAAGACCTGGTGCGCACGCAGGGCTTCTCCATGCTCGACATGAAACGCTACGTGGAAAGCCTGGGCATGCGCGCCCGTGGGTACCGGGTAGCACCCGAAACCCTGACCAGCGTGCGTATCCCGGTCGTGGTGCTGATGGACATCCGTGGCTACAAGCACTTTGTGGTCATGCAAAAGGTCGACAACGGCTGGGTGTACATCGGTGACCCTGTGCTGGGCCACAAACGCTTCAAGGTCGAGGACTTCCTCAAAGGCTGGAACGGCATCATCTTCGCCGTGATCGGCCAGGGTTATGACAAGGGCAATGCCCTGCTCGACCCGCCTCTGCCACTGACTGCCAAGGGCCGCGTCAATAACTTCACCCCGGTACAGGACGCAGAGCTGCTGGATTTCGGCTTCATCAAAAGCGACTTTTTCTAACGGTTCTTCTAACGATTGGGAGCACGACGCTCCGGGAGCATCCAATGAAGATTCCATTCTGGCTAGCCGTGGCATGCCTGGCCGCCAGCCTTCCGACCCACGCACAGCCGCTCACCCCCATCGAACTGAAGGATCAGGAGTTGGCGAACCTGCGCGGGCGCTATGTGATGCCGGGGCGGATCGTCAGCTTCGGCATCGTCATGACCAGCACCTGGCAGAACGCTAAGGGCGACGTGATCGGGGCATCGTCGACGCTGCAAGTGCAGCAAAACACCATAAAACCGCAGTTCTATGTGTCGATGATCGACGAAAAAGGCACCAGTGCGGCCCATTCGCAAAGTGCCAGCCCTGCGCCCGGCACCGGTGCGGTCAGCGGCGGCAGCGGGCTGACCACCACCGAAGGGGTGACCCAGGTGGTGCGTGCGGCGGGCGACAACAACACCGCCTATAACAATGTCGACATCAACGTCACCAAGGCCAACCAGGCGCCCGTGGCCCAACCGCAGGGCCAGGCACTGACCGCAGGCTCGACCCTGGTCGGCGAAAACGGCGCAGGCGCGCTGAGCGTTTCGTCCACCGGCGTGGGCGTGCAGCTCAATATCAATGCCGCCAACAACCAGGGCAGCACTGTGCAACGCCTGGCCCAAGGGGGCCTGACGCAGAACACGACGTTGCTTGGCAACGGCAACCAGGTCAGCAACCTCACCTCCCTCAACGTCGTCATGCGCGAGAACGTACCCACGGCCGCTTCGCTGAACGGTAGCCTCGACCAGCTCAAAGGTCTTCGCACTCTCGGATACTGATCTACGCTCAGTCTCATCAAAAGTAGTCGGAAGGGACGGCATATCCATGCACCGATCGTTAACGTTCAGAGCTTTTGTCTGTTTGACTACCCTGGCCCCATCCACCGCCCTTTATGCAGCAGTCGACCCACAGGTTGAGGCCCTGAAACAAGAACTGATGGCGTTGAAACAGCGCTACGAAGCGCAGCAGCAAGCGTTGATGGTCCTTGAACAGCGGGTTCGCCAGGTGGAGGAGACCCCGGCGGCGCCGCAGCCTAAACGGTTGACCAAATCCCCGGCCGAAACGGTCAAAGGCGGCCAGACTGTCGCCGCCGGGGCGCCAGGCACCACCGGCAGCTCCTATGGCCAATCGCTCAAGGACGATTCCGAACCTGCGCAAAGTGTGTCCAACCTGTACGACGAGGCCAGCGGCTTCTTCGGTGGCGGCAAGTTCAGCTTCGAAACCGGCGTGACCTACACCCATTACGACACCCGCGCACTGGTGCTCAACGGCTTCCTTGCGCTGGACTCGATTTTCCTCGGCAACATCAACCTGGACCGCATCAAGGCAGACAACTGGACCCTGGACATGACCGCCCGCTACAACCTGGCGCAGCGCTGGCAGTTCGACATTAACGTTCCAGTGGTCTACCGCGAATCGACCTACTCGTCTGGCGGCGCCGGTGGTGCAGCCCCGGTCACCAGTGATGAAACCGTCACCCGCGACCCGGAAATCGGCGATATCAACGTCGGCGTTGCCTACAAGTTCATGGACGAGTCCGAAAACTGGCCCGATGCGGTGGCAACACTGCGGGTCAAAGCGCCCACCGGCAAGGACCCGTACGGCATCAAGCTGCGCGAGGTACCAGGCAACGACAACCTGTCGGTGCCGGAAAGCCTGCCGACCGGCAACGGCGTATGGGCGATTACACCGGGCATCTCGCTGGTCAAGACCTTCGACCCCGCCGTGCTGTTCGGCAGCCTGTCCTACACCTACAACATGGAAGACTCGTTCAGCGACATCAGCCCCCAGGTCAACAGCAAGGTGCCGGGTGACGTGAAACTCGGCGACTCCTGGCAAGTCGGGGCCGGTATCGCCTTTGCCTTGAACGAGAAGATGAGCATGTCGTTCTCGGTTTCCGACCAGTTTGCCCGCAAGAGCAAGATCAAGCCGGATGGCGGCGACTGGCAATCGATCAGCAACAGCGATTACAACTCAGCCAACTTCAACATCGGCATGACCTTTGCGGCCAGCGACAACCTGACCATCGTGCCCAACCTCTCGATTGGCCTGACCGACGATGCGCCAGACTTCTCCTTCAGCCTCAAATTCCCCTACTACTTCTGACCCCCAGCCGCCTGCCGGGCCTGCGCAAGCCAGCCCGGCATTTGGTTACCAGCCTTGTAGCCCGCCGTATTCCCTGGCCCAGCCTGTTATCATTCAGCACAGTTGCATGACGATTTAATGGCAAAAGGGAAGTTTTCTGTGAAGAACCTGTTCGACCACCCACGCACCCGGCTCGTCGCTTTGGCGGGCCTGGTGCTGGTGATCCCACTGGGTACGCGCGCCATGCTGGGTTGGTCCAACCCGCTCGGTTATCTGTCCGACCTGGCCCTCGGCAGCCTGCTGGTCTTGCTGCTGCACCGCCGGCCGTGGTGGCTGGCGTTGCCGGTTCTGCTGGCCTGGGCGGCGCTCTGGGTGGTGTCGGCCGAGCTGGTGAGCGCGGTGGGCAGGCTGCCCACCAGCGCCGACCTCGGCTACCTGACCGACTCCCAATTCATGGAGAACTCAACCGGCGGCGGCCTCGCGCATGGCTGGTTGCCCTGGCTCTTGGCGGCCGGCGTGCTGGGCTGGTTGCTCAGCGTCTGGAGCAGCCGCGGCCAACGTGTCGCCCCCCTGCCCCGCAAGGCCTGGGCAGTTACGCTGCTGCTGTTTGGCGCGCACTGGGGCAGCCAACACCTGGCGCCTTCCGATGCCGAGCAGTGGCGGCAGTACAACCTCTCGCATCAGGTGCTGTCGGCCGGCGTCGGTAGCCTGCAGCGCCAGGCCCTGGGCTGGGCCGGCCAGGAACAGGTGGTCACGCCCTTGCCCAGCAGTGGCCTGACCCAGTCCGACCTGCATGGCCAGAAGCTGCTCAAGGCACCGGGCAGTGCACGCAACCTGTTGGTCATCACCGTCGAAGGCATCCCCGGGGCCTACATTCGCGCCAACCGCCAGGCCCTGCACAGCCGCTTCGACGAAGACCTGATGCCAAAGCTCAGCCGTTGGGCCGAACGCGGCATGAACACCCCGGATTATGTGCTGCACACCCACCAGACCATCCGTGGCCTGTACGCGATGCTGTGCGGTGATTACGACAAGCTGGCCAACGGCACGCCTAAGGGCGTCGAACTGCTGACCCAGAACGACCGTAACCAGGCCTGCCTGCCGGCACAGTTGCGCCAGGCCGGGTTCACCACCCACTACCTACAGGGTGCTGGGCTGCGCTTCATGGCCAAGGACCGCATCATGCCGCACATCGGTTTCGATTCGGTGCATGGCCTGGAGTGGTTCCGCAACAAGAACTACCTGGAATTCCCTTGGGGCAAGGACGACCGCGCTTTCTTCGAAGGTGCCCTGGACTATGTCGGCCAGCTGAGGAAACAAGACAAACCCTGGATGCTGACCCTGCTGACCGTGGGCACTCACCAGCCTTATTCGGCACCGGCGGCTTACCTCGAGCGCTACGACACGCCCAAGCAGGCTGCCGTCGCCTACCTGGACGATGCAATCGGCGCGTTTCTCGATAACCTCGAACGCCAGGGTGTGCTCAAGGACACCCTGGTGGTAGTCACTTCCGACGAGTCCCACGGCATAGACGGCGTGCGCCTGGCATCCTCGTGGGGTTTCAACCTCACCCTGGCGCCGGAGCAGGCGGAGCTACCCACTATCAAGCGCGGCACCTATGGCCATATCGACCTGACCACGTCGCTGCTCGACTACTTCGCCTTGCCGATCCCCGTCGCACTGGGTGGCCGCTCGCTGTACCGCGATTACGACACTGGCCGCGAGATGATCGCCTACACCAACGGCATGCTGCGTTACCACAACGGCCAAGGCGTGTTCACCGAATGCGACTTCCAGCAGCGCTGCCGACGCTATGCCAGTGAAGGTTTCATCGCCGACCAGGCGCGCTACCTCGGCACCGGTGACGACATGCTCGGCCAGCAGGTCGTTACCCTGGCCGGCACCCTCGACCAGTCGCTGCTGCAAACGCCGCTCAACCTGCGCTACCAGTTCGGCGGCCCATCACCGATAAAGTTGCGCAAGCGCATTCACGATGACTGGGCCGACAACCTGATCGGTGCGCAGTACCTGGAGATGCCCGGCGGCTCGCACACCCGTGTACGGGTCAAGGTGCGCTCGCTGGACCCACGTCGTGCGGCCTACATTCAGCTCAAGGCCAAGCAACTGGAGCAAGATGTGCCATTGGGGCTACCAGAAGAAATCCGCGTGACGGCGGATCAGCCACTGGAAATGGAGTTCAGCTTTGACAACCCGACCGAGCGCAAGGCGTTTTCCTTCCACCTGCTGGGGTATGGCGGCGGTGCGGTCGAAGTCAGCGACTTCAGTGTGATTACCGCATTACCTGGGGAAAGCGACGCGTCGGATGAACTGACCGACGACCCTATCGCCCATTCGGGCTGACGCCAAGCCCACCGTTCATCGCACCGCCTTCGATGCCTGTCGATCTGGCCCTGCCCCGCTCGACCAGTGCTGAATCCCTACCCTGGAGTCAGCACCATGAGCAGTGAAAACAGGCATGAGGTGGTCTCCCGCAGCCAGTGGCTGGCAGCACGCCGACAGCTATGGCTGCACGAAAAAGCCTTCACCCATCAACGCGACGAGCTGGCTGCAGCACGTCGCGCTTTGCCCTGGGTGAAGGTCGAACAACCCTATCGATTCCAGGGGCCGGAGGGCGAACTGAGCCTGGCCCAACTGTTCGCCGGGCGCAGCCAGCTGTTGCTCTATCACTTCATGTTCGCCGAGGGCTGGCGTGAAGGTTGCCCAGGCTGCTCTTTCCTGGCCGACCATTTTGACGGCGCGAACCTGCACCTGGCGCACCACGATGTATCGCTGGTGGCCGTCTCCCGGGCGCCCTACGCCGAGTTCCAGGCATTTCGCCAGCGCATGGGCTGGCAGTTTTCGTGGTACTCGTCCGCAGGTAGCGGGTTCAATGAAGACTTTGGCGTCAGCGTGGGCAGCGACGCGCCTCGGCAGTACAACTATGAGCCTTATGAAGGCAGCGAAAGCGAGTTGCCGGGGCTGAGTGCGTTCTACCTTGACGCGGACGGCAGCGTGTACCACACGTACTCAACCTATGCCCGCGGGCTGGACATTCTGGTCAATACCTACAACTTCCTCGACATTGCGCCGTTGGGGCGTAACGAGGCCGGAACCATGGACTGGGTGCGGCACCATGACCGCTATGAAGGGCAGACCGGCAAGGCGCATTGTTGCCATGACTGATGCAAGCCTGCCCTGAATGTTGCCCTGTAGGCGCAGCCTTGTGCTGCGAAGAGGCCGGTGAAAGCAGCGACATTTCACTGTGTAGCTTCCGGCCTCTTCGCAGCACAAGGCTGCTCCTACACGCGTATTGCATGCCGGCTAGCCGCGCACACCAAGCATCCCGCGCTCAACGATGAAATCGATCACCGCCTGCAGCCCTTCGCCCTTTTTCAGGTTACTGAATGTCCATGGCCGCTGCGGGCGCATGCGCTGGGTGTCGCGCTCCATCACCTCCAGCGATGCACCGACGTAAGGCGCAAGGTCAGTCTTGTTGATCACCAGGAAGTCAGACTTGGTAATCCCCGGTCCGCCCTTGCGCGGGATCTTCTCACCCTCGGCAACATCGATGACGTAGATGGTCAGGTCGGCCAGCTCTGGGCTGAACGTGGCGCTGAGGTTGTCGCCCCCGCTCTCCACGAAGATCACTTCAAGGTTACCGAACTTGCGCGCCAAGGCCTCCACCGCCGCCAGGTTCATCGAGGCGTCTTCGCGGATCGCCGTGTGTGGGCAGCCGCCGGTTTCCACGCCGACAATGCGCTCAGGCTCCAGTGCACCGGCCTCGGTGAGGATGCGTTGGTCCTCTTTGGTGTAGATGTCGTTGGTCACCACGGCGATCTGATAATGATCGCGCATGGCCTTGCACAAGGCTTCGAGCAGCGCGGTCTTGCCAGAACCTACCGGGCCGCCGACACCGACGCGCAGGGGTTGTTGATAGCTTTGCATGAAGGCAGTCCTCAGGAGCGGAACAAACGGGTGTATTGGGTTTCATGTCGCGATGAAGCAATCGCCAGCAATGGCAGGCCGCCACCGAGCTGGTCATCGCCCAGGGCCAGCGCCTGGTCGAGTACGGCGGGTAAGTCCTGGCCCAGGTCGCGCAGCAAGGTTTGCGCCGCCTGCTGGCCGAACGGCACCAGCTTGACCCCGGCCATCACTGCGCCTTCGAGCCAGGCGAAGCCAATGCCCAGCGCCAACTGACGCAGCGGGATCGACCAGTAGGCGCCGAGCCAGGCCATACCGCCCAGTTGGCTGAGTTCAAGGCTGGCCCGCCAGGCGGGGTCCTGCCCCAATTGCCAGCCATCGAGCAGGCGTGCCAGCGCCGAGCCACGCTGTTGTTCTTCCAGGCGCAACTCCGCGGTTTCCCGGTTGGCCAGCAGAAAGCGGCTCCATTGGCTGAATGCTTGAGCATCCGTGGCCAGGCAGGCCTGATACAGGCGTGCCAGCACGGGCCAGTCGACGCAGACCAGGGTGTCGTGCAACTGCTCGCGCTGCCAGGCACTGAAGCTGGCGATATCCTGCACCCAACCCGCTTCGACGGCCCACTCCAGGCCTTGCGAGTAGGTGAACCCACCCACTGGCAAACCCGGGCTGGCCAGTTGCAGCAAGCGCAACAGCGCCAGGTCGCTGTCCATCAACCGGCCAGTACCAGTGCGGCGCCGGCCAGCAGGCCACCACCGAAGGCTTTTTGCAGGCCGCTGTGGCGGCGCAGCAAGCAACCCACCGCGAACCCGGCCACCAGCAGCAGGCCGCTGACGGTCACGAAGCCAGCACTGAACTGCCAGAACGCGCTGGGCGTGGCTTCAACGCCATGCGCCCAGCCGTGAAACAGGGCGAACACCGGCATGGCCAGCGCCAGCAACAGTTGGCGGCTAGGCAGCAACAGGGCCCCGGCGGCGACCAGCAACGACACGCTGATCATCGTTTCCATGCCCAACACATCCCCAAACAGATGGCCGCACACCGCGCCACCAAACATCGCCGCCAGGGTTGCCAAAGGCAAGGTCAGGTTGCGTCGGGTCAGCGCTGCGAGCACGCCAGTACCCAGCAGCATCAGTAAGTGGTCCAGGCCAGTCAGCGGGTGCAGCAGGCCGTCCTGCAACGGGTTACTGTCGTGGCCGGGGTGGGCGAAGGCCGGCACCGCCAGCATCAGCAGAAACAGGGCGAACGTCTTTTTCATCAGTAGCTCCAGGGCAGTTCAGGAATGGGCAGGCAGGCGCACGAATGGGTGGTCGTTGCCATGGCTGTGGCTATGGCTGTGCGGCGCGCTCTGGTAGGCGCCCGCCTCGGGTTCGAACGGTGCCAGTTCGGTTTCCACCGTCATGCCCAGGCCACGCAGCATGTCGTCCAGCACATAGTCGTGCTGGTAGCGCAGCAGGCCAGGTTCGATCTGCAGCGGCACATGACGGTTGCCTAAGTGGTAGGCGGCCCGTGCCAGCAAGTGCGGGTCGGCGCAACGTACCGTCGACACCGTTTCTGGTGCGGCCAGCACGCGAATGACCTGGCTGCCATCGGCATCGGCCAGCAGTTCACCGCCGCGCAGCAGGTGGCCGCGTGCGAGCATCAGCCCGGCGTCGCGGCCGTCGTCGAGGGTTACCCGCAGGCGGCTCTTGATGCGGCTGTCCACATCCAGGGTGACGGTGCCGGTTTCGGCAAGCGAGCCGGGTTCGGTGACCCGGCGAGTCAGGACTATCATCTGTGCTCCTTCAGAACAGGAAGTAACGCTGGGCGAGCGGCAGTTCGCTGGCCGGTTCGCACACCAGCAACTCGCCGTCGGCACGCACCTGGTAGGTCTGCGCATCGACTTCGATGACCGGCTGCAAGGTGTTGTGGACCATGTCGGCCTTGCGCACCCGTCGGCAGCCGTGGGCCACACCGATCAGGCTGCGCAGGTTGAGTGCTTCGGCCAGGCCGCTGTCCATGGCGGCCTGCGACAGAAAGGTCATCCGCGTGGCGTGCCGCGCCGCGCCCAAGGCGCCGAACATCGGCCGGTAGTGCACGGGTTGCGGCGTCGGGATCGAGCCATTGATATCACCCATGGGCGCGGTGACGATCATCCCGCCCTTGATCACCAAGGCGGGCTTGACCGCAAAAAAGGCCGGAGCCCACAGCACCAGGTCAGCCAGCTTGCCCACCTCCACGGAACCCACTTCATGGGCAATGCCGTGGGTCAACGCTGGGTTGAGGGTGTACTTGGCGATGTAGCGCTTGACTCGGAAGTTGTCGCTGTAGCTGTTGTCCGGCGCCAAAGGCCCACGGCGCAGCTTCATCTGGTGCGCCACCTGCCAGGTGCGCAGCACCACTTCCCCCACGCGGCCCATGGCCTGGGAGTCGGACGAGGTCATGGCGAACGCACCCATGTCATGCAGGATGTCCTCGGCAGCGATGGTCTCGCGGCGGATGCGTGACTCGGCGAACGCCACGTCCTCGGCGATGCTCGGGTCCAGGTGGTGGCAGACCATGAGCATGTCCAGGTGCTCGTCGACAGTGTTGACGGTGTACGGCAAGGTCGGGTTGGTCGAGGACGGCAGCACGTTGGCCTGCCCTGCAGCGCGGATGATGTCTGGCGCATGGCCACCGCCTGCGCCCTCGGTATGGAAGGTGTGGATGGTGCGGTCACCAATGGCCGCCAGGGTGTCTTCGATGCAACCGGACTCGTTGAGGGTGTCGGTGTGGATCGCCACCTGGATGTCCATTTCCTCGGCCACGCCCAGGCAACAGTCGATGGCTGCCGGGGTCGAGCCCCAGTCCTCGTGCAGTTTCAGGCCGACGGCGCCCGCCGCGATCTGCTCGCGCAATGCCTCGGGGCGCGACGCATTGCCTTTGCCCAGCAGGCCGATATTGATGGGCAGGCTGTCGGCGGCCTGGAGCATGCGCGCCAGGTACCACGGGCCAGGGGTGCAGGTGGTGGCGTTGGTACCGGTGGCCGGCCCCGTGCCGCCACCGATGAAGGTGGTGACGCCGCTGGTAAGGGCCTCCTCCACCTGCTGTGGGCAGATGAAGTGGATGTGCGAGTCGATGCCGCCAGCGGTGACGATCTTGCCTTCCGCAGCGATCACCTCGGTGCCTGGGCCGACTGGCACGGTGACCCCTGGTTGCACATCGGGGTTGCCGGCCTTGCCAATGGCAGCGATGCGGCCGTGCTTGACGCCAATGTCTGCCTTGACGATACCCCAGTGATCGATGATCAACGCGTTGGTCAGCACCAGGTCCATGGCTTCGGCCGCCAGCATCTGGCCTTGCCCCATGCCATCGCGGATGACCTTGCCACCGCCGAACTTGACCTCTTCGCCATACACGGTGAAGTCTTTCTCGACCTCCACCCACAGCGCGGTATCGGCCAGTCGCACGCGGTCGCCCACGGTGGGGCCGAACATGTCGGCATAGGCCTGGCGGGAAATACGGCTCATGCCCTGCCCTCCAGTGCGCCCATCACCTTGCCCTGGAAGCCATAGACCTCGCGCTTGCCGGCATAGGCAACCAGTTGCACGGTGCGGGCCTGGCCCGGTTCGAAGCGCACGGCGGTGCCGGCTGGAATGTCCAGGCGAAAGCCCAGGGTAGGCGCACGCTCGAACACCAGTGCGTCGTTGACCTCGTAGAAGTGGTAGTGCGAGCCGACCTGCACGGGCCGGTCGCCGTGGTTGGCCACGCTGACGCTCACCGTCGCGCGGCCGCTGTTGAGCTCGATGTCGCCGGCGGCGACCTGGATTTCACCTGGGATCATGCTGGGCTCCTGGGCTGTATCAGACGATAGGGTCATGCACGGTCACCAGTTTGGTGCCATCGGGGAAGGTCGCCTCGACCTGCACGTCGTGGATCATTTCAGCGACGCCGGGCATAACTTGCTCATGGCTCAACACTTCACGGCCCAGGCTCATCAGCTCGGCCACCGTGCGGCCATCCCGGGCGCCCTCGAGCACGGCGGCACTGATCAGCGCCACCGCTTCCGGGTAGTTGAGTTTCAGGCCGCGGGCCAGGCGCCGCTCCGCCAGCAACGCGGCGGTGAACAGCAGCAGTTTGTCTTTCTCTCTTGGGGTCAGCTCCATGGCGCTTCTCTCAGGTAGCCCAGATACGCGGCGGGCATGCCGGCAGGCCGAGGACGGCCGGGCGCAAGGCATGCCAGAGGCGTTGCAAGGTGTGTTGCAGGTGTTGGTTGTCGTGGTCGAGCAGGCGGATGACCAGCAGCGAGCCGATCAGGGTGGCGCCAGCGGGGTTGTCCAGCTCATCGAGCAAGGCCCGGACGTGCTCCAGCAGCGCAGGGTCCGCCGGGGCGGCGCAAAAGGTGGCGACCAAGGGATGCCCACCGAGCTTGCCTAATTGCCCGCCTTCGATGCGCAGGCGCTCGTACAGGCCTGGGTCATCGGGCATTTCGATGTGCAAGCGGCTGTCGAGGGCGCCGTGATCGAAGCGCTCATTCATCACCGGGCGGCCCAGGCACAGGGTTTCCCAGGCCAGCAACCGGGCGCCTGGCGCCAGGGTGAAGCGGCTGTCGAGGCTGGCACGGGCACCGGCGAAGAAAATGCTGTCTTGAGGCAGCCATTCCAGGGTGCTGTCGGCGGCCAGGTGAAAACGCTGGGCCAGCCGTGCGGTGGGGCCAATGCTGCGGTAGAACTTGCTCGCGCCGGGCATGGTCAGCAAGGCGTGGCTGCCAGGTTCAAGGTGGATGTCGAGTTCCAGCCGGTCACCGGCAACGATGCCGCCGGGCGGATGCAGCACATAGACATGGCACGGCGCGCCCTCGGGATAGAAAGGCCGCTGCACCAAAAGAGGTCCAAAATGCCGCCGCGCACCAAGGCGGGTCACACCATCGCGATGGGTAAAGCGCAACTGCAGGAAGGCGCTCCAGCCTGCGTCGTCTTGTTGTTGTTCGATCTGCTCCGCGAGCGACATCCTGCGGCCCCTGATATCCGTGGCCTGGTGGCCGTTTAGAGGGCCAGGCAGGCGGCGCTTGAGGGCTGCCAGCCTGACCACTCGATCAAATTCTCAGGCTGGATATAGCAGGTTGCGGGCCAACTACGCAGGTGAACAAAAATGAAATCGTCAGCGCGACCGCTCTGGCATCGGGCACACAGGGGTGGCGCGCACAAAGCGAGGGCGCACGAAGGCCCTGTTTCGGTGCCCGAATGTAATCAGCTTTGTTTTTTGTAGGAGCAGCCTTGTGCTGCGAAGAGGCCGGTGTAAGCACCTGCAATCTCCACTGCTTACAACGGCCTCTTCGCAGCACAAGGCTGCTCCTACAGACAGCTAGGCAGTGAGGCTTCAGTAATCGAAGCGGTCTACCGCCCGCCGCCGTTCGTTGTCATCCCGGCGATCGTAACTGGCCGTGGTCTGGATATTGGCATGGTGCGCGAGCTTCTGGGCAATCGACAGGTCGTGCTCTTCAATAACCCGGGTGATGAATGCACGGCGAAAATCATGGGGCATGATCTTCACACCCACCTGGGCACCGCGTTGGCGCGCAATGTAGTAGATCGCATGCTTGGTGATGCGGGCGCGGGTAATGTGGTTGCCCCGGCGAATGCGGTTGAACAGGAACGGGTCGTCCGCTGCCCCCTCCGGCAAATCGTTGCGACGCAGGTCCAGCCACGCCTGCAGCTTTTCGAACGCCCAAGGCGGCGCATACTTGATCAACTGCCGGTTGCCCTTGCCCAGTACCTGCAGGCTGCGAGCGTCGAAGTCGACCTGGTCCAGGTCGATGTCGACCGACTCCGACTTGCGCATGCCGGTGCCGTACAGCAAGGCAATGATCGCCGCGTCCCGCACACCTTGCGGCCGAGGGTCGGCCGCGCACACGTCCATCAACTCACGGATCAGGCTGCGCCGCAGGTTGCGCCCCGGTGGCAGGCGGCTACCGGTCGCCGGCTTGACCTCGCGGATCCTCAACAGCTGCTCATGGTCGATCAGGCCCTGGCGCCACGCCTCGTTCATCACCCCACGCACCGCATTCACATACAGCGACGAACTGTTAGGGGCGTACCCATCCTCGCGCAATGCCGCTACCAAGCCGATCACATGCCCAGGTTCGAGCAAGTGCCACGGTACATCGACAAGGTTGCAGTCGACGAAACCCAGCCGGTCGGCCGCGTCCTGAAGGATGTAGCGCATGGTTTGCTGGCTCGACGGCGCCAGGCGGGCCATGTACTGCAGCAGCGGATTTTTCGAGAGATCGGTCACAACGTGAATCCTGTAGCGACGCTTGGACCGGTACGGGGACAGCCAAAGCGTGAAGCGAGTCTATTCGACATGAAAGCAAGCCCAAATGACAACGCATGGCCATTCGGGCTTGGAGCAGTGCCATCACCTTGATATTCAAGGGGTTTGAAGACGGCGCGGAGGGTAATGTTACCCCAACTGACGCCCGCATAACGAACCCAAGCCCGCCTACCCGTCCACAGTTTGACCAGCGGTGAACGGCGCCAAGGGCAGCGGCAAGCGTCACGCACCGCCCGACCGCCACCAACTGGGAAACATTTGCTGAACCCGTGGTTCGGCAAAGCGTTCGTCGATCAACACCAGCACGCCTTGGTCCTGGTCCCCCCGAATGACCCTGCCCGCCGCCTGAATGACCTTGCGCACGCCTGGGTAGAGGTAGGCGTAATCAAAGCCTGCGCCAAACTGGCGCCCCAGGCGCTGCTTGAACTGCTCGTTGACGGGGTTGACCTGGGGCAGCCCGAGGGTCGCGACAAACGCCCCGATCAAGCGCGTGCCGGGTAAATCGACCCCTTCCCCGAACGCGCCCCCCAGCACCGCAAAACCCACCCCGCAGCCATCCGCTACGAAGCGGTCGAGAAATGCCTGACGCGCCTCTTCATCCATGCCTGCCGCCTGCGCCCACAGGGGAATGTCGGCATGCCGCTCTGCCAGCAAGCCGGCCACCTGCTGCAGGTATTCGAAGCTGCTGAAAAAGGCCAGGTAGTTACCGGGCATGCGCTGGTACTGCTCGGCGATCAGCTCGACGATTGGCGCCAGCGAAGCCTGGCGTTCTCGGTAACGGGTCGAGACCTGGCTGGCGATGCGTACTTCGAGTTGTTCGGCGCGAAACGGCGCTGCCACCTCCAACCAGGCCGTGTCGGCCGGCATGCCGAGCAAGTCGCTGTAGAAATGCCGAGGGCTCAGCGTGGCGGAAAACAGCGTCACACTGCGCGCCGCCTGCATGCGTGGGGCCAGCAGCCGCGCCGGGGTGACATTGCGCAGGCACAGGGTGGCCAGGCGCCGCTTGCGCTGGCCTTCGCGCTGGCTGATGTCGAAGATGAAATGCTCGTCGAACAATTCAGCCACCCGGCTGAACTGCAACGCCTGGTAGAAGAACTGCAGCACTTGCGCATCTACCTCGGCTGGTGCCTGATTCATGCGCTCCTGGATCAGCCCGATGCACTGCTGCAGGGCGCGTATGAAGGCCTCCGGCAACTGCTCGCTGGCCTGATACGGTGCACGCTGCTCTTTGTACAACGCGTTCCACTGCCGGTTGAGGCGGTCCAGCGCACGGGTCAGCCCTTGCGGTTTGCTCTGGCGCAAGGCGAGCAACTGGCTTTGATCGAGGCTGGCGCTGTACATGCCGCGACCGCGCTCGACCAAGTTGTGCGCTTCGTCCACCAGCACCGCCACCCGCCATTGGTTAGCCTGGGCCAAGCCGAACAGCAAGGCATGGGCATCGAAGTAATAGTTGTAGTCGGCCACCACCAGGTCGACCCAGCGGGCCATTTCCTGGCCCAGGTAATAAGGGCAAACCTGATGCGCCAAGGCCACCTCGCGCAGGCTGGCACGGTCCAGCAACGGCACCCCTGCTGCTGCCTCGCGCGCGGCGGGCAGGCGGTCGTAGAAGCCTTGCGCCAACGGGCAGGACTCGCCATGGCAGGCTTTGTCGGGGTACTCGCAGGCCTTGTCGCGGGCGATCAGCTCCAAGGTGCGCAAGGCCGGTTGCGGCGTGGCATCGGTGATCTGGCGCATGGCATCGAGGGCCAGCGCACGGCCCGGCGTCTTGGCCGTCAGAAAGAACACTTTGTCGAGCTGCTGCGGCACCATCGCCTTGAGCAACGGGAACAAGGTGCCCAGGGTCTTGCCGATACCGGTACTGGCCTGAGCCATCAGGCATCGGCCGGTGCTGACAGCCTTGTACAGGGTCTCGGCCAATTGCCGCTGGCCCTGGCGGAATTGCGCATAGGGAAACCCCAGCGCCTGCAGATCGCGGTCACGCTCGGCCAGTCGGCCTTGCTGACGCTGCGCCCAAGCCAGAAAGCAGCGGCACTGGGTATCGAAGAACGCTTGCAGCGCGGCAGCCGTGTGGTGCTCGCTGATCAGCGTCTGGCCGTCGCTGTCCACGTCCAGGTAGACCAGGGCCACTTCGATGGCCGGCAATTGCCGCGCTTGGCACATCAACCAGGCGTAGACCTTGGCCTGGGCCCAGTGCAGTTGGCGATGGTTGGCCGGCTGGCGCGTAAGGTCGCCGCGGTAGGTCTTTATCTCTTCCAAGCGGTTGCAACTGGGGTCGTAACCGTCGGCTCGGCCTCGCACCCGCAGGCTTTCGAACTGCCCCTCAAGGGCCACCTCCGACTCGTAATCGGCCGCACGCTGCGCCACTACCCGACGGTGCCCCTCGATGCCTTCCTGGGCCGTGGGCGACGGGGTAAAGCGCAGGTCCAGGTCGCCAACCTTGGCACTGAACTCGCACAGGGCACGCACCGCCACGCTGTAGCTCACGCCGCCTCGCTCCAGCGCACATGGCACACTGCAACGGGCAAACCTTGGGCACGGCAAAACTCTAGCCAGCGTAATTGGTTGTCTTGCAGGCGGTCGCCCGGCCCCTTGACCTCGACCATGCGGTAGCCGCCCTGCTCGGGCCAGAACTGGATCAGATCAGGCATCCCGGCGCGGTTGTTGCGGATGTCCTGCAACAGGCGCAGAAAGCACTGCTTCAGGTGCGCGGCCGGCAGGCAGGCCAGTGCCTGTTCGAGCAAGGCTTCGCTGAGCATCGGCCAGAACACGAACGGCGACTGCAGGCCGTGCTTGGCGGCGTAGCAATCGAGAATGGCCTGGCGGTGGCTACCCTCGTCGAGCCGCCCCAGGCAGCGGTCGAACAACGCACTGCGCCGTTGCTGGAAGTCGCTGTCGTGCAGGTCTTGTGGCGCGGCCTGGAACGGGTTGAAAAAGGCACCCGGTACCGGCGCGAAAATAGCCTCCCAGCACAACAGGCCGAACAAGCTGTTGAACAGTGTGTTTTCCACGTAATGAACCTGCCCGCCGGCTTCGGCCAAGTGCTGGCGCACAGCCTCCTCCACACCCAGGGCTGCGTGTTCACGCGGCAGCTCAAGTTCGATCAAATGCAGCGGCGCAGCACGCTGACGACGTTGTGGCGGGCCGCCAAGTTTGCGGGCCAGGCGCGGCAGCATGCGTTCGAGCGCCTGCACCTCCAGCGCATTGGCCGGGGCCGCGGCCAGCTGCTGTGCCAGTGCATGGGCCTGCGGCCATTGTTCGCTACGTTCCAGTACACGCACCTGACGGATTCGCGCTTGCGCATGGCTGCACTGGCCGTAGACAGCCATGGCCTGGTCCCAGTCGCCCTGGCGCTCGCATTGCTGGCCCAGGGCAAACAGCAGGCGCGCATGGCGCCGGGCCAACCAAGGGTTGTCACTGTGCAGCCCTGCCATCGCCCCCAGAATCGACAGCGGATCATCGCCCTGCTCCAGGCGCTCGGCGCACTGGTGCAAGGCCATGGCCAGATCGACCTCGGCGCGATGGCGCAAGGCGCGCGAATCGGTGCTGAAAGGCACGTGCTCGTAGCGCAGCAAGCCCAGGTCGGCGAGCACGAAGTCCGACCAGTCCTGGTAAAGGTTGCCGAAGAACAACAGGCGCATGCGGTCACACAGCGGCTGCAGGCACCACTGGAAAATGCGCACGTCACTGCCGGGGAACCACGCCTGCAATGGCCTGGCCGTTAGCCCCAGGGGTTGAAGCTGTGCGAGCAAGTCGTGCTTGGCGGCGCGCGGCCGGCTCAATTGGGCGGCGAAGCACGAAGCCAGTTCGTCCTTGCGCAGCAAGCTGAACAGCTGCTCCAGCTCCAGATGCGCAGGCTCCCGAACCCAACCCAACGCCTGCAACGGCTGCAAGGCCAGCGCGGTGTCGCCGATCTCGGCATAGGTCAGCTTGTCACTGCGAAACAGCTCGCCCTTGCGCATGACCATACGCACCATCAAGGCCTGCGCCGGCGCGTCCAATTGCGCAAACGCCTGGATGAACGCCAGCTCCTGGTCATCGAGCAGGTCTTCATAGCGCTGCTCGACCCATAGCAGCACCTGGCGGAAGTTATGCAGGTAATAGAACGGGTCGTCGACAGAATGGGCGATCACGGGGCAAAGTCGGGCAGTGAATGTGGGTACTGGTTATACATACAGATACCCACACCTGACAAGTGCCGTAGGTCCAGTGGCGCAGTAGGGCTGTTACTGGGTCACCCCAACCATCGGCCCCGCCTCGGCCTTGGCACTGCCGATCGGTGCCTTCAGCAGCAGGAAGTAAGCCACCGCCGAGCACAGTGCCACGATCGCGCTGATCATGAATGCCGTGTTGAACGAACCCGAGTACTGGATGCTGAAGCCGGTGACGATCGGTGCCACGGAGCCCGCAATGTAGCCGCCGAAGTTCTGGATCGAGCCAAACGACGCCACCCGCGGGCTGTCGACGATGGTGTTGACGATCATCCACGCGGTGGCACTGGCCATGTTGATGCTGAACAGCGCCAGGCACAGCAGTACCACACAGCCGGTCAGGCCACTGACGAAGGACAGCGGCAAGGTGAACAGCGCCGCCAGCACCAGGCCGGTGATCACGCTGAATTTGCGGCTGCCAAGGATGCTCATGCCGCGTTTGACCAGCAAGTCACAGAAGCGCCCGGCGACGATCGTGCCCGCCGCACCGAAGCCATAGGCCAGCGAAACCACCCAAGCAGTCTTGTACAGGTCCAGGCCGTGCTCACGTTCAAAGTAGCCGGGGAGCCAGGTCAGGTGCAGCCAGAGCATGTAGATCACGCCCATGAAGCCCAGTACCGCCCCCCAGGTGCTGCGGTGCTTGAACAAGTCGAGCCAACCCGCAAAGTACGACACCTTCGGCGCCTGTGGATTGGCCGCAGGCAGCGGCTGCTTGGACTCGGTAGGCAACGGTTTACCTTGCGCAGCGAGCTCGGCCAGGTACTGCGCCTTGCTCTTGTAGAAGCTCAACCAGCACACCGCCAGCACCACACCGATCAACCCGGTGATGATGAACATGCCGCGCCAGCCGAAATTGACCATGAACAGCGTCAGCAAGGGTGGCGCCAGGCATGGGCCAAGACAGGTCGAGGACCAGACGATACCGGTCGGGGTGCCGCGTTCGTTAGCATCGAACCATTCCGACAAGGCCTTGGCCGCCGAAGGGAACATCGGCGCCTCGCCAATCCCCAGCAACACGCGCAAGCCCATGAAACCGGCAAAGCTGCTGACCATGCCAAAGGTGGCCTGGGCCACCGACCAGGCCAGCAACGAGGCGCCGAGGGCGATCTTGCTGCCCAGGCGGTCGATGATCATACCCATTGGCAACTGGGCAAAGGCATAAGCAATGGAGAAGGCCGACAACAGAATGCCCATCTGCGAGGGGCTGATCATCATGTCTTTCTGGATCGAGGTGTTGGCGATCGACAGCGCGCTACGGTCCAGGTAGTTGACGATGCCAATCAACAGCAGGAAGACAACGGTGAGGCGCTGATACTTCTTCATAGGGTTCATTGGGTGGCCTTTATTATTATTGTTGCGGCGCCTTCAGCGCCTTGGCGATCCGTCGGTCCTGTTGCGTTCATCCTTGGTGCGGCAACCCTCAAGGTTGACGCGCAGTTACCGCCGCCTCGAGCAGGCCGCGCCGGCTCAGGCTGTCGATCAGCGCACGCAGGCCGAAGCCCCACTGCGGCGCGAGGTCGCTGGTGGTGACACGGTTGCACAGGGTGCCCAATTGCGCGTTGCTGATGGCGACCAGGTCGCCGGGCTTGTGGGTAAAACCGTTGCCTGGCTGGTCGCGGTCCTGCTTGGGCGCGAACAGGGTACCGAGAAACAGCACCAGACCGTCGGGATACTGGTGGTTTTCGTTGAGGGTCTGCTGCACCAGGTCCTGGGGGTCGCGGCTGATCTGGCGCATGGAGCTGCGGCCGGACAGGATGAAGCCGTCCTGGCCCTCGACACGCAGGTCCACTTCGGCGTTACGCACATCGTCCAGGCTGAAGCTCTCGTCGAACAGGCGCAGCAATGGCCCCAGCGAGGTGGAGGCGTTGTTGTCCTTGGCCTTGGACAGCAGCAAGGCACTGCGCCCCTCGAAGTCGCGCAGGTTGACATCGTTGCCGAGCATGGCGCCCTTGATGCTGCCGTCGCTCGACACCGCCAGTACCACTTCCGGCTCCGGGTTGTTCCAGCTCGACTTGGGGTGGATACCGATGTCGGCACCATGCCCGACCGCCGACAGTGGCTGCGCCTTGGTGAAGACTTCGGCATCCGGGCCGATGCCCACCTCCAGGTATTGCGACCACAGGCCCTGCTCCACCAGGACCTTGCGCAGCGCTTCGGCCTGGGCAGAGCCCGGGATGATCTGGGAGAGGTCCGCACCGATGCGGCTGGCCAGCGTATCGCGGATGGCATCGGCCTTGGCCGGGTCGCCCTTGGCTTGCTCCTCCACCACTCGCTCCAGCAAGCTGGCGGCGAAGGTGACACCGGCGGCCTTCACCGCTTGCAGGTCGATCGGTGCCAACAGCCAAGGCAAGCGCGCGTCACGCTGGCCAGGGTCGCTGTTGGCCAGCAGCGCCGGCAACTCGATCAACGCGTCGGGCAAAGGCAACGCACGTAGGTAGGCCACCGGGTCGGCCACTTCCAGCAGGGCCGAAACCGTCGCCACATGGGCGCTGATATCGTGCACGGCGCCGGCCTTGACAAGCACCACGGCGGGGCCTTGATCCGGCAGCCAGACGCGCCCCACCCAGCTGCCGGTGTCGAACACGGCAAGGTCGTGGCTTAGCGGCAGTGGCTGGTTGGCATTCGATTGGTCTGTCATGGGTGCACCCTTGTTGTCATTGTCATTCATTGGGAAAGCGCCTGCGAACGGGTCGCCAGCTGCAACTGCTCGGCCAGCCGGTCGAGGTCGTCGAGCACTGGCTGCGACAGGCTCAGGCCCTGCGTCAAGGCTTGCCGGCGCAACGCCAGGCCGGCTTGCCCAGGCAGGCGCACCGGGCGCTCGGGGTCTACCGGTCGGCTGGCCACGATCAACCGGCCGAGGAAGCTGGTTTCGTCGGTAAACGCTTGCAAGCCGCCGAAAAAGCGCGGGTCGATGACCACCGCGGTGGCCGACGCGCCCCACTGGTCCGGGGCGTCCTTGCGGCCATGGCCGGCCAATGCCGAGGTCAGTGCCTCGACCAGGATTGCCAGGGCAAAGCCCTTGTGGCCAAAGGCCTGACCACCCAGTGGCAGAATGCTGCCCTGGGGCGTGGTGAAGAAGTCACGCGGGTCATCGCTCAGGTGGCCATCGTTGCTCATCAGCACCGGGTGCGGCAGCCGGCTGCCGGTATCACGGCACTGCCCGACCAGGCCGAGGGTCACCGTAGACATGCTCACGTCCAGCAGGATCGGCTCACCCTGGGTCGGTATGCCGGCGGCAATCGGGTTGGGCGTGAACACCGGGTCGACCCCGCCATGGGCACAGACCAGCCCCACGGACGGGTCCGAGGAATACACCATGGCCACCAGGCCACGGTCGGTATAAGGCTTGAGGTAAGCCGCCAGGCAGCCGATGTGCGCGGCCCGGCGCACCACGGCAATGCCGATGCCCTGTGCGCTGGCACCTTTGGCCGCGCAGTCGAGGGCCCGGCTGACACAGTACGGGCCAAGTACGTAATGGCCGTCGAAAAGACTGGAAATGCCGCTGTCCGACACCTGCTCCAGCGCCTGGGCCTGCGCCTTGACCTGCCCGCTGAGCATGCCGCCGATATAGCGGCTGACCAGGTTGAGGCCGTGGGTGCGATGGCCTAGCAGTTCGCCTTCGAGCAATACCTGGGTCACCACTTGGGCGACCTCGGCATCGGCACCGGCTTTTTCAAACAGTTGCTCGACGAACCGGGTTAGCGCCTGCACGTCATACCGTTTGGTTTGCGTCATGCCTGTCACTCCACGGTCAGTTCAGGGCTGCGGTGCTGGGCTTGCCGTCCACCAGGCGCTGGATGCCCAACGGGTTGGCGTTCTGCAGGGCGGCGGGCAGCAAGGCGTCAGGCACGTTCTGGTAGCACACCGGGCGCAGGAAGCGGTCGATGGCCAGGGTGCCGACCGAGGTGCCGCGGGCGTCCGAAGTGGCCGGGTATGGGCCGCCGTGGACCATGGCATCGCACACCTCGACCCCGGTGGGGTAGCCATTGAGCAGCACGCGACCCACCTTCACTTCCAACGCACCCAGCAAGTAGCCGTAGGCCGCCAGGTCGGCATCGTCCGCCAGCAACGTGGCGGTCAGTTGGCCGCGCAAGGCTGCCACCGCGCGCGTCAGCTCGGCTTCATCGGCAACCTGAACCACCACTGTGCACGGGCCGAACACTTCTTCCTGAAGCAGCTCGTCCTGCTCCAGCAGCAGGCTGACATCAGCCTCGAACAGGTGCGGTTGAGCCTGGTTACCGTGTTGCACCTGGCCACTCAACCGCTTGACCCCAGGGTGGGCAATCAAGGCCTGCAAGCCCTTGCCATAGCTGCCCAGGGTGCCAGCGTTGAGCATGGTCTGCGGCGCTTGCTCTGCCATGTGCCCGGCCAACTGCTCGACAAAGGCACTGAACGCTGGGGAGCGAATGCCCAGGACCAAGCCCGGGTTGGTGCAGAACTGGCCACAGCCCTGCACCACCGACGCGGTGAGGTCCTTGGCCAGTTGCGCACCGCGCGAGGCCAAGGCCTGGGGCAGCACCAGCACCGGGTTGATGCTCGACATTTCGGCGAACACCGGAATCGGCTGCGGCCGTGCCGCCGCCATGTCGCACAGCGCACGCCCGCCCTTGAGCGACCCGGTAAACCCGACTGCCTGGATGCCGGGGTGCTTGACCAAGGCCTCGCCAACCCCGCCGCCGAAGATCATGTTGAACACACCGGCTGGCATGCCCGTCCGTTCAGCGGCACGAATCAACGCTTCAGCTACGCGTTCGGCAGTGGCCATATGGCCGCTGTGGGCCTTGAAGACGACCGGGCAACCGGCCGCCAGGGCTGCTGCGGTATCGCCACCCGCTGTGGAGAACGCCAGCGGGAAATTGCTGGCGCCGAACACCGCCACCGGGCCCACACCGATGCGGTACTGGCGCAAGTCTGGGCGGGGCAACGGCGTGCGCTCAGGTAGGGCCTGGTCGATGCGGGCGCCATAGAAGTCGCCACGGCGCAGCACCTGGGCGAACAGGCGCATCTGCCCGCTGGTACGCCCCCGCTCGCCCAGGATTCGCGCAGTAGGCAAGGCCGTTTCCTGGCAGGTCAAGGCAATGAAGTCTTCGCCGAGGGCGTCGAGTTCGTCGGCAATGGCCTCCAGGAACTCGGCGCGGCGCACCGCTGGCAGGTTACGAAACAGCGGGAAAGCCGCCGAGGCCGCGCCCACGGCGTTGTCGACTTCGGCCAAGGTGGCCTGATAGAAACCGCCGGGCAGGCGCTCGCCGGTGTGGGCGTCCACGCTGTAGACCAGGGTTTGGCCCAGCGCGCTGCGCTGGCCGGCAATGAAGTTGTGTCCGCTAACGTGCATAAAAGGTTGCCTCAAATTCGGGAGTGGGCTGTCGATCAGGTCACGGCGCCGATCTGCCAGGGTACGAACTCGTTCTGCCCATAGCCGTGCTGTTCGCTTTTGCTGCGCGCGCCGGAGGCGATGCGCAGCATCTGTTCGAAGATGTACGCGCCACGCTCTTCGATGCTGGTGGAGCCATCAGCGATGCCACCGCAGTTGACGTCCATGTCCTCTTCCTGGTGCTCGAACACCCGGTTGTTGGTCGCCAGCTTGATCGACGGCGCCGGGGCGCAGCCGTAGGCCGAACCGCGGCCGGTGGTGAAGGCAATCAGGTTGGCGCCGCCTGCGACTTGGCCGGTGGCCGAGACCGGGTCGTAGCCCGGCGTGTCCATGAACACCAGCCCATGGGCGCGTACCGCTTCGGCGTACTGGTAGACGTCGACCAGGTTGCTGGAGCCGGCCTTGGCCACCGCACCCAGCGACTTCTCGAGGATGGTGGTCAGGCCGCCCGCCTTGTTGCCGGCCGACGGGTTGTTGTTCAGTTCAGCGTTCATGCGCTGGCAGTAGTCTTCCCACCAGTGGATGCGTGCCACCAGCTTCTCGCCGACTTCGCGGCTTACGGCGCGACGGGTCAGCAGGTGCTCGGCGCCATAAATTTCCGGTGTTTCAGACAGAATCGCGGTGCCACCGGCCGCCACCAGGCGGTCGACGGCATTGCCCAACGCGGGGTTGGCGGTGATCCCCGAGTAGCCATCGGAGCCGCCGCACTGCAGGCCAACGATCAAGTGGCGGGCGCTGACCGGCTCGCGTTCTACCTGGTTGGCCTGGGCCAACAGCGCCTTGACCTGCTCAATGCCAGCAGCGATCGTCTTCGAGGTGCCGCCAATGCCTTGGATGGTGAAGGCGCGTAGTTGCGTGCTGGTGGTAAGCCCTTGGGTCTCCAGCAGGCTTTCGATCTGGTTGGTTTCACAACCCAGGCCGATGATCAGCACGGCCGCGAAATTGGGGTGTACGGCATAGCCAGCCAAGGTCCGACGCAACAGGCCCAAGGCTTCACCGGAAGGGTCTACTGCGCAGCCGGCACCGTGGGTCAAGGCCACTACACCGTCGATATTCGGGTAGTCGGCCAGCGCTTCGGGGTGGATGTCACGGCGGAAATGGTCGGCCACGGCCCGGGCCACGGTCGCCGAACAGTTCACCGAGGTGAGAATGCCAATGTAGTTGCGGGTGGCTACCCGGCCATCGGCACGCACAATGCCCTGGAACACCGCCTCAGCGACCGGCGTGCTGCGGGCATCGACGCCAAAAGCATAGTCGCGGGCAAAATCACCCATCTGCACGTTGTGCACGTGAACATGGTCGCCGGCGTCGATGGCCTGTGAAGCAAAACCGATGATCTGGCCGTAGCGGCGCAGGGGCTGGCCCTGCTCCACGCGCTGAGTGGCGACTTTATGGCCTGAGGGGATCGCCTGGCGGACGATGATCCCTTCTGCGTCGAGGTGCAAACCTTCAGGCAAGGCCTGGCGGGCGATGAGAACGTTGTCCAGCGGGTTGAGGCGGATGACGGCAAGGTCACCAGAGCGGGCAATCAGTTGCATGAGACCTCTCAAGGCGGTGCGGCTGACTTCTTGTTATGGCGTCGCCCGTTCGATACCGGGCGAATCTGCAACCACTGTAAGAAGCCTTGCGCAACATTCCCAATGAGATGATCCGATCACGCGATAACCCAGGGTTATCAATACCATCTATCGGTGGCGATTTATCAATCGCTTGTTGTGCCCTGCGCGGTACGTCGTTGCTGCGCGAAGTCGAGCAGAATCTCGACGAACGCGTGGGCCGACGGGGTCAGCGGCTCGTCCTTGCGGGTAACGATGCCGTACTCCAGCGCGGGCAGGTGCAAGGGGCTCTGCAGTTCCTTGAACTGGCCGCTGCTCAGCTGTGCGGCGACCATCGACCTGGGCAGCATCGCGATCATCGGGCCCGATTGCAGCAACTGCAGGAACATCGGCATCGAGATGGTCTCGACGCTGTCCGCCGGTGTGGCAATTCCGGCCACCCTGAAGGCCTGCTCCAGGCGATTGCGAATTGGCGTGCCCACGGGGTAAAGCACCCAGGGCCACTCACCCAGTGCCTCCACCGGGGTGCTGGCCAGCGCATTGAGGGGGTGGCGGCTGTTGACCACCAGGCTGAAGGGCTCAGGCTCCAGGGGCTGATAGTCGAACAGCTGACTGAAGCGTTCTTCCGTGAAGCGGCCGATCATGATGTCGAGTTTGTTCTGCTCCAGCATGGCCAACAGGTGGTCACTGGAGTGCTCGACCACTTCGATCGAGAGCAACGGGCTGCGTGCCTTGATGGCGGCAATGGCTTGAGGCAGCACCACGGGGGTGGCCGCAAAAATGCCACCCACCCGGATGAACCCGTGCCCGCCCTTGCGCAGCCGGTTGACCTGGTCGACAAACTGCTGCGAGTCGCCCAGCACCCCTTGGGCGTAGCGCACCACATACTCGCCAAGCTCGGTGGGCGGCATGCTGCGTGGCAGGCGCTCGAACAAGGCGAAGCCAAACTGCTCCTCCAGGTCACGCAGCATTTTGCTCAGCGCCGGCTGGCTGAGGTTCATCCGCGTGGCGGTGGCGTGCATGTTGCGGGTGCGTGCCAGGGTGTCGATCAGCACCAGGTGCTTGTAGCGGACCCAGTTGCAAAAGCTGGAGTGGGTAATGTCCGACGGCATCAGAGGGCAACCTCGAAAAGGTGTAAAGGCAGGGCTATTGCGTGCGCAGGTACTGCAGCAACCTGTCCAAGGCCACAGAGTTGGGCCGCGAGCGCAGGGTCAGCAAGCCCAGGTTGGCCATCGAGATCGGCAGCTCTACCGGCAGGATGGCGACCATGCCGTAGCGCGCATAATGCTCGGCCACATCGTTGGGCACCACCGCAATCATCTCGGACGCCTCCAACATCGCGGTGGTGGCCAGGATCGAGGCGGTTTCGACAATGTCCAGCGACTGCACCATGCCGCCCGCCTGCAAGGCACTTTCGACCCGGCGGCGCATGGGGCTGCCGATGGGGTGCAGGATCCAGGTCAGGGCCACCAGGTCGGCCAGTTGCAACGCCTTGGCGTCGGCCAAGGGGTGGCCGGCGCGGGCGATGACGCGCATTTGCTCACCGCCCTCGAACAGTTCGATGTTCAGGTCCTGGCTGTCGCTCTGGTCGGGCAGGCGCCCGACCACCATGTCGAAATCACCGCGCAGCAGCGCCGGCAACAAGGTATCGCTGGTGCCGACTTCGAGCGAGATACGCACCTTGGGGTGATCGCGCTTGTAGGCCAGCACCGCCTTGGTCAGCAAACCGGGCACCGGCCCCATCACACTGCCCACCCGCACCAGGCCCAAGGCACCGCGCGCCAATTCGGCGATCTGTGCCTGGGCATGTTCGAACTCGTGCAGCGCGTTCTGCGCGTAGCGGATCATTACCTCGCCATACAGCGTTGGCTGCATGCCACGCGGCAGGCGCTCGAACAGGCGCACGCCCAGGCGTTCTTCCAGTTGCTGCAGCAGCAGGCTGGCTGCCGGTTGCGTGGTGTGCATCGCCGTGGCGGCACGGCGCAGGTTGCCGAACTCGCCCAGGGCGTTGAGCAAGGTGATCTGGCGGCTGGAGATCTTCAATGTGCCAAGGTTTTGCGGCAGCGCTGGGCTGTCTGCGGGCATTTGAGACATATCAATTCCGATATCCCTACTTAGGAATTGGCGATTATGCCTGTATCGCTCGACAACCTACAGTCGAGTCTCCCACTGCCTGACCAGAACAAGAGTCCGCCATGAGCATACGCATTACCCACCTGAGCGTCCGTGACATCCGCTTCCCGACTTCGCTGTCGCTGGACGGCTCCGACGCCATGAACAGCGCCCCTGACTACTCGGCTGTCTACGTCGTGCTGCACACCGACGCCGACGCCCTCGAAGGCCATGGCCTGACCTTCACCATTGGCCGCGGCAACGAAATTTGCGCGGCGGCGGTGCAATCGCTGGCACCGATGATCGTCGGCCTGACCCTGGAAGAAATCACCGCCGACATGGGCGCGTTTTGGCACCGTTTCACGGTGGGTGACAGCCAGTTGCGCTGGCTTGGCCCCGAGAAAGGCGTGATCCACCTGGCCACCGCCGCCATCATCAACGCCGTGTGGGACCTGTGGGCCAAGCACGAAGGCAAACCGGTGTGGAAGCTGCTGGCCGACATGACCCCAGAGCAACTGGTGCGCTGCCTGGACTTCAGCTACGTCACCGACGTGCTGACCCCCGAGGAAGCCATCACCCTGCTCCGCCGTCAGGTGCCAGGCAAGGCCCAGCGCGAAGCGCAAATGCTGCGCGAAGGCTACCCCGGCTACACCACCGCCCCCGGCTGGCTCGGCTACAGCGAAGAAAAAATGCGCCACTTGGCCCGCGAAGCGGTCGCCGACGGCTGGACCCACATCAAGCAGAAAATCGGCGCCGACCTGGAAGAAGACATTCGCCGCGCCAGCATCCTGCGGGACGAAATCGGCTGGGAACGCACCCTGATGATGGACGCCAACCAGGTCTGGAGCGTCGATGAATCGGTGGCCAACATGCGCCGCCTGGCCGCCTTCGAACCCTTGTGGATCGAAGAACCCACCAGCCCCGACGACATCCTCGGCCACGCAGCCATCCGCCAGCGCATCGCGCCCATCGGCGTGGCCACCGGCGAGCACTGCCACAACCGGGTGATGTTCAAGCAGATGTTCCAGGCCGGCGCACTGGACTTCTGCCAGCTGGACGCGGCCCGCCTGGGTGGCTTGAACGAGGTGCTGATCGTGCTGTTGATGGCGGCCAAGTACGATGTGCCGGTCTGCCCGCATGGTGGCGGGGTCGGGCTGTGCGAATATGTGCAGAACATCGCCTTGTTCGACTACATCGCCGTTTCGGCATCGCTGCACAACCGGGTGCTGGAATACGTCGACCACCTGCACGAACACTTCCTCGACCCGGTGGTGATCCGTCGCGGCCGCTACATGCCGCCACAGCGCCCGGGTTACAGCATTGAAATGCACGCTGACACCCTGGAACGCTACCAGTACCCCAACGGCGCGGCGTGGCTCGACATCAACCGTTCCTGACCTACCGACCTGGGTGTGCCGCCGCAAGCGCGGCACACCACCAGCACTTATCACGGGGAAAAAAACAATGACAATCCTCACCGGCACGACAGCGGCCACCGCGCCTGCCGTCGCTACCGAACAGCGCCTGAACGGCCTGTTGCTGCGCAAATTGATGCCACTGCTTATCGTCGTCTACGTGATGAGCTTCCTCGACCGCACCAACATCGCCTTGGCCAAGGCCAGCATGGGCATCGACCTGGGCCTGTCGGCGGCGGCCTACGGCCTGGGTGCCGGCCTGTTTTTCCTCACCTATGCCCTGGCCGAAGTGCCCAGCAACCTGATCATGCACCGGGTGGGCGCACGCTTTTGGATCACCCGCATCATGATCACCTGGGGCCTGCTGTCAGCGGGCATGGCGTTCGTCCAGGGGGAAACCTCGTTCTACATCATGCGCCTGCTGCTCGGGGTGGCCGAGGCCGGCCTGTTCCCCGGCGTCATGCTGTACCTGACGTACTGGTTCGACCGCGAACAGCGTGCGCGCGCCACCGGCTACTTCCTGCTGGGTGTGTGCCTGGCGAACATCCTCAGTGGGCCGCTGGGCGGCGCGCTGCTGGAAATGGACGGCGTGCTGGGCTGGCACGGCTGGCAATGGCTGTTCGTGCTTGAAGGCCTGCCTGCAGTGGCGCTGGCCTATGTGGTGTGGAAGAAGCTGCCCGATGGCCCCGCGTCGGCACCTTGGCTGTCCGCTGCCGATGCCCAGGACATCGAGCGTCGCCTGAGTGCCGAACGGGCTGCAGCGCCGCAACAGAGCAAGCTGGGGCAAATGTTTCGCGACAAGCAGATCTGGTTGGCGATTGCGGTGTATTTTGTGCACCAGATCACCATCTACACCGTGATCTTCTTCTTGCCAGGCATCATCGGCACCTATGCCGCGCTGTCGCCCTTCCAGGTCGGGTTGCTGACCTCGGTACCCTGGATCGCCGCCGCCATCGGCGCCGCTACATTCCCACGCCTGGCGACCTCGCCCAGCCGTTGCCGTACCCTACTGTTCTTTGGCCTGCTGACCATGTCGGCCGGGTTGCTGCTTGCTTCGCTGTCCAACTCCTTCATTGGCTTGATTGGCTTTTCGTTGACCGCCTTGATGCTGTTCGTGGTGCAGTCGATCATCTTCGTCTTCCCATCCAGCCGCCTGAGCGGTAACGCACTGGCGGCGGGCCTGGCCTTTGTCACTACCTGCGGCCTGTTTGGTGGGTTTGTAGGGCCGTCGGTGATGGGCCTGATCGAACAGGCCACCGGCAGCACCCGCAACGGCTTGTGGATCATTGCTTCGATGCTGGTGGTGGCGGCACTGATCAGCACCCGTTTGCGTCAGGGGCAGGAGCAGTAGCTCGCCCTCATCTCAAGTGCTGCGAGCCGCGCTGCCCTATTGGCCGGCCGCAGCGCAGCTCCAGCGCTTGAGCCAGCTTTTCCAGAGCATGCTGCAATGCATCAGGATCCTCGCCCACCCAGGTCAGTGCCAGGTATTGCTGATGACGTACCTCCGCGCTGTGCTGCCCGCCTGGGACCACGCGCAGGTCGGTACCTGACAACGCCGCTACCACGTCACCCAGTCGCAGCGGCCAGCGGGAGCGCAACCACAGGGTCCAGCCGCCCTCGGGCATGTCGAACGTCACGTGTTCGCCCAGCTCAAGCTTGAGTTGCCGGCTAAAGCACGCCATGCGCCGTTGCAGTTCTGCCCGCAGCCGCGCCAGCTGGGTCTCGATTTCACCTTTGCCAAGCAGGTGAGCAAGTGCCTGCAGCCGCAACGGCGCCAGCTGAAACGCACGCTGGGCGAACGCCTCGGCCAAGCCGGCATGACGCCCCATCACATAGGCATAAGGCGCTTCGCCCCCCACTGCGGCCTCGAACGACCCCATCACCAACAGCCAGCGCGGGTCGACCCAGTCGCGCAGGCGCGCATTCGGTGGCCCGCTGTAACACAGCTCGCTGTCCAGGTCGCTTTCCAGCAACCACACCGGGTGGTCGCCAAGCAGTTGGCCAATCTGCTGCTGGTCATGCTGCGACATCAGCCTGCCCTGGGGCAGGCTGAGGCACGATGGCATGATCAGCATACCCACCGGCTCGGCACTGAGCAGCCGTGCCAACGCCTGCAAATCCGCCGTGCCGCTGTTGCTCAACGGTACCTCCAGCACACGCATGCCGCAGCGCTGCAAGGCGCGCAGCACCGGCCAGGAGCACGGCGATTGCACCAGCACGGTGGCGCCACGCAAGGCCAACGCCGCCAGCAGCACTTCCACCAATGCCTGCACGTCAGGGGCAAGGTGCACCTCCTCGGCACGCCAGTAATGGGTGGAGGAACGGGTATAGCGCTCGGCCAACGCATTGCGCAGACGAGCACCGCCGACCTCTTCCACCGGGGCGGTGCCACGCGCACGCTGACGTGCCAGGCGCCGCTCATGGGTAAACAGCGACCGCTCCAGCATCGAGTGAGCCGGCACATGCCATGGCCCAGCCACCGCTTGCACCGGCGAGCCGCCAGCGTGGGCGCGCACGAAGTAACCGGACCGCGGCACGCAATGCACACGGCCCTCATCCTCCAGCAAGCTGTAGGCGCTCTGCACAGTGGCCAGCGATACGCGCAAGCGCCGCGAAAGCGTGCGTAACGACGGCAAGCGCCATGGCTCACGGCCTTGTGCCTCATCGATCAGCGCTTCAAGGTAGCGGTACACCTTCCGATAGGCGTAGTCGCCCGGTACCGATCGGCCCATCAGGGCAAGCCCTCAAAGGCGGGCCTTCCTGCAGCGGGCGGGCGCGGCAGCCACTTCAGGTGCACATCGCGGCGAGCCAGGTTGGCCATCAAGCGCCTCGACGACGGTTGCAGGCCCCCCTCATAGATCGCCCGCAACGGTACCAGCGCCAGGCCGCTGGTGTTCACCAGCCAGTCCTTCACCGCCTCGGGGCACGGCTTACCCTGCAAGGCCCGGTGCAGGTAGGGCAACGCCACCAACATGTCGGGATGACGGCATCTTAAAAAACGCTCAAGGCCTTTTCCCTGCCGGGCGAAAGGGCTGAACAGCAGGCACACCAGTTGGGTCTGGCTGATGCCATAGGGTTTGCCCAGGTGCGCGGAGGTTGGCTCGCGCTGCCCGCCGTCGCTGCTGGGGCTTGCCAAGCGTAGTGCCGGCCGATGGACCAGCGGCTCGAGGCTGCGCGCGCGCAAATCGTGCAGTTGCGCCACGGCCCGCGAATCGACAAAGGCCGCCAAGGGCCAAGCGTCCTGGGCCGCATCGAAGCAGCAGCCCAGCATGTGATCGAACTGCTCGTCCTCAAGCAGGTGTGGCAGCAGGTCGTCGATGGCGATTACACGTAAGGGCGCCTCCTCGGTTGCCATGCTGCTTGAAGCGTCTGCGCGCTCCAGGGGTGAGCCGGCAACCCCATGTAACCTGCCCAGCCCATTGGCCAATGCCGACAGGCACTGGTGCACGACGTGGGGGCCACGCTCCCCTGCAAGGCGCAGGCTCCGCCGCGCCCAGGCCAGGTAGCGGCGGCGCTGGCGTGCAGGTACGGCAGTAATCAGCACATCGGCCCGCGGCTGCGCCTGCAGCGCAAGGCCCACTGCGCCCGCCAGCTCCAGGTGCAGCCGGCTGCCCAGCAGGGCTTCGGGCCTGGCATCGACCCCGTGGCCGAACATCAGCATGGCATTGCGCGCCAGTGCCCAGCGCTCCGGTGCAGCCGACTGCCGACGGCTGAAAGGCACGACTTCGCAGCCTTCGGTCATCTGCAGTTGCACCCGCGGGTCATCCTGCATGAACAAGGCATTGAAGCTGCGTTCATGGTTTTCCAGCACGGTACTGCCGGCAGCAGGCAGGTTGACCACCAGTACCCGCAACTGAAACGTCACAGGTGCACGCAAGGCGATACTCAACTGGGCGGCACGCAAGGTGGCCAACAGGTGGGCACTGCGCCGATCAGCCCCTTGCAGCACCAGCAAACGGAACGTGCCAATGTATTCGGGCCCACCGGCAGCCACCAGCAATCGCTGAATCAGCAACTGCAAGGAGGCACGTTGCGCCTGGGACATATGGCTCAACAAGCGCTCGAGCACTTGCTGGTAGATATAGTGCATCGCCTGATCGTGTATAGCGCCCACGTAATCACCTCATCAACTTCATGTATCCATCACACCGGCAACTGCAAACAGTGCAATGCGTCCTTCCTGAAGAAATTTCCTACAAACTACGGGAAATAATGACGTGAACTGCTCTGTCGCCAAGCCATCGAAAAAAATGCGCCGCACCGATGACCGGCTGCTGCCATACGCTGCCCTAACTCGGGCATAGCCATGCTCATTCCACGCTCCTTGCGCCAACTATCACTGGGCCATTATCGAGCGTTGGATATCGAATAGAAGATACAGATCAGCGTAAAAAAACCATTCAGCAAGCATGGGAATACACAATGCTCCGGGGGCCGCAAGTATTCAACTTGAATTTCCTTCCAAGATATTACGACAATTAAAAGCAAACACTTAAAATATGTAGTCTCCGTACTTTTTAATTGTAGGATGCGTCTGATTTTTTATGGATATAGCATTTGGGCATTGCACCCGCCCACGCACAAAAAACCCGGGACGTTGCCCGGGTTCTTGTGGTCTTCAACGCCCCCTTCAGGAAGGCTGTGCCATGTCCAGTACCACCCGCCCGCCACACGGGCATTCATCCATGTACCGATGCGCCTCGACCACCTGATCGAACGGATACACCTTGATGATCTGCGGGGTCAGCAACTGATCGGCGGTGAACTGGTTGATATCCCGCAGCGCCCGCTGCAGCGCGACCTGGTCCTGGCTGATACCCAGCTCCGGCTTGCCGGTAAAGTTGCCGATACAGTGCACATAGAACTGGATGTTCTTCTGAAACGCCGCACAGGCCGGGAACGGTGTCTGGTTGCCGCCTTGCAGGCCGTACAGCACCAGGCTGCCACGAGGCGCGAGCACATCGCCAAGCAGCGACATCTGCGGCCCACCCATGCCATCGAGAACCATGTCCACGCCACGCCCGTCGGTGTATTTGCCAACCTGCAGCAGCAGGTCCTGCTCTTCGGTGACAATTACCTTGTCCGCCCCCAGGCCCAACAGGTAGTCGCGCTGTTCAGGCTCCTTGGTGGCCGCAAACACCTTCAACCCCAGCGCCTTGCCCAGCTGCACGAACGCAGGCCCGGCGCAGTGGCTGGCATCGGTCACCAACGCGGTTTGCCCTGCCTTGGCGCGGGCCAGGTCGACATACGCGAAGTAGGCAATCAACAGCGGCGTGTAATGCACGCTGGCTTCGATCGGCGTGAGGATAGCCGGGTAGCGGGTGATGGCTGTACGCGGCAACACGATCACGTCGCCATAGACCGGGTGATCATTGGCGCTGGTGGCCGGAAAGCTGGCGACCCGGTCACCGACCGCAATATCCTCGACCCCTTCACCGACAGCCGTCACCACACCCGCCATCTCATGGCCGATTCCCGCCGGCAGGCGGGCTTGGGACGGTGCCAGGTTCTGACGCCAGAGCACGTCATACCAGCTGACGCCGATCGCCTCGACGCGGACCTGCACCTCGTCGGCGGCGGGCGACGGTTCGGCCTGCTCTTCGCAACGGAGCACATCGGCTGCACCGAACTTGTGGAAACGGATCATGCGGGACATCGCATACCTCGCCTTGTGAACCTCTATTACCACGGACTTTATCCGGGCTTTGGCCGTTAGACCATCAGTGGTCATTAATAGTCGACATGCTTGTCATCGATTGGGCACCTGACATTCATCTGAATTGGCCCCCGGAAATCGGTGCAGGGTAACAGCCTTTGGCCTTAAGATTCACCCCTGCCCCACTTTAGGCGAAGCGCACCGATGAATCGAAACGACCTGCGTCGTGTAGACCTCAACCTGCTGATCGTGTTCGAAACGCTGATGCACGAGCGTAGCGTGACCCGTGCTGCCGAGAAACTGTTCCTCGGCCAGCCGGCCATCAGCGCGGCCCTGTCGCGCCTGCGCAACCTGTTCGACGACCCCCTGTTCGTGCGCACCGGCCGCAGTATGGAGCCCTCGGCGCGGGCACATGAAATCTTCGCCCTGCTCTCCCCGGCGCTGGACTCGATCTCTACCGCTGTCAGCCGCGCGGCCGAGTTCGACCCCGCCACCAGCAACGCGGTGTTCCGCATCGGCCTGTCGGACGACGCCGAATTCGCCTTGCTGCCGCAACTGCTTAAACGCATCCGTGCCGAAGCACCGGGTATTGTGCTGGTGGTACGCCGGGTCAACTACTTGCTGATGCCAACGCTGCTGGCCTCGGGGGAAATCTCGGTGGGCGTGAGCTACACCAGCGAGCTGCCAGCCAATGCCAAGCGCAAGGTGCTGCGCCGCAGCAAGCCGAAACTGCTGCGCGCCGACAGTGTGCCCGGCAGCATCACCCTGGACGACTTCTGCGCCCGGCCGCACGCCCTGGTGTCGTTTGCCGGTGACCTGTCCGGTTTCATCGACGAAGCCCTGGACGAGATAGGCCGCAAGCGCCATGTGGTGCTCGCGGTGCCGCAGTTCAATGGGCTGGGGAGTTTGCTGGCGGGTACCGACATCGTTGCCACGGTGCCGGATTACACGGCGGATGCGTTGACGGCTGCCGGGGGGTTGCGGGCTGAGGACCTGCCGATCGAGGTGCGCAGTTTCGAACTGCACATGGCGTGGCGGGGGGCGCAGGATAATGATCCGGCGGAGCGCTGGCTGCGGTCGCGGATTCAGATGTTCTTTGGCGACCCGGACAGTCTTTGATCAGAACGCCATGAAGGCAACAGTCCGGCCGGACAACTGCCATGGCACTCGCCGACGCGATAAGCAGAGACAGCGAACACAGCGAACGGCCGTGACACAGCACCACGCCCTACCACAGCGCATGGAGTGGGACCTTCTTGGTTGGACTGATGTCCATCTCTGCCCATGCTTTCGCCACCCCCCCCATATCGTCAGCCAGTGCCCTGACGGTGTCACGGGACACAGTACAAATCATGCCCAGCGACATGCCCGGACAACATTGCGGCGTAGGTGGCCGCTCCAGATTGAAGTTGGAAAGTCAATAACGGCAACCGCAAGACTTGTCATCTCCGACTATGGTACACGCCAATGACACCTATTACTGCGCTATACGCAGAGGCTGACGGAAGTTGTTTTCATGGCTACTCGGAATAATGAATCCTCTACTTTTGACATCTTGAAGATTAGCGATACAAGGGTGCGGTGCAAAAGGATACTCGAGGAACATTTTGTAACGAAACCCAATGCACTCCGACGATTTTTCCTACAACTCAGTCGCCACCTTTAAACAGATCGATCACCGCCTCCAATGAGCGAAACTATGAATCGGATTTCGGTTCGAGGCGAGACGCTTAGGCGCTGAAGCCGCCAGCACCGCCCCAGGATTAGATAATTCAAGGATAGTTGCCTTTGACGCGACTATTGACAGCTCGATTTACTTGTCCGAAATAAATGCTTGACATCAAAATTTGGTTTTGGCCATATTTAATCGCACTGAGCACCGGCTACTGAGCTACTACAACTGTGGTCAACGACTGAAACTCAGGTCAGTTTCTTCACTGCGCCCCCATAAGGATACCCGAGGCAGCGCTCGACGTATTCGCAAAGACAACTTTTATCGAGCTTGAACCAAGCAAATGGAAGGTTTATGTCTAATTTGAAGAACCAATACATCAATACTGCCAGGACGGTCGAAATTGGTAATCCCTCCTGGCAACTTGCGCAGAACTCAGGGCTGACCGACTTGAGCGTCAGGCATGTCGAGCATACGCTGGATACCGCCCGGGTGAGCCGGGACAAACGCCTGATGCGCGAAGCGTTCGCCCGGCACGGCGTGTCTTCTCCCGCCTCATTGCTCGCCCTGACGGATGCGGAGATTGTCGCGGCCGCACGGGCAATCGGTTTCCCGGTGGTCATCAAGCCAAGAAAACTGGCAGGCAGCATCGGCGTGGTGCTGGCGGACACCGAGCAGGCACTGCTCGCGGCTATCGCGGCCAGGCACGCTAGCGAAAAACAGGTACGTACCAGCAGCGCGATCATGGACGAGACATTGGTGGAAGCCTATGTCGATGGCCCGGAAATCAGTGTCGAAAGTGTGGTGGCCCAAGGTCGCGTCAATATTGTTGCCGTGACGCAGAAACGTCTCGGTCCGGCACCTTACTTCGAGGAGGTTGGTCACCTGGTCTCTTTCGAGCCGGGTGGGCAGGATCTGCCGCCGGCGGTTGCGGCCTTGGTGGTTGCCGCCCATCAGGCGCTGGCTGTGCAGTGGGGAATCACCCATACGGAAATCCGCCTGGGCAAGGATGGTGCGAAGGTCATTGAACTTGCGACCCGGGCCGGTGGTGATCAGATCCTGAAGCTGGTAGAGCTGGCCAGCGGCCTGGATCTGTTCAAGCTGCTGGTGGACAGTTTCCGGGATGTACCGCTGGACCTGCGACCGACGCGCCACCGGGTGGCCGCCATCGACTTCATCTACCCGCCCCACGCGGGGGTATTGGTCAAGGTGCATGCCGCACTGCCCGCACTGCCCGCAGGCGTCAGGTCGCAATTGGTCGTCGAGGCCGCCTCCGGCCGCACCTTGAAGCTGCCGCCGGATGCCTTTCTTGATCGAGCTGCGTTCATCATCACCCAGGCAGATACGGCGCACGAATGCCGTGCAGCGAGCACTGCGCGCGTTCGTGACACCGAGGTGATCCTCAAGTGAACAAGCTCTTCAAGGACGCGGGGCTGACGACGGCGATGCGCAACATCATCCTGCTTCGTCTGCTTTTCGTCATGGCGAACGCGTTGGGGCCATTCGCAGCGCTGTTTTTCAACCGTCACTACCATCTCGATGGCTCGGCAGTGGCGCTGGTGATAACGCTGGTATCGGCGTTCTACTTGACGGGCAACTTGTTGGGTGGGGCCTTGGCCAGTCGCTGCTCCTTTCGCTCACTGTTACTGGGCACATCATTGTGCTCGTCGGTCTTTCTGCTGCTCGCGATGGTGTTCAACACGCCGACCACGTCCATTGCCATGGTGCTGATGTTCATGCTATGCGCAGGCGTGATCACGCCAGTGTTCAGCATGCTGACCTCGCTGGCGGCGGACGATGGCAACCGCATTGCATCCTTCGGCTACCTTCACCTGGCCAGCAACTTGGGCGCCGCGCTGCTGTTTGTCATCGGTGGGTATCTGCTCGGCCTGCATAGTCATTACCTGATGGTATTCGCCGCCGGCGTCAGCATTGCGTGTTTCCTTGCGAGTCTTTTCCTGGTGCTGCCTGAGCGACAGGTTCATACGCCACAGGCACGACGCAGAATCTTGCGCAACATGGTCGACATACCGAGGATCGTGATCGTCGCCGGCGCAATGTTTTTCGCTTTGTCGGTGTTGGATGCGCAGCGTGAGTATCAGCTACCGTTGTGGCTCGATGTAATAGCCGTTGACCGTGCCGCGAGCATCTTCGCTGCCGTGGGGATCGTCAACGCGTTGCTGGTCATCCTGATCACGCAGCCTCTGATCGCGTTAACCTCCCGATTCAGCACGCTCGCCAACCTGGCCGCGGCAGGAATCTTCTACGGTATCGGATTTGGCGCCTACGCGTTTTTCGAGCATACCGCGTTGATTCTGACGTTCGTTTTCTTCTGGACGATGGGTGAGATTCTCGGCATCACCCATATCACCGCGTTGATTTCCCAAAAGACATCATTGCAAACCCAGGCCAGCCTCTTTTCGCTAATTCCCATCCTGCTCGCGCTCGCCAGAATGGTCTCGGTGGGATTGGGCGCCTCGTTGAACTCCAGCGCTGGGTTCACGCTGAGCTGGAGCCTCTACGGACTGCTGGGTCTGCTGCTCGGAGGCGTCTGCTGGTTGTGGGGCCGGGAAGCCAAGGCTCCACAGGTTTCATCACCACGAAGAAGTTGAGCCAGGAGGCTCGTTTCAGACATCAAAAGGAAGAGGTGCATTCAGCATGAGCGAAACACTGACGCAGGACCTGTACGAGCGTTTGTATCGTGGCAATCCGACCCTGGTCAAAACCCGCGACTTCGACGATATCGATGTCACGACCAACAACTTGATCTTTGCATTTCTTGTACTGGTCAACGGCTACCAGTTTCTCATCGCTCCCCTGTTGATCTCTACAAACCCCTGGTTCACGCTGACCCTGCTACCCACCCTGTTGTTCTCTTCGACCACCGGCGTCATGGTGCATGAGGCGATACACGGATTGCTGCACCCTGCCCCCCGGAGGAACCGGCGTATGGGCCAGGTGATGGCGGTGTTCATGGGCATCGCCTATGACTTGCAACGCTTCGATCATCTGCGGCATCACCGCGTCAATCGTACCGAGCATGATTGCGACGAGATCTATATCGCCCCGCGCCGATCGACGCGCAAGGTCGTCAATTATTACTATCGCAAATTGTTTGGTGCTTACTGGCACGACTTCGTGCTGACCGCAATCGTCTGCTTCCTGCCGCCCCGTTTTATCTACCCGCTGACGAGCCTCATCTACGGCTCGACAGTGGTGCCGTCGGACCATTGCGCGCTGTCCATCACCCTGCGCAATAAAAAATTGAGCGCACTGCGCACCGAAGGCGCGTGCACCTTGCTGCTGTTAGCTTGCAGTGCTTTTCTGTATGGCGCCAACTGGTGGATATTGGTGATCCTCTACTTACTCAGAGCATTCATTCTCACTGTGCTGGACAGTTTTGCCCACTACCAGACGCCCATCAATGATTCGCTGTTTGCGAGAAACGTGAAAGTGCCACTCTTTTTCGAGCGAGTGTGCCTGATGAACTTCAACTACCATGGCGCCCATCATATTTTTCCTACAGTTCCGTGGGATAAGATCCCACAGTATATGCAGCACTTCCAACCCGATTTCTGCTTGATTACTCACGGCAGTCTGTTACGGTCGCTTAAAGCCAAATACAAGCCGCCTCGGGCTTTCAGCGTGTGGCCCCGTGGCTGGTTGGCGGGAGGGCGCAAAAAGGAAAAAACTTTTCAAACCTAATCCCTGCCAGATTACCGTAAGCGCTTACACTTGCGGCAAGCGATGTTCAACAGGCCGAGCGATATCTTACAAGAACATATGAGCCGGGCGATTTATCGTCGTCCAGCTCCAACAATATCGAGGACCCCCTATGCGACAGCAGTATGATCCTGCCTGGGTTGAAAGCACGGCTCAGGCCAAATGGCTTCGCGATGAAGTATTCAAGGCTGTCCAGGACGAAAGCCGGCCAAAGTTCTATGCCTGTTCCATGCTGCCCTACCCTTCCGGAAAGTTGCACATGGGGCATGTGCGCAACTACACGATCAATGACATGTTGGCCCGTCACATGCGGATGAAGGGCTACAACGTCCTGATGCCGATGGGATGGGATGCGTTCGGCCTACCGGCAGAAAACGCCGCGATGCAGTCGGGCGTATCACCCGCTCAGTGGACACGGATGAACATCGCCGACATGAAGTCGCAGATGCAGCCGCTAGGACTGGCTTTCGACTGGTCACGAGAAATCGCCACCTGCGATCCCGAATACTACAAATGGAACCAGTGGTTTTTCTTGAAGTTGCTGGAAAAGGGCGTGGCCTACAAGAAGACCCAGATCGTCAACTGGGACCCCGTCGACCAAACCGTGCTGGCCAACGAGCAAGTGGTGGATGGCCGGGGTTGGCGATCCGGAGCGCTCGTCGAGAAACGCGAGATTCCCGGCTACTACCTGCGCATCACGCAGTATGGAGAGGAACTGCTGTCGGCCATCGATACCCTGGAGGGTTGGCCGGACATGGTCCGCAGCATGCAGCGCAACTGGATTGGCAAGGCCAGTGGAGTCCGCCTGGCCTTTGTCCACACTGTCGAAGACGCAAACGGGCAGTTGATCGACGCAGGCAAGCTGTGGGTGTTCACGACGCGCGTCGATACGCTGATGGGTGTGACGTTTTGTGCCGTTTCACCTGATCATCCGCTGGCCAAGCGTGCCACGGCGCTCGATCCAGGGCTCGAGCCGCAGGTGCAGGCGTGTCGACAGGCGGCACAGACCAGCCCCGCCGCCGGCGCGCAGGCGAAGCTCGGTATCCCGAGCGGCTTGCACGTCGAGCATCCATTGACCGGCGAACCGGTCGCCGTGTGGATCACCAATTATGTGGTTGGTGAGTATGGGGAAGGCGCCTTGATGGGGGTGCCGGCCCATGATGAGCGCGATTTCGATTTTGCCCGTCAGTATGGCTTGCCCGTACACCCCGTCATCGCGCTCGACGGGGCTCCTTATGACCCTGCAGCCTGGTCGGATCGCTACGGCAGCCAGGAAGGTCGCCTGATCAACTCTGGCGTCTATGATGGTCTCACGGTGGAGCAAGCTGCCCTGGCAATCGTTGACGCCCTGGCCGAGCGTGGGCGTGGCGAGCAAGCCACCACGTGGCGCCTGCGTGACTGGGGAATCTCCCGGCAACGATACTGGGGAACTCCGATTCCGATCATTCATTGCGAATACTGTGGCGATGTACCAGTACCTTACGCAGACCTGCCGGTAATATTGCCGACCGATTGCATTCCCGACGGAAGCGGCAATCCGTTGCTGCGGCGTGAATCGTTCCGCCTCGTCGCGTGCCCTCGTTGTGCAGCACCCGCGCAACGGGAAACGGACACAATGGACACCTTCGTCGACTCGAGCTGGTATTTCATGCGCTACTGCGATCCCGACTGCCACACTTCGATGGTAGGGCCTGGCAACCGATACTGGATGCCCATCGACCAGTACATCGGCGGCATCGAGCATGCGGTGCTGCACTTACTCTACGCCAGGTTCTGGACAAGGGCGATGCGCGACGAGGGATTGGTGGACTTCAGTGAACCATTCAAGAATCTGTTCACTCAGGGCATGCTGCTGCGGGAAAGTTATTACCGCAAGGCGCAGGACGGTAGCCGACGATGGTTCTACCCCTGCGAAGTATCGGTTCAATACGATGAAAAAGGCCGTCCGGTCAGCGCGACAGCGATCGAAGATGGCTTGCCTGTCACCCTGGGTGGCGTGGAGAAGATGTCCAAGTCGAAGAACAACGTGGTCGAGCCCAAGGACATCATCGACCGGTTTGGTGCGGACACCGCCCGGTTGTTCACCATCTTCGCCGGCCCCCCTGATCAAAGCACGATCTGGAGCGACACCGGTGTCGAAGGGGCTTATCGCTTCCTGCGCCGTCTCTGGAGCTTTGCCGTTGATGAGCAGGCACGCTGGAGCGAAAGTGACGGCCAGGCGGCAGACGCCACAGAAGCCAGCCGTGTGCGCTTCATGACCCATGACTTGTTGAAGCAAATCAATAACGATTATGAGCGTCTGCAATACAATACCGTCGTATCGGGTGCAATGAAGATGCTCAAGGTACTGGAGAGTGCCCGCAGCGTTGGTCACCAGGTCTGCCGGGAAACCATGGCCATTCTCTTGCAGGTGCTGCAACCTGTGACGCCACATATCTCCCAGGTTCTCTGGGAGGCATTAGGATTCCCCGGCGCGATCTACGACAGTGCCTGGCCGACCCCGGACAGCGACGCCTTAAGGCAGGACGAAGTGAAGTTGATGGTACAGGTCAATGGCAAGCTACGGGGGGAGATTCTGGTCCAGGCCGATGCCGACCATGACACAATCCGTGACCAGGCGCTGTCCGATCCTGTGTTGAGCAAATATCTGGAAAGCGCAGGAAGGATGATCGTAGTGCCTAACCGATTGGTGAACTTCATCGTCTGACCATTCAGGTTGTCCCCTGAAACCAGAAAGCCGGCTTTCTCAGGAAATGTCGGCTTTCTGGTTCAGGCCTCAGTGGAAAACGTGTGCATCCCACCCACTGACTGCTGCGACGCGTAGCGACTGGGGTGAGCCCAAAGCATAGGCTGCGCGACTGGGTGAGGGATTGCACGTTTGACAGCGGCCCCCCCCCTTCGGTGCGTCCACTGTAATCCACTCGTAGCAGCTGTAAAAAAGCGTACATCTGGGGATACAAAACCAACTCCCCATTCATAACCTTTTGATTTATATGGATTTCCAAATTTTTTTTGGCGACCCTGACATTCTTTAGGGAAACTCCAAACAAGTCACCCAGCACCCGGCAACGGCTGACTTCTGGGCTTTCCCGCTGCGCGATCGCCACCCGTTAGTGTGGTGATCTGCGCCCGCTGATTCGACGGTTTGCCGGGTTACACCCGAGCGCTGCTGGACTGTTTGCCTCTACCGCTAACCGGCAAGGCTTGACTCTACCGTTAGGGGCAGACTTTACCCTTGGCACTTCATTATGTGGAGTTCGTCATGAAGAGCAAACGCATGCTCGTAATCCTCGGCCACCCTTCGAACGACAGCTTTTGCGGCGCTGTGTCCGAACGTTATGTCGAGGCCGCCACGCAAGCAGGCCATGAGGTGCGCCTGCTGCGCCTGGACACCCTGGATTTCGATCCAGTCTTGCACGATGGCTATAACCAGATCCAGTTGCTTGAGCCCGATTTGATCGACGCACAGAACGACATTACCTGGGCCGAACACCTGACATTGGTGTACCCGATCTGGTGGGGCGGCATTCCGGCGTTGCTCAAGGGGTTTTTCGACCGCGTGTTTCTGCCAGGTTTTGCCTTCAAGTACCGCAAGGGCTCGCCCTTCCCGGATAAGCTGCTCAAGGGCCGCACGGCTCACCTTCTGGTGACCATGGACACGCCGCCGTGGTACTACCGGTGGGTGTATCGCATGCCGGGCCTGCACCAAATGCGCAAGACCACCCTAGAGTTCTGCGGCATAAAACCCCTGAAAACCCTGACCTTCGGTCCGGTATTGGGCTCCAAGCCGGAACAGCGTGAAGCCTGGCTCAAACAAGTCCAGGCAGTCGCCAGCCGCTGATCGGCCCGGTCGGGCCGTGCCCCTGCGCTGCGCAACCGAGCCTCCCTGCTGTGACACCTTGTTCAACTTGGCTTCCCCCCCCCTTGACGCTTGTGCAAAGATGTCGCGCGCCTGCACGAGCGCGCGACATCTTTTCGCTTCTGATGCGTCAAAAAAAGGGATTTTCATGTACATCGGCAAAGCCGCCCAGCTGTCGGGCACCACCGTCAAAAGCATTCGACATTACGAAGAAATAGGCCTGTTGCCCCCTCCGCAACGCGAAGGCAAGTACCGCATCTACAGCCAGCAAAGCGTAGAGCTGCTGACCTTCATCAAATGCGCTCAGCAACTCGGTTTCAAGCTCAAGGAAATGCAGGCCATTCTGCAGGATCATCGCGGCCAGGAGCTGCCCTGGGATCTGGCCATGCAGGCCATCGATAACAAAAAGCAGGAATTGATGGGGCAGATCCAGGCCTTGCAGCAAGTGCATGACGGCTTGGTTGAGTTTGAGCTGAGCCTCAAAGATGCTCAGATGCAATGCCAGTTCGAACACTTGGCAAAAGCCCGCTGAATCCGCACCGCCGCCCCTGAACGGCCATGGCGCCCCGCGCCGTTTTCAGCACGCAGGCGCCCCGGCGATTTACCCTGGCACCGTCTCACCCCCCGGCTGCTCGCCCTCTTGCACGGCTGGCTGCGGCACAATCGAGGCAAAGAACCACGGCGAAATCAGCGTGACCAACAAAATGGTCATGAAGCCGCTGGATGACAGCGCCAGTATTACCAATACACCCAAGTCAATGACGGGTTTGTAGGCGGAGAACAGCAGCGCGACAAAGCCCATCGAGAAGATCACGACGTTGACCACCGTCGAGCGCCCGACGCCCTGCATGGCCGCCAGGATGGCCTCGTCGATCTCGATGCCCTTGTGCACCAGCATCTTGATCCGTGACAACAGGTGAACGGCGTAATCCACGACGCCCACCACCAGGAACGTCACCAGTGTGGTACCGATGTTCAACTCGATATCCAACAGGTACATGCTGCCGTACACCGTCACCGACGTGGTGAGCAACGTCAGCATGCCGAGGATACCCAGGCGTACTGACTTGAGCCAGAACATCATCATCAAGGTCACGGCCAGCAACGCCAGCGAGAAGCTCAGCACCTGACCTTGGGTGATTTCCTGCAACACCCCGGTCCATATGTACGGCGTACCGGCATGGGTGACGTGCAGGTTGGCCGGTTTGTTGATGACCAGCCAGGCGTCCAGTTTATCGAGCATCGCCTGGTAATCGCCCGCCACAGAGGAGGTCATGGTAAACAGCGTCACCGCCTTCGAGTAATCGGCATTGAGCACGTTCTGCAAGTCGGTGCCGCCACCGTTCTCGAACATCATGATGTGTTGCTCGATGAGCGAGTTGCCGTCGACATCGAAGGTCTCCGGGTTCCCGTCATCATCGACCACCGTCACCTGCTCCACTGCCTGCGGCACCCGCAGGAAAGCAGGGTTCATGTCGTTGAGCACGAGGTTCATGCGCTTGATGTAGGTCGCCACCGAATAGGTGTAACTCACGTTCGGCTGGGCCTTGATGAACTGGTCCAGACGCTCGAGGAACTGCACGGTTTCAGTGGTCAGCGCGCCACGCGGAGTCTTGGTGTCGAAAGCGATCCAGCCCGGGGATGTACCCGCGACTCCGGCCCGGTTGATGAACTCGTCGGACATCCGCACCGGGCTGTCCTTCTTGAAGTAGGCAATGCCCGAGTCTTCGATATCTACCTTGAACGTGAACACCGTCATCATCGCCAACAACGGCAGGGTCACCAGCAATACAGGCTTGCGCCAGCGAATCAGCCAGGCACAGAACACCACCAGATAGTGGGAGATCAGCGACTCTTTGAGTTGCACTTTGCGCGGTACGGCATCTTTGCCCCAGATCGAAATCCACGCCGGAATCAGTAGCAACGAGATGATCAGCGCCGCGGTCAGGCCGATGGACATGAACACGCCAAAGTTGCGGATGCTGACAATGTTGTTGGTAGTGGAAATCAAGAACGTCGCAATAGTCGTGACCGTTGTCAGAACCACGGGCGTGACCATCAGGCGCTGGGTTTCACGGTTGGCTTCGCGGAACGACTTACCCGAATTGAGCTGTTCGTAATACTCGGCCATGACGTGGATCGCGTCGGCACAACAGATGGTGAACAGGAACACCGGCAAGACACTGGTGAGCAAGTCCATCGGCACACGCAGCAACGCCATCAGGCCAAGGGTCCAGATGGTGCAGAACAGGATATTGAACAGCGGCAGCACCACGCCAAGTGGTTTGCGAAAGAAGAAAACCAGCAGAGAGGTCACCAACAGGAACACGATCGGGAACAGCATCGCCAGGTCGTGATCGATGATTTCCTGCTGGGCCGCGATGAAGATCGGCATGCCGGCGATAAACACCTCATCGGTGAACTCCGGGTGAGCGGCCTGGTACTTCGCGATGATCTCACGGACCTGGTGATAGGCACGCAACTGGGCCTGAGCGTCGTCCTGTTTGGTGCCCAGTTCGGCGACGACCATGGCGACTTTCTTGTCCGCCGAAACGACGCCACCGACCATCTGCTCATTGCCCATGATCTGCGCTTCAACCTTGATCGGGTCCATATCCAGCGCGTGCAGGGTCTTGTGGATCCACAACTCGCCATCGGCACTCAAGCTGATGTTTTCCAAGTCAGCCATCGAGGCCATTTCCTGGATCGGGTTGAGCCGCTCGGCAAGAAAGCTCAGGAACTGCAGGTCATGGCTGTCCCAGTGCCGGGCAATCCCATGGTCGCGCAGCGCTTTGGCGGCAGCGTAATCGTTCTGCGAAAAACCCTCGGCGAGGATCTGCACCAGCAAACCCTGGGCATCAGGGTCGCCACTGTGGAGGCCGACGATGCGCTGCAGTTCGACACGGTCCTCATCGTTCGCCAGCATCAACTGGCGTATGGCCTGGGACAGCTCGAACTGGGCGTTCAGCGACGTGGTGTTGAAGACACTCTCCGGGTTGCTCAGCGCCACCATGACCGAGTCATACGTGCCGGTGAACTCACGCTGCAAATCAATGATCGTCTTGCGCGCCGGGTGAGTGTCCTTGAGCAGATACGGATTGGTGTCCGACATCAGCGCGCCGAGGGTGTAGGTGAAGTAGGCGGTGATCGCCACCAGCACGAACACAATTGCCCGCGCATAGCGCTCGACGAAGTTCAGGTATCTTTCCATGAATGAAGGTTCCAGATGAATCGAGAGCGGCGCTTAGCGGGCAGACACGGCGTATTCCGGCAAGTCGCCGGCTTTCAGCCCCCGCTTGATCGCGGTCTGCGTGAACAGGCGGTCGTCCAGCGCGACGTTGTACTGCAACTGGTTGAAGCGCAGCTGAGAGCGCGTACCGGCGATGAAGTCCTCGGTTTCGCTGAGGGTAATGCTGTCGATCTGGTCGATGGTTTCAGTCTTCAGGGTGCGCATCTGCTTGAACATCACGCCTTTTACATCGAAGAAGTCCTGGCGTAATACCAGTGAGTTCTTCTTATCAACCCAGACCTTGAGCTTGTTGTAGCCGGTCTTGGCCAGAACGGCAGGCGTCGCCGGCTCACGCTCGATCACGTAGCAATCGCGGCCCTGCAACTGCTCTTCGCCAACCAGCGTTTGGCGATAGTCTTCGGCGCGAATCTTGTCGAGGTCGGCATAGGAGTAGTCGCTACCCATGAACGCCCCGCGTTTGTCGGTGGTGGAAATCCTTCGGGTCTGTCGGCTGACCGGCAAATACATCCATTGGCTGTCTTCGAGGCCCAGGGACTCGCGCGGGTTTTCGATGTGGAAGGCGACGTCACGCACATCACTCGGCGCGGAGAAATACATGGTGAATTTGTCGCTGTCCGGGTAATCCTTTTGCAGGTAGCTGAACTCGCGGATGCGGCTGTTACCTTGCTTGTCGATCAGGATCAGGGACACCTGGGACATGAAGCTCTTGCCGTCATCGCGGTCCCGGGCCTGGCGAATGATGTCGTCGGCCGTGCGTGTTTCAGCTGCCAGGGTGGCAGCGGCGCTCAGCAGCAGTGCGCTTACCGTCAGGGTCTTGAAGATGGGCAACATCGCGATTTCCTTTTCATTGTTTGAGTGGTTCGCACACCGCACCGGTGTGGTCAGAACAGATAACCGGCGGACAAGCGCACCTGGTCGCGGTTGGCGTACGCACCGAACTGGCGGTCGGGCTTGCCGAAGAACACATCGACTTCGAGCCCCAACTTGAGCCAGTCCACCGGTTTGTAGGTGAAGATCCCCTGAACGAAACTGTCGTCCTGCGCTGGCGGCGACATGCCGAAAACCAGACGGGTCTTGAGGCGATCCTGGAACTGCGAGCCTTCGGCAGACACGGTGAACAGGTCGTCGCGTTTGTCCTGGACCATACCGGGCTGCCAGTCGAGCAGCCGCTGATGTTGCCACTGCGTCGAGATCAGCCAGTCCCGCAATAGGTAATCGACGCCCAGCAGCGACTTGGTCATCGCCGTCTGGTCGCTGCCGTAAGCGCGGTAAGGATGGGTGACGCGCCAATTGTCGAAGTAGGCGACTTCACTGCGTACCACGATGCTGTGGCCGGCATCGATGGCCACACCGGCGCCGCCCATGGAATAGCGGGGGAATTGCCGTTCGAGGCGAATCAGGCCCTCTTCGGTCTGGCCTTCGACGGCGTAAACCGGGTCCTGTTGGCGGGCGTTGAGGGCAACGAAGCTGACATCCACCGTGCCGATCCGGCCGTTGGCACTGGCGCCGTAACCGAAGCCACTGTGACCGTCATAACCGGGCCGCGAATCGACCACAAACATCTGCGGATCGGGCGTGGCAAAGATCGGTGCATCGAACTCGCTGCCGACGGCCGGCGCCTGGTTTTTCACAAAATCAGTGATCACCAGCGCTTCCAGCTCCCACTCGGCGACCGGCTGCACTAGGCGAATCATCGGCACGGCGATGCGGCTGTCTTCCAACAGACCGATCACACCCTCGCGATAATCCAGCGGGTTGATCTGATCGAGCACCCGTAATTCATCTGCACGCCCCCACACCACTTGCTGCCAGCCCACCGTCAGCTCCCCGTCACCAACGTAGAGCCCCCAGTAAAGGTGCCGCCAATCGGCAGTTGCCCGGTAATCGTCCCGGGCTTGCGCGCTGTATGGGTTGTTGCCGTCATAACGGAAGTCGTAACGGGCTCGGCCCTTGGCCTTGTAGTAGCCGCTGTCCCAGGCATCCTCCAGGCTGAACTTGAGGTACACGGCCTTTTGCGTGACCTGGTCGTCACCGTGCAGACGCACGGCCGTGGCAACGCCGATCTCCGCTTCATGATGCGCCGGCAACCACTCGGCAATCGCCACTGGCGAGCCGAGGCTGACCAGCGCGGCCAAAAGGCCGCGGTTCAATTCCAGTCGAGCCATGGCTACATTCCCAACCCGGCACCGCCGTCGATCATCAGGCTTTGCGCCGTGACACCACTCGCTTGCGGGCTCGCCAGATAACGGACCATGGCCGCCACTTCGTCGCCCTGAATGAAGCGCCGCAGGGGCAACTTCTTCTTGGCATTGCGCAGGATTTGCTCGGGGGTGATCCCGGCGATGCGCGCTTGAGCCGCCAATTCGCCTTGCAGCATCGGTGTGTCGATCCAGGCGGGCAGGATGGCATTGACGGTGATTCGTCGTGGCGCCAGGTCCAGCGCCAAGGCTTTGGTCATGCCGATGATGCCGTGCTTGGAGGCGCAGTAAGCGGTGTTGCGGACCTTGCCCGCTCGGCCGAGGATCGACGACATGTTGACGATCCGCCCACCATCCGCCATCAGTGGCAGGCACAACGAGGTGACGTAAAAGGTGCCGTTGAGGTTGATCGAAATTACCTTGTGCCAGTTGTCGAGGTCTTCGGGTTCGTTCTCGTCGCAGACCCCGGCGCTGTTGACCAGCACATCGACAAAGCCGACCCGGTTGGCCAGGCCCTTGAACAGCAGTTGCAGGCTGGCGAGATCGGCGATGTTCGCTTGATGGGTTTCGATGCGAGCGGCAAATTCGCCCTCGGTGACCCACCTCTGCAAGGTTGCCAGATCCCGATCAAGCAAGATCAAAAGGTGCTCGGCCTGTGCTGCAAAATTTTCCGCGACGGCGCGGCCAATACCATTGGCCGCGCCGGTAATCACAATCGTGCGTGCCTCGCTCATAGCATTTTCAATCCGCCGTTGACGGACAAGACTTCGCCCGTGACGTACAGGCCGCGCTCGGCCAGATACAGCACCGCGTCGGCAATTTCTTCAGGCCGGGCGAACCGTTTGATCAACAGCCGCGACTGGATTTCCTGCTCATGGGCGCCGACCAGGGCTTCGCTCATGTCGGTGCTGACGATGCCGGGCGCCACCGCGTTGACCCGGATGTTGCGCGGCGCCAACTCCACCGCCAGTGCGCGTGTCAATGCGTCTACACCACCTTTGGCGGCGGCGTAGTTGCTCTGGCCCTTGCCGGGCTTTTGCGCGGCCACCGAACTGAGGTTGACGATGCACCCGCTGCGTTGGCGCATCATGCAGGGCAGCACCTGCTGACAGCACAACAACGTGCCGACCAGGTTGGTCTGGATGACCTCGGTGATGTCGCTCAACGATTGCGTGGCGAGCAAACCGTCACGGGTAACACCGGCGTTGTTGACCAACAAGTCGATACGCTCGAAACGTTGCTCGACCCGTTCAAAAAACGCCTGAATGCTCTGCGCATCCTTGACATCACACTGCACGGCCAGGCACTCCCGGCCGAGCCCTTCGACCTGCGCTTGCAAGGCAGCGGCTGACGCCTCGTCACGGACATAACTGAAGGCAACCTGATAACCCGCGCCGGCCAGGGCCAGCACGATGGACTTGCCAATGCCGCGGCTTCCGCCAGTCACGACAGCTATTTTCTGAGCCATGACCGCTCCTTAAAGTGAGTTTTGAGTTTTGAATTGCGCGAGGGTGAAGCCGTGGGTCGCGGCGAGTGCGCGGACCTGCTGAACTTGCTCACGGCTGATATCGCCGTAGGAACCGTGCTGGCTCATACCAGACAAGCCCATCAACACCGACTCGGCCATGCACGCATACAGCTGGCCTTTTTTCAGGTAGGCCCGCACGTTGGGCGCCAGGCCGTCGTCGAACGGCGTCTGGACGATGCCGCCGTGCATGTAGAGCACGTCTTCGCGTTGGCTCGGCAGGCCTTGATGGACGTTCAGCGGCACGGCGATATCGCAAATCACGCTGCGCTCGGCGAAATGTTCGGCACCGAGGAACGGCTGAGGCGCATTGGCAGCGCACAGGACGATCCGTGCGCCCTTGAGGGCGTCGAGATCGTTGGTGACTGTGATGAAGGCGTTCGCGCCAAGGCGCTCATCCACCAGACGGGCGATGTGCAAACCGAGGTCGGCTTTTTGTCCATGTGAGTGCAACAAGCCACGAAAACCTTCAAGGGTCAGCAGTCGCTGCGCCAACCGGTCGTGTTCGGCCGTGCCTTTGAGGATCGAACGGGCCGCGTCGGCGTAAATCTGTTGCGCAGTTTTCTCCAGGCGCCGAACCGAGCCGTCACGACCGCTGCCAATTAGAATCAGGTGATCGACGGTGGCGGACAGCACCGAAGCATAGGTCGACGCAACGTTACCGGCGGCACCGACAACGGCAGCAGTTTGCTCGCGCAGTGCCAGACCTTGCTGTACACAGCCTTGCTCGATGGCTTCGAGCCCCATGCCGATGGTCAGGGCATTGCCGGACGTCAACGCCATGTCGGCAATCTTCAGCGCTTGACAATTGTGGGTGACGATCGAGGTGTACATCCCGAGGCCGGCGATGTTGCAGCCATCGGCGCGGGCATCGGTGACACGTCTGCCGACTTCTTCGCGGATGCTGTCCAGGTCACCGCTGAGGATGTACTCGGCCATGGCATCCGAATCCAAGCACAGCGGGTACAAGGTGAACTCCACCGCCATGCCGAGGCGCGACCGAATGATCACCGGGCCGACTGGCACAGCGCGGCGTTCAGGCTTGGTGCGGTTGATGAACGTGCGTTTTTGTTCCGGGCTCAGGGCTGCCAGCGAGGGATCGACGTCACCGAGGATATCGGCATCGATCAGGTGGTTGATGAACGCTACCCGAGCGACGACTTCGACCTTGGCATCGATGTTTTCAACGGGCTCGGCCACCCGAAAATCGTCCTGACGGACTGGCACGGCGGGAATCGAGTCCGCGCAGATACCTGCCGCCAACGGCAACGCATCGCCACGGCGCAGCATGTCGCAGACCCGTTGCAGGGCACCGATCAGCCCGTCGATTTCGCTCAAGGTGATACAGGCTGGCGGCTCCAGGCGAATCACATTGGAATTGCTGCCTGACGGTGCTACCCGCAACGCTTCGAATTGCAACAGGTAACCGGCGATCAAGTAACCCAAGGCATCGTTGTACTGGGCCGACGCCTGTACCAGCGAGCTGCTGACACTCAAGTCGTGCAATTCCAAACCCACCAGCAAGCCACGCCCGCGCACATCGGCGATCACATCCGGATAGGCCATCTTCAGTTCATTGAGCGAGGCTTTGAGGTAGGCGCCCTTGGTACGTACGTCTTTGAGCATCGCGTCGTCATTGGCGAACAACCGGCGCAATGCCGACAGCGCGATATGGCAGGACGGATCGTCCTCGGCGAAGGTCGAGCTGTGGATGTAGCTGAACTCGCCTTCGTAGTGGCTGCTGCGGATCACCGTCGCGGCGATCTTCATCAAGCCGCCGCCAAGGGCCTTGGACAGGCAGTAATAGTCGCCTTGCAGGTTGAACTGGCTGCTGGCAAGAAACGTCCCGGCGCGACCAAAACCCGACTGCACTTCATCGACCACCAGCGGGCATTGTTGCTCGTTACACAGCCTGCGCAGCCCCAGGTAGAACTCGGCCGCGAACTCGTTGATACCGCCTTCGCCCTGAATCGGTTCCATCAACACGGCGGTAATCGCACTGAACGGCAGTTGCAGCACGTTCAGGTGTTCGCCGTCCCATTGCAGGCTCAACCAATGGTGCGTGTGCCGGGCCGGCAATTCCTGCAACTGATGAGGCTGCTGTGGGTCGATGAACTCGACGTTCAGACCAAAACGGGCAAACGGCGCGCGGTACTGACGGCCATAGGTCAGTTGCACGGTATTGACCAATTTGCCGTGGAAGCTGCCGCGCAGGGCGACGAATACCGGTTCGATGTGCAACTGCGCCAGGTTGTGTTGGCGAACGGCTTCAACCACCTGACGCAAGGTCACGCTGTTCAGGGTGGCCGGCAAGACACCCGCAGGCAGGTCGAGGTCGGCCACATCTAGCTCGCGGTAAGCGCGTTCGCTGGCGGTCAGGCTGGCCAGGGTGAAATCGATGTCGTCGAACTGCTTTTGCAGGCTCTTCTGGCGACGGAACTCCGCGTGCTTGACGGCAATTTCCACCGCCTCCGCGCCACTGTTGGAGAAAGTCGAAATATAACGTTCGGTGTTCTTCAGTTCGCGATTGAAGGCGTCGCTGAGCTCTCGCCCCAATTGCCCGGCCGCACCGCGGATCGACATTTGTGCGTTGAATGGCACGTCGCTGCGCAGCAGCGCACATAGCTGATCGACGAATTGTGGGTCGTTGTGGCCGAACAGTGCCGCACCGTAACCGCCGAGAAAGTCGGTGACCGTGACCATGTCGCCCTTGGGGTTGCGGTAGAACAACTGGCTACCGAGGGCGCGCTGAAACTCACACTCCAGGCCCAGTGCCTGGAGCAGGCCGACGAATTTGGGCCGAACGAAATCGCGATAATCCATGACAGTCATATCCCTTGACGATAAAAAAGAGGCGGTAGTCAGCGTCAGTCTTGAGTGACCTGTGCGCTGTAGAGCACTTGATAGGCGGCGCTGAATCCGTTGTCGTCACGGTTCAGCACCAGGCAATGCGCAAGGCTCGCGGCATGGGGCGCACCCCGAATAAACGGCAGGTTCGCCACTGGCTGCTGCAAACCGGCGATCGGCGGCACGCTTTGGGCCTGCAATGCGCAACGCGCAAGTATCAGATCCACCAGGCTCGGCGCCGCGCTGAGAATGCCGTTGATCGCCAACCCGCTGGTGATGTGGGAGGCGCGCGCAAGGGCCAGCGTCTGGCACAACACGCGGTCTTTGTGCGCATCGCCGGTGCCGCTGCACACCAACACATCAGTTGCGCTGTCGGGCAGGCTCAAGCGACCGAGGGTGGCATGGGCCGTCATGTCGGCGAGGCACGCCTGAGGACCGGCTGGCAGGTCTTCGCGCCGGCGCAGCACCAATGCTGCAGCGCCCTCCCCGGCAATGCCGCCGGTGCCCCGAAGGTCAAACGGCAGCAGAGTGTTCGAGCCGTTGGCGCTGATCACCCCCGCCTGGACCAACCCGGACAGCGCCAGGGCATCCAGCTCGCTGCCCGCACCGACAACGATTGCCGCGTCAATTCGGCCATCCTGCAAAGCGGCCGTAGCCTCACGCAAGGCTGCCAGGTTGCCGGCGACACCTTGCATATAGGCGTTGCACTCCCCCACCAGTTTCAGCGCCAGGCTGGTAACACCCAGCAAGCAGTTGCTCAAGCCTTTGAGCACCAGAAAAGGGTCCTGGGCACGGTCTTGCAGGATCCGTTTGGCGAACGCCGCCATGTCAGCGACGCCGTCTTGCCGACAGCCGAGCAACAACTCGGCATAGGATTCCAGAGACGGATGGGTGTAGCCGCCCTGACAGCAATACAAACCGAAACGGACATCCGGCTGTTCATTGGCCAGGCCTGCTTCTTCCAACGCCTGACGTACCGCGCTGACACCCCAGATCACTGCCGGCGTGCAGTAACGCTGAAGGTTTTGCGCAAGGTCTTGTCGGCTGCGTTGGTGGTCCTGGTCCTGAATTTGGCCGAACGCCACCACCCGTTCGCTGCTGAACCGTCGGGCGTTCAGCGCCGTAATTGCACTGCGCCCTTCGTTCGCGGCCGCCCAGAAAGACTCGACACCCCAGCCGCTGGGCAACACGCAACCCGCACCGGCAATCGCGACCGCCTGTTTCATCGCGGCGCCTCCCGGTACTTGCCCAGCGCCAGTGAAGTGTTGAGGCCGCCGAAACCGAAGGAGTTGCTCAAGGCAACGTCGACCTTGCGCTTGACCGCTTGATGGGCGCAGTAGTCGAGGTCGCACTGTTCGTCGGCATCATGCAGGTTCAGGGTCGGCGTGACCCGATCATCCCGGCAGGCCAGGGCCGTGAGCATGAACTCCGGTGCTCCGGCGGCCGCAATCAAGTGGCCGAACTGGGACTTGTTGGCCGTCACCAGCAACCGCCGATAATGTTCGCGCTCGGCGAACAGGGTTTTGATCGCCAGGGTTTCGGCGGCATCGTTGAGGGGTGTCGACGTACCGTGGGCATTGATCAGATCGATCTGTTGCGGCTCCAGCCCGGCATCTGTCAGGGCCGCCTGCATCGCCAGCACCGCTCCCCGGCCCTGCGGGTCGGGTGCGGTGATTTTGTAGGCATCCAAGCTGCTGCCGAAACCCAGCACTTCGGCGTACGGCGTTGCCCCTCGGGCCAGCGCCCGTTCGAGGGTTTCGAGCACGACAAAACCACCGCCTTCACCCGCAATCAAGCCACTGCGATGGCGGTCGAACGGCCGACACAGTTCGGTGCCCCAACGCTGTTCGCTGCTGGCGGCGCCGAGCAGATACAGCGCGGTCATGGTGTCCAGGCTCAGCACCGAATCGGCGCCCCCGGCAATGGCCAGCTCGACCTCGCCGCGACGGATCATCTGGAATGCATTGCCGATGGCCTGGGAAGCGCCCGCGCAGGCGCTGCTGATATTGATCACCGGGCCTTCACTGCCGATGCCATCGGCAATCACCCGCGCAAGGCGGTCGTTGCTCTGACACAGTGAACTGTCAGGATCGACCTGCGCCTGTCGCGCCATCAATTGAGCCCAGGACGGCGCCTGCGCCGGGTCATCCGCCAGGCTGAGCAGCATGTCCTGCAAACGATGAGCAGGTGCGCCGGACGCTGACAATACCGCCGCGCCACGCAGCTGTTCGGGGCTCAGGCCACTGTCAGCAATGGCTTGGGTGGCCGCGAGCCAACCAAAGCGGGTGCGTTTTTCCAGCGACAACCCCCAGGCCGGATGGTCTTTCAAGTGTGCCGGCATCAAGCCCATATCCACGGGCGCTGCGTAACGCACAGGGAACGCACCTGCCTCTACGCCTTCCGGTTGCCATGGCCGAATGCAATGTTCGCCGGCCAACATTCTTTGCCACATGGACTGCCACTCGAAACCGAAGCCGGTGACGGCGCCCATGCCCGTGATCACGATCCGTGTGGGGCTCATGGGTAACGCTCCATTGTCTCTGTGTCCGACGACGTTCTGGCCAGCAGCACCGCGCCCCAATGCCCGCCTCGGCTATGTTCGAGCAACAGCGTGTAACGGCTGCAGTCCAGTGCCCAGGTCACAGCGATTTCGCTGAGCAAGGCGCTGGCGCCCAAGTCACCTAGCAACGCCTTGGAGTGTTCGAGGGTGTGCCCCGATAGGGCAAACAACGCCGCAATCTGCGGATCCTGTACATCGGCGACGACTTGCCCGACATCGCTGAGACACAGTTTTTCGTTCCTCAAAGCACGCTCAATGACGTCGCGACCAACCGCCAGTCCACGCTCGGGTTGCGCGCTGTAACCACGGGCAAACCCGGCAATACGCAACACAGATTGAGCACCGCTGCCCGAGTGGGTCGTCAGCAACAGTGCCGCAGCACCTTCGCCGAAAACCCACGGGCTGGGGTTCACAGGTGGGTGAGTAGCTTCACGCAGGTACAACGCCGGGGTGATGTTCGGACTGCTACTGACGACGACGGCAGCATCGGCGCGGCCTTCGCTCAGATGGGCGGCGGCCTCCATCAAGGCATCCAGCCCTGCATTGCCCTGGGAGCAAAACCCGCCCATGGGCCCCTTGCAACCCAAGGCCTCAGCCACGTGGGCCATGACGCTGCTGTTGAGCATCATCAGCGCATGCAGGGGCGGTGTGTGGGCAAAGAATTGCGCCAACAGATCTGCCGGTTGTGCGCCAATGGCCTGCACTGCATCCCAGCACGAGCTGGGCCCATCCACTTCCGGAATGGCAGCGGTCAATGCAATCCGCTCGTCGGGCAAGTCCAGCCCACGCAAGGCTTCGGCGAGACGGCCGGCGCAATACAGCAGGCGCGCGCCCTGAGGCTCGAGGCTGCGGGACAATTTGCGGTCGTACACACCCGCCGGCAAGGCGGGCGCTGCGACACAATGGGCCAGGCGTGCCGGGTCGAAATCCAGCGGTTGCGCGGCCTGAGGTTGACTGTCACGAGACGCACATTCAGTACCGGCGGCGTTGAGTACCGACGCAGCGGTGATATAAACAGCGGTTGAATTGGATTCGGTCATGTCATGCCCTGCCCAGCACCAACGAACTGTTCACGCCACCAAACCCGAAGGAGTTGGAAAGCACGACATTGATCGGTTGCTGCAACGGTTCGCAAAGGAATTTCAACTCCGGAAATTCGGTTTTTTCCGGCTGAAAATTGAGGGTCGGCAAGGCCACGCCCAACTGGATGCTCATCAACGACAGCACCGCCTCAATGGCACCACTGCTGGCCAACGAATGCCCTACGGCAGATTTGTTAGCGGTGAACGTCATCTGCTCCAGGGTTTCGCCGAAGACCTGCGCCAGGCCCAGGGCCTCACAACGGTCATTGGCCTGTGTCGACGTACCGTGAACATTCACATGGTCCACCGCCGCGCTGGTCAGTTCGGCATCGGCCAGGGCCGCCGTCATGCAGGCGGCATACTTGCTGCCGTCGCGGCTGCTGGAGGTGATTTTCTCTGCCTCGCACTGATTCGCGTAACCCAGCACCCGGCCCAGCGAACAGGCCTGACGACGCTCGGCATGCTCGCGGGATTCCAGCACCAACAGCGCCGCCCCTTCACTCAGCACAAAACCGCAGCGCTCCGGCATGAACGGCCGGCTCTGTTCTTGTGGGGAAAAGTCCGTTCGCTGGCAGAGTGCACCCAGCCCATCAAAGCTGTAGTAGGACAACTCATGGGCCATCAACTCCACTGCGCCACACAACGCCAGGTCGATCTCGCCACGGGCGATCGCTCGATAGGCGCTACCGATGGCCATGGTGCCGGCGGCACAGGCATCGGAATGTGTGGAGATATGGTCACGTATACCCAGCCATTCGGCGAGATGGCGGGTTTGCTGATCAACCCGCCGGGCAAACGCCCCACCGCTGAGGGTGTGGTTATCCAAGTACTGGTCGAGATCGACCCGCCCCTGATCGTCCATGTAACGGCTGGCGTCCCGCAAATCACCGCTCACGCAGTGTTTGTTGGCCCCGACGAAAATACCGCTGGCGACTCGGGCAAATGCGCCGTCGGCCAACTCGGCATGGGCCAGCGCCTGACGGGCCACGTAATGCGCCAGCCATTCCTGGCGGGAGGTGGTCTGCAGGTCGCCCGGAAAGGCCGCCGCGATGACCTGCCATTGTTGCTCATCGATAAATCCGGCCGCCGGGTTTGCAAACCCCAGTTCGACAAACGCCGGGTGCTGGCGAATGCAGGAACGGTTTTCGCTGATCGTCGTGAACAGCGAGGCAGCATCCAGTGCCGTGGGAGCCACCAGGCCATAGCCGGTGACCAGAACCTCTCGGACCTGCATCAAGGCAACCCCTACGCCGAAGCCTTCAACTGGGTGGCCGCGTACTGCTCAACCAACTGACGCGAGATCGAGTCACCGTCCAGAGGGGTCAGGCGAGCACTGCAACCGCCACACACCACGTGTTTGCGTTCATTGAGTTGGGCATGAACCGCGCCACACTCAGGGCAGGTCTCGGGGAGGTAGTTGAAAACGTTATGGCATTGCTGCGCCCAGTTACGCACGGTGGTGGCCGAAAAGACATCGCCCGGCTGCATGCCCGCGTGCAACTGGCCCGGCGCATAAGCGCTGAGGCTCTGCTCCAGCAAGGCCACGCCGTCCTGCGTGATTCGGCCTTTATCGACAAACCGGGTGGCGTCGCCGAACACCGCTACCGCGTGATCCAGCACGCTGGTTTTCGGCAAGGTGCAACCGTACTGACGGCCCAGCTGGAAGCTCAGGTCGACGATGTCCAGCGAGTCGGCGCTGAGGTCGTCAACGAGACTGCTGTGCTCTGCCACGTCGCTCTTATCCAACACCAGCAACTGCGCAAGAATCTCCTGTGTACTGCTGATAACGCTGTCCAATTCCAATGGATTGTTCATTGATTGCTTCCCTACAAAAGCCGCATTGAATGAATAAAGTCATCGGGCCAAAAAAGCTGTTTTCAGGCCAGATCTATCGAGGGCCGGGAGTCTAAAGTCTCCCCCTAAGGGGAGAGTCAACGTGCCATCATTGCTTTTTGTGAGAAATCCCGACGCGCCCTGAAACCTTTGATTCATGCCGCTCAATGGTGCTTGGAGAGGGATCGTAAACAGCAAGATCGAGCGGTTCGAGCACACCTCGCTGACCATCGACGAAGACCGCTACCTACGCCTGGTGGCCTATGCCAAGTTACTGGACCAAACGCCGTAGATTGTTGAAGTGCCGGCCTATAGCAGGGCCTTCCGTCGCTCTGCGGGCACCCTCTGGCGATCAGCAGGCCGAATAGAGGGTGAACAACCAGAAAAGGCGTTCCGCCATGAAGCCAGCAAAACCACATACATTACTGCTCGCGTTGTGCCTGAGCCTGGGCGCCCCCCTTGCCTTGGCTGCCACAGACCTGAACGATCAGCGCGCCCCGGGCACACAATCCCACGAAAATGGGCACATGAACGGCCAAGGGGATGCGACGGGCTCAGGAACACCAGGCGATAGCATGGGTACCGGTGATGGCGGTACTGATGACAATGGGACGGACAACACCGGAGGTGACGGTACCAACAGTGGCTCGGAAACCGGCGGTAATGGCTCTGGTGATAGCGGCACAGGCTCGGGCACTGGAAGCAGCGGCCCGGCCGGTAGTGGATCAGGCTCAGGTTCCGGCCGTTAACTGAAATAGCCGATGGCGATGGGTGACTCGTTCATCGCCTATCTGGCGACCCTGAGAGCGTTTCAGCGCAAGCCCCGTTACACGCGCACTTAACGCCAATGCGTCATCAATGCACCGCGGATGCCACTGACCGGGTCTTGCTCAGGGCGCGGCACCATGGCGATGCACGCCAGCGCGCGCGGGTGGGCGGCGCTGTCGGGCTGCTGGATGTCGTAGTCTTCCTGCCCGTGTGGATAGGCGCCGACCACCAGAAAGTCATCGCTGCATTCAATGCACCGATGGCCCGTGCCTGCCGGCAGCACCAGCACATCGCCGCACTCTACGCTGACGCTTTGCCCAGAGGCTCCGCCAAGCGTCAATCGGGCCTGCCCGCAAGCAATGCCCAGCGCCTCATGAGCGTTAGGGTGAAAGTGGTGATAATCGAAGATCCCGTCGCGCCACAGCGGGGTCCATTGGTGAGCCGCAAACAGTGCTTCGAAGGCACGGGCATTATCCACCGACGGATCAAGCGTCAGCCGATAGAACAGCACGGGGAAACGGCTGTTCGGCGTAGCGCCGTCGTCCTCGAAATACAACGCCTGTACGGCGGCATCTGCTGTGTTCATGAGCGTCACGATGCGCATCCTGATCGGTTGATGGGTTCAGGTTCGAACCCACCCGCTGTTGCCAAGTTCCAGCCGGCAGACGGGTGCGCATACCGTTGAAACTTTCCCGACACCTGCCAAGTCCAGACCCCTATCGATCACTAAACGGGAGCAGGTAATGACCGGCACGGTAGGCGACTTTCTGGTGGAGCGTTTGTATCAATGGGGCGTGCGGCGCATCTTCGGGTACCCCGGCGACGGCATCAATGGCGTGTTCGGCGCGCTGAGCCGGGCCAACGGCAAGATTGAATTCATCCAGGCCCGCCATGAGGAAATGGCCGCCTTCATGGCCAGCGCCCATGCCAAGTTCACCGGCGAGCTCGGTGTTTGCATCGCGACCTCCGGCCCGGGCGCCTCGCACTTACTGACCGGGCTGTACGATGCACGCATGGACCATCAGCCAGTGCTGGCCATCGTTGGTCAACAGGCCCGTGCAGCACTGGGCGGGCACTACCAGCAGGAGTTGGACCTGCTGTCCATGTTCAAGGATGTCGCCGGTGCCTTCGTCCAGCAGGCCTCTACGCCAGAGCAGGTGCGCCACCTGCTCGACCGTGCAGTGCGTACGGCCGTCGGCGAACGCCGGGTCACCGCTGTTATTCTGCCCAACGACTTGCAGGACCTGCCCTACAACGAGCCCCCGCGGGCTCACGGTACGGTGCATTCAGGCATCGGCTACAGCAAGCCGAGGGTATTGCCGTTCGACGAAGACCTGCAGCGCGCCGCCGCTGTACTCAACGCCGGGCGCAAAGTGGCGATACTGGTGGGTGCCGGCGCCCTGCAGGCGACTGAGCAAGTAATGGCGGTCGCCGAACAACTCGGCGCTGGCGTGGCCAAAGCGCTGCTGGGCAAGGCTGTGCTACCGGATGATCTGCCGTGGGTCACCGGGTCGATCGGCTTGCTCGGCACCGAACCCAGTTATCAGCTGATGAGCGAATGCGACACCCTGCTAATGATCGGCTCCGGCTTCCCCTATTCCGAGTTTCTGCCCAAGGAAGGCCAGGCACGAGGCGTGCAGATCGACCTGCAACCCGACATGCTCAGCCTGCGCTACCCGATGGAGGTCAACCTGGTCGGCGATGCCAGCGAAACACTGCGCGCACTGTTGCCGTTACTTGAATACAAGACCGAACGGCGCTGGCGCGACAAGGTGCAGACCTGGCGTGCGCAGTGGGACAAGACCGTGGCCAAGCGCGCCCTGGTCAAGGCTGACCCGATCAACCCGCAACGTGTAGTGCATGAGCTGTCCCCTCGCCTGCCCGACCACGCCATCATCACCAGCGATTCCGGCTCCTGTGCTAACTGGTTTGCCCGCGACTTGCAGATTCGCCAGGGTATGCAGTGCTCGCTGTCCGGCGGCCTGGCTTGCATGGGCGCAGCCGTGCCTTATGCGATTGCTGCCAAGTTCGCCCACCCGCAACGGGCTGTGGTTGCCCTGGTGGGCGATGGGGCGATGCAGATGAACAACCTCGCCGAACTGATCACCGTGGCCAAGTACTGGCAACAGTGGGACAACCCACAATGGATTTGTGCTGTGTTCAACAATGAGGACCTCAATCAGGTGACGTGGGAGCAACGGGTCATGGAGGGGGATCCCAAGTTCGAAGCGTCGCAGTCGATCCCTGACGTGCCCTACCATTTGTTCGCTATTTCCATTGGCCTGCAAGGTATCTACGTAGACCGCGAAGAGGACGTTGCCGCTGCGTGGGAGCGCGCGCTGGCTGCGGATCGGCCGGTACTGATCGAGTTCAAGACCGACCCGAACGTGCCGCCCCTGCCACCGCACATCAAGCTGGAGCAAGCGAAGAAGTTTGCCAGTACCTTGCTCAAGGGCGACCCCGACCAGGCGGGCATCATCGTCCAGACAGCCAAGCAGGTGCTCGGCTCGGTGCTACCAGGCAAAAAGTGATGGGCACGTCGGCTAACCGGCTGAACGTTTGCTCAGCCGGCCAGGTCGCACAACAAAGACGCAGCGGACTGCGCGAACCCTGACCGTGAGGACCTACCATGAGCGCGATCTCTCCCAATGGGGCTGAAGAATACCCCCTCCGCCTGACCCTCAATGGTCAACCCCGAACACTGCAGGTGCACCCCTGGACCACCTTGCTCGACCTGCTGCGTGAGCAGTTGGACCTGGTCGGCACCAAGAAGGGCTGTGACCATGGCCAGTGCGGGGCCTGCACCGTGCTGCGCGATGGCAAGCGTGTCAATGCTTGCCTGACGTTGGCCATCATGTGCGATGGGGCCGAGTTGGTAACCATCGAAGGGCTGGCCAACGGCGACGTTCTGCACCCCATGCAGCGCGCATTCATCACTCACGATGCTTTTCAATGCGGGTATTGCACGCCAGGCCAGATCTGCTCCGCCGTCGGGCTTGCCCATGAAGAGCATGCCGACACCCGCGAAGCGATCCGCGAACAGATGAGCGGCAACCTTTGCCGCTGTGGTGCCTACAGCAACATCGTCGCTGCGGTGGAAGAAGCCCTGCCGTTGATGAGGGTCGAGGCCCAGCCACAACGAGGGCCGAACCCATGACGCCCTTCAGCTACCACAAGCCCGCATCGGTCAGTGAAGCCGTCAGCCTGGCTGACGCGTGCTCGCACTTCATTGCCGGGGGCACCAACCTTGTCGACCTGATGAAGGAAAACGTGGTTCGCCCCAAGCGCCTTATCGATATTTCCGGCCTTGGGCTGAACGGCATCCACCCCACCTCAAACGGCGGCGTGCGGATCGGCGCATTGGTGAGCAATGCCGACTTGGCCTGGCACCCGACGATCGAACAGCACTACCCGCTGTTATCGCATGCCATCCTCGCGGGGGCATCACCGCAGTTGAGGAACATGGCCAGCACCGGTGGCAACCTGCTGCAACGTACCCGTTGCTACTACTTCTATGACACCGGCACACCCTGCAACAAGCGCGAACCAGGCAGCGGATGCCCTGCGCGTACAGGTATGAACCGCATCCATGCCATTCTCGGCGCCAGTGATGCCTGTGTCGCGACCCATCCCTCGGACATGTGCGTGGCATTGGCAGCGCTCGAAGCCGTGGTGCATGTACAGGGGCCGGGCGGTGAACGGCAGATACCCTTTGCGGCGTTCCATCGGCTCCCCGAGGGCACCCCGGAGCGCGACAATCACCTGGCAGTCGATGAACTGGTGGTTGCCATTGAGCTGCCGCCCCCGGCGTTCGACCACCATTACCGTTACCTGAAAATACGCGACCGCGCCTCTTACGCGTTCGCGCTAGTGTCGGTCGCCGCCGCCTTGAGCTTCGATGGCAAGCTGATCCAGCAGGCTCGCCTAGCGCTGGGCGGCGTTGCCCACAAGCCGTGGCGGGACCCGATTGTGGAGCGCATGCTGGCCGGCCAAGTGCCTTGCGAAGCGCTCTTCACCCGCGCCGCGCAAGCGTTGCTGCAAGGTGCACAGCCCCTGAGCCACAACGGCTTCAAGGTATCGCTCGCCCAGCGGGCAATCGTGCGGGCATTGAATGATGCGGCGCGCGGCGCCGCGGACTGGGGAACACGACCATGATCACACCCATACCGGTAGTTGGCACGCCCCTGGACCGCGTGGACGGCGTGGCGAAGGTCACCGGGCAGGCACGCTATGCAGGCGAATACCCCGAGGCGGGGTTGCTTCATGGCAGCGTGGTATCCAGTACCATCGCCTGCGGTCGGGTGCTCGACATCGACAGTTCGCAGGCCATGCGAGTGCCCGGGGTCATCGCCGTGCTCGACCATGGCCATCGTCCGCGCATCTCCAGTTACGACGACGACTACAGCGACGCCGATGCTGCGCAGGGGGCGCCGTTTCGGCCCTTGTTCAATGATCGCGTGCTCTACAGCGGCCAACCGTTGGCGCTAGTGGTCGCCGAAACCCTCGAACTGGCCCGCTATGCAGGTTCGCTGATCAGGATCGACTATGCCGAGGAAGCCCACCAGACAGACCTTGGCGCATGCCAACAGTCACATGCGGCACCTGCGCAAACACCGGCGCCGCGTGGCGACTTCGCCGGGCAGTTTGCCGGGGCCGCGGTGCAGGTGGATGCCACCTACCTGACGGCCAACGAGCACCACAACCCGATGGAGCCCCATGCCTCGACCGTACTGTACAAAGCCGATGGCACCCTGGAAATCCACGACAAGACCCAAGGCACCCAGAACTGCCAGGACTACCTGCACAAGGTGTTCGGCCTGCCCAAGGCAAACATCCATGTGCGCGCGGCGTTCGTCGGCGGTGCCTTCGGCTCGGGCTTGCGCCCGCAGTACCAGTTGCCGCTGGCAGTGATGGCAGCGTTGCACCTGCAGCGCTCGGTGCGCGTCACGCTAACGCGCCAGCAGATGTTCACCTTTGGCTACCGGCCCCGCACCGAGCAGCGCCTGCGCCTGGGTGCAGATGCAAACGGGCGCTTGCTGGCGATCGCCCACGATGCGCTTGGCCAGACCTCCCGCTTTGAGGACTTCACCGAGCACCTGGTGGAGTGGAGCGGCATGCTCTACCAGTGCGACAACATTGCGCTTAGCTACCGCCTGGCATCGCTCGATGTGTACACCCCGCTGGACATGCGTGCGCCTGGGGCCGCGTCCGGGATGATTGCCTTGGAATGCGCCATGGATGAGCTGGCCTGTGCGGCGCAGATCGACCCGGTTGACCTGCGCCAGCGTAATTTTGCCGCCAACAATGCCAACGAAGGCAAACCCTACTCCAGCAAAGAGCTACTGGCGTGTTACCAGCAAGGCGCCGAACGTTTTGGCTGGCGTAACCGCAACCCCCAACCGCGCAGCATGCGCAATGGCAGCCAGTTAGTAGGCTGGGGTATGGCCGGTGGCGTTTGGGAAGCCATGCAGATGAAGGCCAGCGCCAAGGCCCATATCGATGCCCAAGGCCACCTCACCGTCAGCAGTGCCACCACCGACATCGGGACCGGCACCTACACCGTCATGACTCAGATTGCCGCCGACGCCGCTGGCGTCAGGGTGCAGGATGTCACCTTCATGCTGGGTGACTCCTCACTGCCCACCGCCCCGCTTCAGGGCGGATCGTTCACGGTGTCGTCGGTGGGCTCGGCCGTGCGCCAGGCCTGCCAGGTACTGCGCACCAAAGTGCTGGAACATGCGCGCAAAATGTACCCCCAAGTGGCCAGCACGCCCCGGGAGCAGATCGTTTTCGCCGAGGGCTACCTGCACGCGGGCAGCCATCGGCTGGCCTTGGCGGACATCGTTGCCAGCGCCCCCGGCGGGGAGTTTGCCGTGCAGATCGACGCCGAACCCGGCGCCAGGCGCCAACCGTTCTCCACCGCCACCCATTCGGCGGTCTTCGTGGAAGTCCACGTCGACGAGGACCTTGGCATGATCAAAGTAACCCGAGTGGTGAGCGCGGTGGCGGCAGGACGGGTGGTCAATCCGAAAACCGCGCGCAGTCAGATTCTGGGAGGCGTGGTGTGGGGGGTGGGCATGGCCCTGCACGAAGCAGCGTTGACTGACCATCGGTTGGGCCGCATCGTCAACCACAACCTGGCGGAGTACCACATCCCGGTCAACGCAGACAGCGGGAATATCGACGTGATCTTCGTTGAAGAGCACGACGATATTGTCAACGAGCTGGGGTCCAAGGGTGTCGGCGAAATCGGCATCGTCGGGGTAGCCGCCGCGGTGGCCAACGCGGTCTACCATGCCACGGGCAAGCGTGTAAGGGACTTTCCCATCACGCTCGACAAGGTGCTGTGATTGAGCCAGCCAACATCACACGGCGCAAACCGCCTACGAGTCGACGCCAAGATAGCAAATGATCCCATATTGGCCGTGCTTGGCTATCTCAAAGGTCACCACCTGTACTTGCAAGGGTGCCGCATTACCAAATCGCAATGTCGTAGGTCAGGTAGATGCGGTTACTGTCGCGCCCGCGGGAAAAATCAGAACGGTAGACATAGTTGCGTAGTTTTACACCCAGCCCTTTGACGGGCCCTGACTGCACAACGTAGGCCAGTTCCATGTCACGCTCCCATTCGTTGAGTTCAGCTTCAGCGGAACGACCGTTGTCCCCGCTCAGGTATCGCGCCATGAACGTGAGCCCAGGGACACCGGCTGCTGCAAAATTGTAGGCATAGCTTGCCATCCAGGTTTTCTCTTCCTCCTCGATGAACTTGCCGATGCCAACGTTGCTGAACGAGTAAACAGTCGCACCGCTGATGTAGGGCAGCCCGGCATCGCCGTCTAGCATCTGGTAACCGGCACCGACGGTGTGCCCGGAGTGGGTATACGACACCTGCCCGCTGAACATGTCGTTGTCGATCTTGCCGCCATAAGCAGCTCCGCTGTCACGGCTCTTGAAGTAGCGCAGGTCGGTGGTGAACACTCCGCCGGCCAAGGGTAGATCGTGCACCAGCCCCGCATAGTCCTGGCGGTAGAAGTGCTCGAGCTGGCCATGGAAGTAGCTCACACGCAGTTGCTTGCTGATGGCAAAGTCAGCACCCGCAAAGCTGAAATCGCCAGACTCGTCGCCGCCGTAACCATCCAGGTACAGGCCCGTGCTGTTGGACGAGTCGCGCTGCTTGAACCGATCCAAGTGGCCTGCGGTCAGCGTCAGGCCATCGACATCCGTACTGGTCAACTGTGTGCCCTGGTAGGTCTGCGGCAGAAGCCGGGCGTCGTTATAAACAAGCACCGGTGTCTTGGGCAGCAAGGTACCGTGCTTGACCACGGTCTGCCCCACCCGCGCCTTGGCAGTCACGCCGGCACTGGCAAACTCGCTTGCGGCGCGGCCATCGTCATGAACCGGCAGCAGGCCGGTACCGCTGCGGCCGCGCCCCGAGTCGAGGCGCACGCCTACAAGCCCTAGGGCGTCGACCCCCAGGCCCAGCGGGCCTTGGGTAAACCCTGATTGATAGTCGAGCAAGAAGCCCTGCGCCCATTCCACTCGCTCACTCTTGGCGGTCGCAGCAGCGCGGGCGCTCATGCCCTGTTCGTCGCGGAAGTTTTCGTTGAAATAGACGTTGCGCAGCTGCAGTTTGAGCTTGCTGTCGTCGATGAAACCGGCAGCGCCGGCCACAGGCAACCAGCCGCAGAGCAGGCCACAGGTGGCCCCACGGAAAACAGCTCGGGACATGTTCGATACTCTATTGTTGTTATTGGATGAGGTGGGCGCAAGCTGCGCCCTATTTAGATCAGACGAAGAAGGACAAGGCACCCGTGAGCAGAGCCAGCGCAGTGATGACCAGCGATGTCAAAACCGCCCACTTCACGGTTGCCTTCTGGAAGTCGCCGATATCTCGATCAACCATGCCCACCAGCAGCAGGGTCGAAGCCACCAGCGGGCTCATCAGGTGTACAGGCTGGCCCAGCACCGAGGCGCGGGCAATTTCTACAGGGTCGATACCATACGCGGCAGCCGCATTGGCCAGGATCGGCACAACGCCAAAATAGTAAGCGTCGTTCGAAAGCACGAAAGTCAGCGGCATGCTGGTCAGCGCCACCACCAGCGGGAACCAGTGGCTCCAGGCTTCCGGAATCCAGTCCACGAGGGTCTGCGCCAGCGCATCCACCATCTTCGTGCCCGAGAAAATACCGGCGAAGATGCCTGCGGCGAACACCAGGAGCACCACGGTCATGGCGTTGCCTGAATGGGCGAGAATGCGTTCTTTCTGCAAGTCCAGTTGCGGGTAGTTGATCATCAATGCGGCGACAAAACCGATCATGAACAAGATGGCGGCGTGCATAACCCCCAGCACCAACGCAGTCATGACAGCGATGACCAGCAACAGGTTCACATAGGCCAGCCGTGGGCGCTTGTGCGGGTTATCACCGAGGATTTCCTTGATGTAGCAGTTACCACCGCCGGACTCCAGCGCGATGTTGCCGATGCGTCGGCGCTCGGCGCGGCCAAGCAAGTAGGCTGTGAACACTACCCACGCTGCCCCACCGATGACGGTCGGCAGCATCGGGATGAAGTACTCCGTCGCATCCAGGCCCAGCGCCGCAATGGCACGGGTGGCAGGCCCGCCCCATGGGCTCATGCCGCTCATGATGCTCAACGACAGCATCGATACGGTAGCCAGGATCATCGGGTTCATGCCGATACGCTTGTACAGCGGCAGCATGGCCGCACAGGTAATCATGTAGGTCGTAGTGCCATCACCGTCCAGCGCCACCAGCAGCGACAGCAAGGCGGTACCGATGGCGATCTTGATCGGGTCGCCATTCACCCGCTTGAGAATCTTGCGGATCAGCGGATCAAACAGACCGGCGTCGATCATCAGGCCGAAAAACAGGATGGCGAACAATAGCAGCGCCGCAGACGGTGCGACCATTTTCAGCCCATCGAGCATCATCTTGCCAAGGTCAGGCGCAAAGCCGCCAATCACAGCGAAAACAATCGGAACGACGGTCAGGGCAACGATAGGAGACAGGCGTTTACTCATGATCAGGTAGGTGAAGGTCACCACCATAATCAGGCCCAGAAGTGCGAGCATGGTCTTTTCTCTTGTTTTTATTGTGTGCGGCCGTCTATAGGGCAGACGGCCCCCTACCCCACTCGACATCACTGGGATGTTGAGTGGGATTTTAAGTCAACAATGGGAGGTGGAAGCGGCTATTAGCCGTGATGGCGAGGTTCGGCTGACCAGCTGGCCTGCGCCGTATCCGCTTCGTCCGGTGCTGCCGGGGTGCCGTTCAGGCGACGCAGCAAGGTTTCCCGATCACAGTCGTTCTCCGACAGTGAAATGACAACCGTGGCCACGGCATTGCTGGCCAGGCTGGTCAGTGCACGCGCTTCGGACATGAAGCGATCAATGCCGATCAGCAAGGCAAGCCCTGCCAACGGGATGTCATGAATAACCGTCAACGTCGAGGCCAGCGCCACGAAGCCACTGCCGGTGACGCCCGCAGCGCCTTTGGACGACAACAGCATGATCGCCAGCATTGTCAACGTTTGGCCCAACGTCAGATCGATGTTGCAAGCCTGGGCGATGAACACCGCCGCCAGTGACAGGTAGATGGCGGTACCGTCGAGGTTGAAGGAATAGCCGGTTGGCAGCACCAGCCCCACCACACCTTTCTTGCAGCCAAGCTTCTCGAGTTTTTCCAACATGCGCGGCAGAACGGGCTCGGTCGACGAAGTGCCGAGCACCACCAGAAACTCCTCGCGAAAATACCGCAGCAGCTTCCACAGGCTGAAGCCGTGCGCCCGGCAGATACCCCCCAGCACGACCAGCACGAAGAATGCGCAGGCGATATAGAGTGTACCTACCAGCTTGGCCAATGCGCCCAGGGACGTCACGCCGTACTGCCCGACAGTGAAGGCCAGTGCACCGAAGGCGCCGATTGGGGCGAAGCGCATCAGGTAGCCGAAGATACGAAACACCATGGTAGAGGCCGACTCCAGTACATCGAGTACCGGTTTGCCCTTCTCGCCCATTGACGACAGAGCAAACCCGCTCAGTACAGCGATGAACAGCACCGGCAGCACTTCACCCTTGTTGAACGCCCCCATGAAGGTGTCCGGAATGATGTGCATGAAGAAATCGACCACACTGAGCTTGGCCGCAGAGGCGGTGTACTGGCTGAGGCCTACAGTGCTGAGCGTAGCCGGATCGATGTTCATGCCAACACCCGGACGGAACAGGTACACCGCCCCCAGGCCAATGATCAGGCTGACCACCGTCAGTACCAGGAACAGCAGCAAGGTCTTGCTCATCAACCGCCCAAGGGAGCGCTTGTCGGTCATGCCGGCGATGCCGGTGACGATGGTGCAGAACACCACGGGGGCGATCATCATCTTGATCAGCTTGATGAACGCATCACCCAATGGCTTCAGCGCAACGGCCTGTTGCGCCCAGAAGTGACCAACCACCACGCCCAGCAGGACAGCGCAGAGGATCTGGAAATACAGTGACTTCGCGAGTTTCATGAGGCATCACCCATTGTTGAAATTGTGCGGATGCGATGGTTGCCAACGTGATCCGCCCCTTCCTACCCTGCCATCCTGCGCAAGGTCGGGGCGTAGACGAAGCCTGAAAAGAGTCGGCGTGCGGTTCTCACCACGGAGGCCTGAAGTGTCTTGCCATCGGCACCGCTGCGTGAAAGCGCCACGTCGATACCGCCGCTCGGGTGCTCCAGACGAACCTCTTTCAATTGCTGGGCTTGATCCCCAAGCATGTCCAAGATCACCGTGCCAGGGCTGACGCAGGCAGTCGCCAGGCCAATGGCACCGGTAATGGCCAGGGCGCGGTGGCAGTTATGGGGCATGAAGTAGCGGACCTGCAGCGTGCCGTCATAGCGCGCCGGAGAAACCAACACTGGCTTTGGAATCACCATGCCGCTGACATCGCCCAGCCCCATCGCCTTGCCTGCTTTCAGGCGCAACGCCTCCAGACGCTGTAGCAGGCGCGTGTCCGCATCCAACTGCGCCGGGGTCTCGGAGCCCGTGACACCCAACTGGCTGGCATCGACGATCATCATCGGCATGGCCATGTCGATGCACGTGACTGGCACACCGTCGATCACATCCTGGGCCTGGCCAGTCGGGAACAGCTTACCAGTCTTGCTGCCTACCGCATCGAGGAAGGTCAGGTGCACCGGGGCGGCAGTGCCGGGTACCCCGTCGATCGCCGTACGGCCTTCATAACGCACGATCCCGCCAGGTGTTTCCACCAGCGAGTTGACGAAGGTGTTGGTGTTCAAGTTACGGATGCGTACCAGGGTCTTGCCATCCTGGGGCTTGACCAGCCCTTGCTCAATAGCGAACGGGCCAACGGCGCACAGCATGTTGCCGCAGTTGGGCGCAGTATCGACCCGGCGCTGGGCAACCATGACCTGGACGAAGAGGTAATCGACGTCGGCGTCGGCATGCAGCGAAGGGCTGACGATCGCGACCTTGCTGGTTTGAGGGCTACCACCGCCGATACCGTCGATTTCCAGTTCATGCCCGGAACCCATCAGGTTGATCAGCAGTTCGTCGCGTTCGACCACATTGGCAGGAAGATCCCATGCATGGAAAAAGGGCCCCTTAGAGGTGCCACCGCGCATGAGCACGCAGGGAATTCGTTGCATGATTTTGCACTCTTGTTGATCAATGGACATCATTGATGTTGTGGGCACAAGACTGACAGCTCTGTATAAATCATTCCAATGCAAATATCGTAGGCATTATTGCGATTCACACATCAATTTACGGCCAAGGTTGGGGAGTCAACTCAGATGGAATATGAGCTTCAAGACATTCGATCTTTCGTTAAAATCGCCGAACTGGGCAGTTTCCATGAAGCTGCAGAAGCCTTGCACCTGTCCCAACCGGCACTCAGCCGGCGGATAAAGAAGCTCGAGGAAGGACTAGGCACCTCATTGCTGGAACGCACCACCCGGCGCGTTAGCCTCACCAGCGTCGGGCGGGACTTTTTGCCCAAGGCCAGGCGCTTGCTGGATGACTTCGAAGATTCGATCCTGAGCATTCGCGAACTCGCCGAACGACAGAGCGGCCAGGTCACCCTTGCCTGTATCCCGACGGCAGCGTTCTATTTTCTGCCGTCGGTCATCCGCGACTACAACGAGCAGTACCCGAAGATCCGTATTCGCCTGCTGGACCTCAGCGCCAATGACGGGCTCGAAGCCGTGCTGCGGGGTGAAGCGGACTTCGGCATCAACATGATGAGCGGCCAGCACCCAGACATCGAGTTCGTCTCCCTGGTGCAGGAGCATTTCGTCCTGGCCTGCAGAAGAGACCACCCGTTGGCGAACCGTGACTCCGTCACCTGGACAGAGCTGGCCGACTACCGGCTGATCGGCGTAGGCCGCCTGAGCGGCAACCGGATGCTGCTGGACCATGCGCTGTCCGGGCTCAACCTGCGGCCGAAGTGGTTCTATGAGGTTCAGCACCTGTCCACCTCGCTGGGCATGGTCGAGGCCGGGCTGGGCGTGTCGGCCATGCCTAGCCTGGCCATGCCAAGCGCCGACCACCCGACGCTGGTCAGCGTGCCGCTGATCGAACCGCAGGTAACCCGCACACTGGGATTGGTCTATCGCCGAGGGGCGTCTCTGTCGCCCGCCGCGGAAAAGTTTGTGTCGATCTTGTTGGACAAATGGCCGAACCGTTGAAAGCAATGCGCGTCTTGCGGCCTGACGCGACGCAGGGTAATTACGGGCTGCGTTCATGGCTCATTCCTCCCCCAAACCCAGTGGGTTGGGCCGGCGCTTTTCGATTGCAAATTTGAGCAGTGCGGCGCTGCGGAACAGGCCATGGGCGAACTTGCCGTATGGCAGCGTGATGAATAGCGCCATCACCGCACCCAAGTGAATCGCCAGCGCAATTGCCATTGCTGCAGTGTCACGCAGGCCCAGCAAGGCAAGGCCAGTAGCGCTGACCAGCAGCAGAAGCAGGATGAAAGCCCGGTCCATGGGGCGCTGGGCAACATCGCCCTGCTCCGGTGCCCTGCGAAGGTTGAGCATCAGAAGCCCGGCCGGCCCGATGATCAGGCCAACACCACCCAAGGTTCCCAGCAGCACCGGTGCACTCAGCAATGGATACGGCGCCTGCTGGCCCAATAGGTAGTGATACCCGGTAGCGACCACAGTGGCAGCGAAGCACAACAGGAAGCCGTAGAAGGTGAAATGATGGAAACGACGGCGCCAGAGCGTGTATCGATCATCGACATCAGTGCAGCCTTGGCCATGCCCACCGTCCAGGTACTTCAGGGTCAACGCCGCGCTCGAGGCCTCGAACACTGCCCCCTTGGCCGGTTGCGCCAGGGCCTCGGCAGGCGAGACCGAGCGCCAGAAACGCCGTATCGCCACCGTCAGCGCCACCGCTGCCGCGGCAAAGACACCGCCGAACATCAAGGCCAAGGTGTTGTGCGGGAAGACAGCATAGAAGTTCCCCGCCAACCGCCCCGGCAGCAACGTGCCGTTGACGTACAACGTCAGCAGCAAGAAGAGTGACAACGCGATTACCAAGGCACCGGCGACAAAGGTGCCGTTGTGCCGATACAGTCGACCAAAGAGGGCCGGCCAGGCGTACTCGGCGTATGTCTGCCCGCGCACTCTGGCCATCGCCTGTGGCACGTTCACGGCAAATTCGTGGGGCTGAGCATACTGGCAGGCGTGCAGGCAGGCGCCGCAGTTGTGGCAAAGGTTGGCCAGGTAATGGATATCGGCCTTGCCGAACTCCAGCCTGCGGGTCATCGCCGGGAACACAGCGCAGAAACCTTCGCAGTATCGGCAGGCGTTACAGATCCGCATTTGCCGATCGACTTCCTGCTCTTCCAGGTTCAGTACCGGGATCAGTGCAAGGCCCGGCTGGGCGGCATCCGGTTGGCGTGGTTCAGGCAGTTGTGCGGTCATGGCGATTCTCTTGTTCTGGATAGACGTGTCCTGCCGCTGCCGCGGCGCTGGTCCCGGCGATGCGGCCGAAAGCGGTGCCGATGGACATGCCGACACCTGCGGTGTAACCCTTGCCCAACACGTTGCCCGCCATCATCTCGCCGGCGACGAAAAGGTTCGGGCTGGGGCGCCCATCGAAGTGAACCGCGGCGGTTTCGTCGGTGCGCAGCCCCAAGTAGGTAAAGGTCACGCCAGGACGCAGGGGGTACCCGTAGTAAGGCGGGGTATCGAGCGGGCGCGCCCAGTGGCTTTTAGCCGGTTCGAGCCCCACGGTGTGGCAGTCGTCAAGGCGCGTGTGATCGAAGGTTCCCACCTGGCAGGCACGGTTGTAGGCACGCACGGTTTCAACGAAGGCCTGCACGGGCAAACCCAGCAAGCCGGCCAACGCCTCCAGGCTGTCGGCGGCAGTGCCTGGGAAAACCGGCGGCATGAACCGACCGAGCGCTTTCTGGTCGATGATCGAAAAACCAACCTGCCCCGGCTGATGTGCCACCAAGCGCCCCCAGATGGCATAGCGCTTGGGCCAAAAATCCTCGCCCTCATCGTAGAAGCGTTCACCGTCGCGGTTGACCACCACGCCCAGCGACACGCAATCGATACGGGTGCAGATACCCCCGTCGTACAGGGGGGCACGGGCATCGATCGCCACCATGTGCGCCTGTGTCGGGTCGCCAATATTGTCAGCGCCCTTTTCGATCATGCGGCGCAACAGCACGCCGTCATTGAAACGCGTACCGCGAATCAGGAAATTGTCCGCAGGCCACTCCCCTCGCTCGTTCTGCCCCCAGGCCTCACGCAACCATTGGCGATTGGACTCGAAGCCGCCGGCGGCGAGGACGCAACTGCGCGCTTCGATGCGCTCGGCAGGCAGCTGTCGCCCGTGGGACTCACGCGCTGGCACATGGGCCGCAACGAAGCGACCGCCCTGCAGTTCGATGTCGGCCACCGGTGAGTCGTAGCGAATCTGTACCCCGAGGTTTTCGGCGCTACGGTAGTAGGCATTGACCAGCGCCTTGCCGCCGCCCATGAAAAAGGCATTGGTCCGTGCGGTGTGCAGCGCACCAGACAACGACGGCTGAAAATGCACGCCATGACGGCGCATCCACCCGCGGCAATTAGAGGACGCGCGAATCACCAGGCGCGCGAGCTTCTCGTCAGTCTGGCCACCGGTTACCTTCAGCAGATCCTGCCAGAACTCTTCTTCCGGGTACGCCTCCACCAGCACGTCCTGCGGGGCATCATGCATGCACCGCAAGTTACGCGTATGTTGCGAATTGCCACCCCGCCAGGCGCGGGGTGCAGCCTCGAGCAGCAGCACGCTGGCTCCGGCCTCGCGCGCCATCAGCGCGGCACAGAGGGCGGCATTGCCCCCTCCGATGACTAACACATCGATCATTTCGCCTCCAGGTCGCGAAGAGCCAAATGTTCGGGGGCTCTTCGTGGCCACGGACTTTAATCAGTGCCCGGGGGGTGCGAAACGCGATCGCCGAGGGGAGGCATTCAGTTTTACTAAAGGGGTTGGGTGAGAGGCCCCCGAGCCTGGGTCAAAGCAACCGGGCCCCAGGCCATCGGCCCTGTTCCACCAAGTCCCGGGCGACCTCCTGCAATACGATCCGTGTCGCCAACGCGGCCGGCGAAAGCTCGTCATCGGTCAGGCTGACAATCACATTGCGACGCTGCGCCTGTGCTTCATCGATAGCGAACACGCGCAAGCCAGCCTGATGCGCCCGGGCCACCGTCGCGCCGGGCTGAATGGTGGCGGCATGACCGGCACAGACGCAATCCATCAATAACGACAGGCCATCAACTTCCATGACGATGCGGGTCTCAAGCCCCGCCCGTTCGAAAATCGCGCGCATTGTGGTGCGCAAACCATGCTGTGTACTGGGCATCACCAAGGGTAGCGTCGCGATCTGCTCCAGTGTTAACGACTCGCCCCACTCAGCGTTGACCAGCGGCGCAGGAACCAGCACGAACAGTCGCTCTGTCAAAAGCGCCCGCACCTCTAATCGCGGCCCTGTTTCCGTCTGAAACAACACCGCCAGGTCAAGGTGCCTGGTATTGAGTTGGTTGGTCAGATAGCCAGATAGCATTTCCACCAGGTGCAGACGAATGTTGGGATAGCGTTCGCGCATCCTGTCGATCAATGCCAGGCCTAGAATCGACGCCGTGGTCGATGCCAGCCCCACGCTGGCATAGCCGCTCATGCGCCCGCTTTGTGCCGCCAGGACGGCATGTTCTGCCTGGCGCAGCGCCAGGCGAGCATGGTATTCGAAGGCCAGGCCCGCTGCCGTCGGGGAGACGCCGGTACTCGAACGTGTCAAAAGCCGGGTACTTAATTCACCCTCCAGCTTCGACAGTTGCTGGCTCAATGCAGAGGCGCCAACCCCAAGCTCGACCGCAGCCCTGCCCAGGCTGCCGTACTCCAATACACCCAGAAAATAGCGAAGTTGACGCAGCTCCATACAAGTCTCTTTCAACGACTGGCCCAAGTGCTGAGCCATGTTAAAGGTATTTGCAGAGCCTAGGCGGTTCAGCTGGTCGTAAGTACGCTACAGCCTCGGTATCGGCGCCCGCATTTATGGTTAGCTGGCGGTATGAGGCAGTGGCGTCAGACCACTGTCTTCGATCGCGGCGTCGGCTTGTGGCGAGGCAAGGTAGTCGAGTAGCGCCTGGGCTGCGGCATGATGTTGGCTCTTACTGACGACCGCGCCCGAATACATTGTCATTTTCTGCGCTTCGGCCGGGATCAAACCAACGATGTCGATGCCCTTTACCGGCTTGAGCTCGCTTAGCTGTTGAAAGCCGATCTGCGCCTGGCCGCGCGCGACCACTGCACCGACGGGTTCAGCCGGTATCATGTGAGCCTTAGCCTCGAACTGTTCACCGAGCTGCATGCGAGGAAACAGGGTCTTGGAGAGGTATACCCCGCTCGCGCTGTCAGAGTAGGCGACAGCGCTGCTGTTTTGCAGCACCGTGCGCAATCCCTGCATGGTGCTGATATCCGGCTTCGGTTCGCCCTTGCGTACGGCCATGGCGATGAACGATTTCCCAAGATCGACGCGGCTGGTTTTGTCCGCTTGGCCGTCGGCCACCAGGTTGTCTAGCGCCGAGCCCACCATCAGGACAACATCCGCCTGCTCACCGCGGGCGAGCCTATTCGGGACCGCCTGTGGGGTCTCCCCCATAGAGGGCGCGGCAAGTACTTCCAGCTTCACACCGAACTTCTTCTGATAGATTGGGGCCACTTCCCGGATAGCGCCCATGATGCCGCCTGAACTCAGGACGGTCAGCGTTTGAGCCCCTGCTTGCGCGGCGTCAGCAGCCGAGCAGGCGATTGACGTAATCAGCAGGGCAGTAAAGGGCAGCATTCGACGCATTGGAACGTTCTCCGCAGGAAAAAAGAACGGCATGTTACCGAGGCGAAGCGCGTGTCCATGGTTAATCAATCCTTAAGAATGTTTCACACTTTCAAAAGGAAGCCATCGAGGTACAGGCTGTTTGCACAGTCCTATACCCAACGCTGCCAGTCCATGCGCGACACCGTCTGTGGATCCGACGCACTGCGCTAGCGACGTTACAAGGTCAGCACTGGCCCGCATGCGTGACGGCCTTGGCCAGCTTGACTGAAAAGCGGAATAGGTTCCTTCGTAGCACTCATCCGGTCATTCAGTATCAAAATGAACACCGAACAGCGGGTTCGCGAACTGTAAGCGGAAATCGCTCACTTACGTACCCGTTGAGTGAGCCCAGGACTGAATAAAAGCTGTACAACTTCGTTGACTTGTACAAATTTAGTCATAGGCTTCAACTATATCCCTTCAACAGTTCACTGTTGCTTGAGGAGCATCTGGATGCCAAACATGTCCGTTTTTCAGCCATTCGCCAGGCCCTTCAATAATCTTACAAGGGGCAATCTAGACGCCCATTTTTGTCCGGCCGGTCAATGATGCCAAGCAGCTGGCTGGTCGCCAATGCACTCTGGTTGCAGGCTGGTTGGTGGGCTTGCGTGCTGGGTGCTCAGTACCCTGGCTTATTGCTGCTGGTACCACTCGGCCTGGCCATACACCTGTGGCTGTGCCCTGACTACAAGGCAGAAATCAAGGCATTGTTGCGTGTCGCATTGGCCGGCTGCGTGCTGGATAGCGTGCTGGGGGCACTGGGCGTATTCAGCTTCGATACGTGGCCCCTGCCCTTGTGGCTGGTATTGCTGTGGTGGGTGCTGGCCAGCGGCCTTCGCCATAGCCTGGCCTGGGCCGGCCGGCCCTACTGGCGCGGCGCGTTGCTGGGCGCCTTTGGCGCCCCACTGGCCTACGTCGGTGGCGCCAGGTTGGCGGGGGTCGGCCTGCCGCTGGGTGTGATTGAAACCGGCTTGTTGCTTATGCCGGTGTGGGCCCTGGCCCTGCCATTACTGCTGCGCATCGCGGCGCGGCGCTGACCGGCGGCATCGTTCGGAGCAATAGCGCACCTCGGCCCAGCAGCGTGCCCAGCGCTTGCGCCAATTGAAGGGTCGGCCACATACCACGCAGGTTTTGCTGGGCAGCAGGCTCTTTTTCATACCACCTCGCCAGCATCCAGCCGCGCCAGCAGTGACTGGCCACGCTGCCACACCGCTTCGCGATGGCCAAGCGGCATGCCGTCCAGGTTACGGTAGACCATGGCCAGGCGTGGATTGGCCGACAGCTGAGCGCGGTGACGTATCAGAAAATGCCAGTACAAGGCATTGAATGGGCAGGCATCCTCCTCGATCACATGGTCGACCTTGTAGCTGCACGCCTTGCAATGGTCGGACATCCGCTGAATGTAACGACCACTGGCACAGTACGGTTTCGACCCCAGGTACCCACCGTCGGCATGCATGACCATGCCCAGCGTGTTGGGCAGTTCGACCCAGTCGAAGGCATCCATGTACACGGCCAAGTACCACTCGCAAATGGCGTCTGGCACGATGCCGGCCAACAGGGCGAAATTACCGGTAACCATCAGCCGCTGGATATGGTGGGCGTAACCCAAGCGCAACGTCTGCCCGATGGTTTGCGCCATGCAGCGCATGCGGGTGGCGCCCGTCCAGTAGAATTCCGGTAAGGCACGCTGGTTACCCAGATGATTGAGCCCTGCATACTCAGGCATGCGCAGCCAGTAGATGCCGTGCACATACTCGCGCCAGCCAATCAACTGGCGGATGAAGCCTTCGGCGGCATTCAGCGGCACCCGCCCCTCACGCCACGCCTTGTCGACGTCGTCGCACAGGCAACGCACATCCAGAAGGCCAATGTTGAGTGCCGCGCTGATGCGCGCATGGAACAGGTACGGTTCGCCTTCCGCCATGGCGTCCTGGTAGTCACCGAACGCCGCCAGGCCGAAATCGAGAAAATGCTGCCAGAGCTGATGGGCCTGCTCATGGGTCACGGGGTAGTTGAACCCGTCCACGGCCCCGTAATGGTCACTGAAACGCTGGCGAACCAGGGCCACTACCGCTGTCGTGATCGCGTCTGGCTCAAACTGCGCAGCGAACGGCCCTCGCAACTGGCGCGGCAACGGCTTGCGGTTATCCCCATCAAAATTCCAGGCACCGCCTGCCGGGCTGCCATCGGCCTCCAACAGCAACCCGCAACGCTTGCGCATGCCGCGGTAGAAATGCTCCATGCGCAGTTGCTTACGCCCCTGCGCCCACCGCGCGAAGGCTTCACGCGAGCACAAAAAGCGCGTATCGCGATGCCACACAAGCGGTAGCTGCGCATCGCGCAGCGCCTGCTCCAGGCGCCACTCACCGCACTCTGTCAGGTGAATGTGCGTGGCGCCCAGTGCCTGCTGCCAGCGACGCAGCTCGCCCGCGATGCTACCGCTGTTGCCGGCAGCGTTGAGCTCGACATAGTGCACCTGCCAACCCCGCTCCCGCAGCGCCTTTGCGAAATGGCGCATGGCACTGAAGATGAGGATGATCTTCAGTGGATGATGCGGCACGTAGCGGGCCTCGCCCTCCACTTCCGCCATCAGAATAGCGTCGCGGGTAGGGTCCAGGGCCGCCAGGCTTGCCAGGTCGAACGACAGTTGGTCACCGAGCACCAACCCCAGCCGCAGGGGCCGGGCTACCATTGGGTCGTCAGCGTCACGGGCACCCGCAGCGGCGCGATAGGCCCGTCACGCTGCCCACACATTTCATCATGCACCACCTGCTGCACCAGCATGCACGGCACCGGTGGCAGCTCGGCCAACAAGTGGCGCAGCTCGGTGGTGGAGCGCAGGCGAACGGGCTGACCATGATCATCAATCAACGTGACCGGGCCGGCACCGGTCAGTGCGCGGAGGATGTAGAAGCCACCTTCGAGCGACAGCAGTTCAAGCTCTCTGACTTCACCGGCCGTAACCCGTTGAGTAAGCGCATTCAGGTTCATGGTGTGCCCTCCGGCAAGCGGCGGAAGAACAGCGTGATCTGCCCAATCTCCACGCCCAGTTTGCTCATGCTCGAGCGGTTGATCAGGGTGTCTTCATCCATCAGGTACATCCAGTCGTCCAGGTCCACCTGCCAATGCTCCCCGTCTACCGGCAGGTCCAGCCGGTAGCGCCAGCGCAGCGCATTACCGGCCGATTCGCCACGGGCCTCACCGATCACGTCACCCGCTGTTCCTCGCCAGCGGCCCGCACCTTCCGGCACCAGCGTCCAGGTTCGCTGCTGACGCGTGCCATCGCTGTACAGAAAATGCTCATCGAGGATCAGCCGCTCACCGTCGCGGCGGCTATCGATACGCACGTGAAAGCGCTTCACCACCTCGCCGGAACGCTTCTGGAACATCCCCCAGGCTTGCACCGGTCGCGAGAAGAATGCCGCCAGGTCGAGTTTTGGTTGCTCCTTGGCATAGTGCTCGACACCGACGTTGCCACAACTGCCGAGGAGCAGGCAGCCAACCAGTAACAGTGCTCTGTACATGTTTACGTCCCTCGGTCGTTGCCCGCCCGCCCGAGCAGGCGCTGGCGCAGCTGTGGGTCCCTGGCCCGTGGGTCGAGCCAGATGGCGAAGAATGCTCGGGAAAATTCCGGGTCGGCGATTACCTGGCTGAGTGTGCCATCGACATAGAAGCGAGCCCCTTGGCCTGGCAGGTACACACCCGTGATACGCATACCTGGGCGCACATCCACGAATGCCCCTTCAAGGGCCTTGCTCCACGCTGCGCGCTGCTGCGGCGTGATGTTGGCGTTAAGGCGGCGTATCTCCGCAAGGCTGGCGTCTACCAGCGTCTCCTTGGACAGCGATCGGTGGTAGCGCAGTTCCAGGGCAAAGGGCTGGTTCCAGTCCTGAACCGGGCCCACCGTCCACAGCCGGGCGCTGTAAAGGCGCACGCCGAACCACGTGAAATCGCCAGCACCCAACGGTTGCGCCGTTGGCAATTCGGCTCGCCAGTCTGCTGCCACGGTCGACAGCGCAACCATCAGCAAGCACAGGCTGGCCCAACGCGCAGGAGGCACCATGCTTACCTCGAACAATTGGGAAAATCCTGTACAAGAATAGCTTTTTGTATAGGTTTCAACAAACGGTAAGCACTGGCCATCCGCCGCAAAAAAAAAACCGCTGAAACGCTTGCTCTGAACTTTGTCCTGCCCAACGGATTCCCCTGCTTACTCACTGCAATATCTGCTGCACAGCCGGCTTTCAGAAAAGGGGTTTTCACCATGATCGATCAAGCGACAGGTATGAAACCAGGCGAGCGCTATTGCGTGGAGAACGTCGAGCGCGCCCATCAGTTCCCGGGGTACTTTCAAGACGGCAAGTATTACCTCGGCCCCGAACTGCTGACTGCGGTCGGCTGGCTCGAAGGCACGCAGTTCATCTACGACAGCCTGGATGCTGAAGGCGAACCCGTCTTCCCGGATCGGGTAGCGGGCACCATCGAGGGCTTGAAGCTGGTAATGGCCGACGGAACCACCCTTGATCTCACCCCCATAGAGGCCAGTGCCACCCTCGGGTCTATCGACCGTGAAGACAGACCAGCCCCAGAGCACGCCATGCCAATGATCCCGACACCGATCAAAAGCCCATTGCGCGGAAAGGTCGTGGTCATCACCGGCGCCTCCAGCGGCATAGGCCGGGCGGCTGCGCATGCGTTTGCCTGCAAAGGTGCCCGACTGGTGCTCGCGGCACGCGATGAGGAAGCGTTGTTCGACGTGCTGGATGAATGCACCGACTGCGGCACGGACGCTGTCGCCATCACCACCGACGTCACCCACAGCGATCAGGTGGCAGCCCTGGCCACCCAAGCTGCCGAGTTTGGCCATGGACGTATCGATATCTGGATCAACAACGCCGGGGTTGGCGCGTTAGGCAGCTTCGACGAAACAGCGCTTGAGGCGCATGAGCAGGTGATTCAAACCGACCTGGTCGGTTATCTGCGCGGCGCTTACGTGGTGCTTCCCTACTTCAAGGCACAGGGCAGCGGCATACTGATCAACACCTTGTCGCTTGGCAGCTGGATCGCCCAACCCTATGCGGCAGCCTACTCGGCGAGCAAGTTCGGCCTGCGTGGCCTGACCGAAGCGCTGCGCGGTGAGCTCACGGAGTTCCCCGGCATTCATGTCTGCGACCTCTATCCGGCCGTCATGGACACGCCAGGCTTGCGAGACGCAGGCAACTACACCGGCCACGCGCTGACACCCCCAGGGCCGATCTACGACCCGGAACGGGTGGCAAACGCCATGGTAGCCTGCGCCATTTCCCCGAGCGCGCGCACCACTGTCGGCGCTGCCGCTCGCCTCGCCCATCTGGCCAGCTACCTGGTACCGGGGCTGCCTCAGTTGTCAGGGTGGCTCACGCGCTGGGGCTTGAACCGCAGCCCCAGCGCGGCGATATCTTCCGGGAATCTGTTCGAGCCACCCGATGACCGGCGAAGTGTGGACGGTGGCTGGAGAACTCAGAAAGATAAAACCTCTTTATGGGTGGGTGCGGCGCTGCTGGGTGTCATTGCCGGGTTTGTCTTCACGCGTTCGCAACGCAGGCGCCGCTAGGGCTTGCTGGCAGTCATTTGCTTAAAGCAGCGTGCCCGTCACGCGAGCTGGATATACACCGAGTAGCTGCCCAGCAAAACCCAGAACCCGAGAAAAATCCAAGGCGTGCGAAGGGAGAACAGCAGCGATTTCCGGTGCCCGGCCCGGGACGTTTCAGCCTCGCAAAACAACGGCGATTCGTCATAGGCCAGCCCCATCATCGGTTCACTGCGCAGCAAGTGGCTCTGCTTCAACTGCCAGTGCTCGATGATCCGGAACGCCGCGCGGATGCCTGGCCAGGCATTCAACGAGCTCAACACGCCGAGCAGGGCAAGAAACGCTGGCACGATCAACGTGAACATTTCCCCCCAGCTGTGGTTCAGGTTGCTCATCGAAGACACGAAGGCAATGACCAGGAACGACTGAGCGGCCAGATACGCATCGGTACGGTTGGCCAGAATAGTGGTCTCGTACTGGATTTCGCGTCGATAGAAATCCAGGCGTTCCTTGGGCGTACCGAACATCCGCGCATTCTGCTGATCGATTTCATGCTCAGAGGTGGTGGGCGTAATGATTCGAGGCACTGGGACGCTCCTGAAAATCGTGAGTACAGCGCACTGCTGATCAGCGATAGAGCGATCCCTTCAACGAAAATTCATTGCAAGTGGCTTACTGGCCGTCCGTCGTTCAAATCCAGCATCCACTTCAACGCTGGCTGCTCGCACCGCTCGAACAGTAATGACCGTTCTCAACTGCAGGAGCTTCGACCATGAGCGACTACCCTACTCCGCCATTCCCCTCGCAACCGCAAAGCGTCCCCGGTTCGCAGCGCAAGATGGAGCCGTACCCGGACTGTGGTGAGCAGACCTATACAGGCCACAACCGGCTCGAAGGCAAAATCGCCTTGATCACCGGCGCCGACAGCGGCATCGGTCGGGCCGTTGCGATTGCCTATGCGCGTGAAGGTGCAGACGTTGCCATCGCCTACCTGGATGAGCACGAAGATGCGCAAGAAACCGCGCGTTGGGTCGAAGCCGCGGGCCGCCAGTGCCTCCTGCTACCCGGTGACCTGGCGCACAAACAGCACTGTTACGCCATTGTCGACAAGACCGTGGAACAGTTCGGTCGCATCGACATCCTGGTCAACAACGCCGCATTCCAGATGGCCCATGAAAGCCTGGACGACATTGACGATGAGGAATGGGTGAAGACGTTCGACACCAACATCACCGCCATCTTCCGCATCTGCCAACGGGCATTGCCGTCAATGCCGAAGGGCGGCTCGATCATCAACACCAGCTCGGTCAATTCCGATGACCCGTCACCCAGCCTGTTGGCCTACGCCGCCACCAAAGGCGCCATTGCCAACTTCACTGCAGGCCTCGCCCAGTTGCTGGCGAAGCAAGGCATCCGGGTCAACAGCGTGGCGCCAGGCCCGATCTGGACACCGCTTATCCCCGCCACCATGCCGGATGAGGCCGTCAGAAACTTTGGCTCGGGCTACCCCATGGGGCGGCCAGGGCAACCGGTCGAGGTCGCGCCGATCTACGTTTTGCTGGGCTCTGATGAAGCCAGTTATATCTCGGGTTCACGCTACGGCGTCACGGGCGGCAAACCGATCCTCTGACGACCATGACGAGGCTTGCTGTTGCAGGCCTCGCCGCTTCATCTGCGCGCTGCGAACCATGCGGTAAAGACTTGAACCATTCGCACGCCCATCACGTCCACCGCAACAGAACCGATGAGTTTGTACCCAGCAATCCGTGTTTCCCCCGACCGCCATGAGGTGCCTGCATGAACGCTATCGACCTGTTGATTCAAGACCATAAATTGGTGAAGAAGCTGCTGGCTGAATTGTCTTCAACCACCGAGCGAGCGGTGAAAAAGCGCGCCGAACTGCTGCACCGGATCGAGCAGGAGTTGCAAGTCCACACTGCACTGGAGGAGGACATCCTCTACCCGGCCATCAAGAAAGCCGGCGGCAAGGAAGAGGCGAAGATGTATTACGAAGCCAAGGAAGAACACCGTACCGTCGATTCGCTGGTGCTTCCTGATCTGCTTCATACCGAAACCGGCACCCTGGAATTTGCCGGGCGGGTGAAGGTGATGAAAGAGCTGCTTGAACATCACATCGAAGAAGAGGAAGGCGAGCTGTTCCCCACGGCGAAAAAACTGCTGGGCAAAGATCAGCTGGAAGAGATGGGCATTGCCATGGAGGCGCACAGGAAAATGCTCAAGGGCGAACGAAGGGCTGCATGAACCCAATGCGCCACAGCCAAAAAGAAATTAAAGCAGGCCAATTTATTACCTGAAGGAATAAAAATAGCACCGAACGATATTGGTATATACCAGATGTCTACCCGTTAAATCTGCTCCCTGAGCCCTGAGGGCACCAAGGAGCACGAAAGGATGAACGCGGTACGGGTAATGCTGGAATATTTCCACCCTTGGCCAAATTCGGCAGGGTTCTACGTCGCAAGGGAGCGCGGGTGGTATCAGGACGCCGGCTTGTCGGTGCAACTGGTAGTGCCCGACCCCTTCCATGGCGACACGTTGGAGCACCTGCTCAACGGCGATGCGGATGTCGGCGTGTTTCCCAGCAATCGCTTGCTGGTCAGGCGCAGCCTCGGCCAGCCGCTGCTGGGTGTCGCGGCCATCAACCATCGGGGCCTTGAATCGATCCAGACCCTCACCGACTTCGGCATTCGCCGCCCCAGGGACCTGGCTGGCAAACGCCTGGCGCTCAACCCCACGCCCCGTGGCCTGGCCATGGTGCGCCATCTGGTGGCCGCCGATGGCGGCGACCCGGATGCCGTGATCATCGTCGACAGCAAAGTGCGCGAACTCCGCCCGGAAGACCTGGCGGCAGGCATTGCCGACGCCAGTTTTGGCGGCTACTGGGCCTGGGAGGCCTTGATGGACAGCCCGGTTGCGGCCGAGCGACGTGTGGTCTGGCCAGTCGATGACATTGGCGCACCGCGATATCACAGCTACCTGCTGGGCGGGCAGCAACGCTGGTTCGAGGAAAACCCCGAGATCGCCCGCGCCTTTCTCGCCGCCACCGAGCGTGGCTTTCGCGCGGCGGCCGCTGACCCGCAAAGCGCGTTGGGCGCCTATGAGGCCGCCACCCCTTACTTTCCGAGGGCGCTGCTCAGCCAATCGCTACAGCACATCGCACCCACTTGGCTGCATGAGCAGCGCTGGGGCCAGCAACGCGAAGAATTGATCGCGCCCTACGCCCAGTGGCTGCACCACCACGGCGTACTGGCCGACGCCGACGCTTGGCGTGGTGCCACCAGTAACCGTTACCTGCCGGAGCCACAGGCATGAACAAGCCCTTGCGCATGGCCCATGGCATGGGCGTGCAGCCAGTAGAAGCCGACTGGCCCGCGCTGACTCAGGTGGATGTGGAAGCGGTACTGAGCCATTTCCCGCGGCTTGGCACCGTGGGCCCGCTGCACTGGCACAGCCCCCGCCCCTTCTCGGCTGCCGCGCAGGTGCGCACAGACCAGGGCGAGCTGTTCGTCAAACGCCACCACCGCAGTGTCCGCCAGCCCGCCTGGCTGCTGGAAGAACACCGCTTCGTTCAGCACCTTGAACAGCGTGGCGCGCCCGTTGTTACCCCGTTGCTCGACCGCAACGGCGACAGCGTGGTGGCCCTGGGTGAATGGACTTACGAGGTGCTGCCCTGCGCGCAGGGCCACGACCTGTACCGTGACGCGCTGTCGTGGACACCCTTCCTCAGCCTGCCGCACGCCCATGCGGCGGGCGTTGCCCTTGCTCGCCTGCACCTGGCCGCCGAAGGCTTCACTGCGGGCGCCCGACGCACGCCCGTATTGATTGCCAACCTGCGGTTCTTCAGCCACCACGCGCCGCTGTCGTCCATCGAAACGGCCTTGGCGCAGCAGCCCGCACTGGCTCACTACCTCGCAGACAAACACTGGCAGCAGGCCCTGAGCGAACTCTACCTGCCCCATCACCGCGCCCTGCTGCCGCTGCTGCAGCACCAGCCGGCGCTGTGGACCCACAACGACTGGCACGCCTCCAACCTGCTGTGGGACGAATCGGCTGACGCCACGCAGGTGCGCAGCGTCCTTGATTTCGGCTTGAGTGACCGGACTTTCGCCGTGTTCGACCTGGCCACTGCGGTAGAACGCAATTGCATTCCCTGGCTTGAACTCGATGCAGGCGGGCGCGCCGCCGCCGACCTCGACGCCGTCGAAGCACTGCTGGCCGGTTACCACAGCCAGCGGCCCCTGACACAGGCCGACCTGCTCACGCTCAAAGCGCTGCTGCCATTAGTCCATGTGGATTTCGCCCTCGCCGAAATCGACTACTTCCAAGGCATCGTCGGGTCCCGGAGCAACGCCGACATCGCCTACCACCATTTTTTGATCGGCCATGGCCAATGGTTTGGCAACAGCGAAGGCACCCGCCTGCTCGATCATCTGCACCGCATCGCACGCGCGCGCTGACAGGAGCCCCTATGCCCGACATCCTCATTTCACCCAACGCCTTGCACCACGCCCTGCAACAGCCGGGGCTGGTGGTGCTCGACGCCAGTGTGGAACTGGCCGCCGCCCAGTTCGATGGCGACTACCGCGTCGCCAGTGGCCATGCGGCCTGGCTGGCCGAACATATCCCGACGGCGCGGCATGCCGACCTGACGCGCGAGCTGGCCGACACCGCAGCGAGCTACAGCTTCGCCCTGCCTTCTCCGACGGAGGCAGCCGCGGCGCTGGCACGCCTGGGCATCGCCGAGGCACGGCATATCGTGGTCTACGACCGGCATGAGGGTTTTTGGGCTGCACGCCTGTGGTGGATGCTGCGTAGCCTGGGCGTGGCCGCGTCGGTGCTCGACGGCGGCCTGAAGGCCTGGCGCCAGGCCAACCTGCCCTTGGCCCGCGGTGAGCAAGCTCAGCCTGGTGTAGCGGGTTCGCCAGTGTCGCTCACCGTCCATCCAGGGTACTGGGCAAACCGCGAAGACGTGCTGGCCGTACTCGATGGACAAGCGCCAGGCACGCTGGTGTGTGCGCTGTCCAAGGGGCTGTTCGAGGGCAGCGCGGTGACCCGCTATGCCCGACGCGGCCATATCCCCGGCAGCCTCAACCGACCGGCGCGGCAACTGTTCGACGAGCAGGGCCGCTACCTGGCGCCCGACGCATTGGCCCGCGCACTCGGCCCAGCATTGGTCGAAGGCACCCAGCCACTGGTCCTCTACTGTGGCGGCGGTATTTCCGCAGCCGCCACTGCCCTGGCCCTGACGCGCCTGGGGCGCCAGGGCGTTTCGATCTATGACGGCTCGCTGCAGGAATGGGCAGCTGACCCTGCATTACCAATGACCACCGGAGCAACGCCGGCCTGAAGTTACACCCCCTTCAAGCGCCCGCTCAACGATGCTGTCGCCGCTGCATAGGCGCGGCATCGCGAGCACAGGTTTACCCGATTTTCGGTGCCACACCGCTGGTCACCCAGGAGTTCGTTCATGGCTTCATCCTTGTCTTTTCAACACCGCCACGGCCTCGCGCTGGGGCTGCTGAGCCTGTCATTGAACCCGGCCCTGGCCTGGGCAGACAGCACCCTGCTGGAGGCCATCACCGTGACGGGCGCCCAAGCCAACAGCTACCAAGCCACCTCAGCCTCGGTGGGGGGGCTGGGCGAAGCGCCACTGCTCGATACGCCAGCCTCGGTTGCGGTGTTCACCGAGCAACTGCTCAAGGACCGCCAGGCCAGGCTGCTCAGCGACGTGCTCAGCAACGACGCCTCGACCGGCGAAAGCTATGCGCCGATCGGTTACTACGAAAACTTCGTGGTTCGCGGGTTTTCCCTCAGCGCCGCCAACAGCTACAAGATCAACGGCAGCACCATCACTGGCGAGCAGAACGTCGCGCTGGAAAACAAACAGCAGGTCGAGCTGCTCAAAGGCCTTTCCGGGTTGCAAAGTGGCGTTTCCGAGCCGGGCGGGCTGGTCAACTACGTCACCAAGCGCCCGCAGAACGTACGTTCAGTCACCGTCGCGAGCAACGAATCAGGCGAGCGCTATGTGGCCACCGACCTTGGCGGCTGGCTGGACAGCGAGCAGCGCCTGGGCGTGCGCGCCAACTTCGCCCACGAAGACATACGCTCCTACGTGGACAACTCGGACGGCAAACGCGATTTCGCCTCCCTGGCCGTGGACTGGAACCTCAGCGATGCCGCCCTGCTGCAGCTGGATGCCGAGTACCAGACCCGCGAACAGCGCTCGGTGCCGGGCTATCAGCTACTCGGTGGTAGCGTGGTGCCCAGCGGCATCGACCCCAAGGACCGCCTGGCCGACCAGCGCTGGTCGAAACCGGTGGGTATCGATTCGCTCAACCTTGGCAGCCGCTTCGAGTACCGCTTCGACGACAACTGGAGCGCCAACTTGAGCGCTTCGCGCAGCCGGGTGGTGATCGACGACTACAGCGCCTTCGCCTGGGGCTGCTATGGCGCCCCGAGCTGCGCCAGCTCAGCCGTGCCCAACTACTTCAGCCCCGAGGGCGACTACGATGTCTACGACTTCCGCAACCCCGACGATACCCGCCGCAACGACGAGCTTCAGGCGGCACTGAGCGGGCGCTTCGACAGCGGCCCTTTGCAGCATGAGCTGACCGTCGGCAGCAGCGCCCTGCGCCGTATCGTCGACCGCCGCGACTCGGTCAACGAATGGGTGGGCACTGCCAACATCTACCAGCCGGTACCCGACTTTGCGCCGACCAGCGAACCGCTGGGCCACACCTACCGGCGCCTGGACAGCCGCCAGTACGGCTTGTTCTTCAGCGACCGGCTGAGCTACGGCGAACACTGGCAGGCCATTCTGGGTGGCCGCCAGGTGCGGCTGGACGAAAAAACCTTCGATATCGACGGCAACACCACGCGCCATACCCAACGTTCGGAGTTCCTGCCCAACGTGGCACTGATCTACAAACCGCGCCCGGACATCTCGCTGTACACCAGCTACAGCAAAGGCCTGTCACTGGGCGGCGAAGCGGCGTGGTTCACCACCAATGCCGACGAGATCCTGCCGCCCACGGTTTCACGGCAACTGGAGGTAGGTGCCAAGCGTGACTGGCAGGGCTTGAGCCTCGGCGCCGCGCTGTTTCGCATCAGCAAGGCCTACCAGTATTCACGCCCCAATGGCGACGGCAGCTTCACCTACGTGCAGCAAGGCGACCAGGAAAACATCGGCCTCGAACTGTCCGCCAGCGGGCACCTGACCGAGCAGTTGCAGGTGTCGGCCAGTGCCGCGGCCATCCGCGCCCGGGTCGAGGACAGCGGCACTGACAGCTACGAAGGGCACCAGGCGATCAACGTGCCAAACGTGCGCGCCAGCCTGCACGCCGACTACAGTGTCGCCAGCATCAAGGGCCTGGCCCTGCTCGGCGGCCTGCGCTACAGCGCCAGCAAGTATGCAAGCCAGGCCGGCAACGTGAAGGTCGACGGGTACACGGTGTTCGATGCCGGGGCGCGCTACACCCTGGACCTGGAAGGCTACGAAACCGTAGTGCGCCTGACCGTGGACAACCTCTTCGACAAACGCTACTGGCGTGATGTGGGCGAATACATGGGGGATGGCTACCTGTTCCAGGGTGCGCCGCGCACCGCTCGCCTGTCCGCCACCGTGAATTTCTGAGGAATCGCCATGACCCGGTCCGTCTCGCTGATCGCCACCCTGCTGGCAACGCTGCTCACCGGTTGCCAGCAGCACCCGCCCGCTAACGACCAGCTCGATGCAGTGCTCTGGACCCAGACGTCGGTGGAACACGACCTGCTGTTCCGCCAGGTGTATGCCAGTGCTACCCAGCACCTCGATAGGGCCTTGGCCGACCCCACCTGGGATGCGCTGGCACAGGCACCGCGCGCGCTACACGGTTTGCCACCGGCGCTGATCATCGACATCGACGAAACCCTGTTGGATAACGTCCCGCTCAACGCCCGTTCGATTATCAACGACCGCCCCTATGACTACGACGCTTGGTACCAGTGGGTCGACCGCGCCAAAGCCCCTGCCCTGCCCGGCGCGGTGGGCTTCCTGCAGGCCGCCGCGCGCCGTGGTGTCACGCCGTATTACCTGACCAATCGAGCGCCAGGCCAGGAGCAGGCAACCCTGGAAAACCTGCGCCGCGCCGGTTTCCCCATCGACAGCAGCGCCCAGATTCTCACCGCCGGCACCGCCATTGGCGGTTGCCAGGCCAGCGGTTCGGACAAGACCTGCCGCCGTCGTTGGGTGGGGACCCAGGCGCGGGTGCTGATGCAGCTGGGCGACAGTTTCGGTGATTTCATGGCCACCCGCGGCAGCCAGCAGGCCCAGCTCGACGCGGCCCGCCCCTACTTCGCCTGGCTGGGTGAACGCTGGTTCCTGCTGCCCAACCCCACCTATGGCGGCTGGTACAGCGCGCCGTATCAGGGGCGCGAAGGGTTGTCGGAACAACAGAAGCGTGCCTTCAAGCACAAGGTCTTGAAGCCCCAGTACTGACGCTGCCGAGGAGGCGCCCATGTCAACGTTAGAAATCATCGCCGTGCTGTTCAACATCCTCGGCGTGTGGCTGACCACCCAACGTATTCGCTGGTGCTGGCCAGTAAGCGTGGTCGCCGTGCTGCTCTACGCCTGGATATTCTTCGACGTGAAGCTGTATTGCGACATGCTGCTGCAACTGGTCTTCGCCGTGCTGCAAGGTTACGGCTGGTGGCGCTGGAGCCAGGGTTACAGCGTCGCCGGCAAGGTCGGCGTGCAACGCCTGCCGCGCCGCGAGGCCATCATCAGCCTGGCGGCGGGGCTTGCTGGCGCAGTACTGCTTGGCGCCGTCATGCAGCGCTACACCGATGCCTCGGCGCCGTGGATCGACGCGCTGCTGAGTTCGCTCAGCCTGGTGGCCAGCTTCTGGGCGGCACGCAAATACGTCGCCAGCTGGGGGCTGTGGATCGTGCTCGACAGCGCCTACGTCGGGCTGTTCCTGTTCAAGGACCTGCAACTCACGGCGGCCCTGTACGCCGGCTTCGTGGTATTGGCCGCCTACGGCCTGCTGGCCTGGCGCAACGAACTGCTGGCCCAGCAACAGCCCCTGCCTGCAGGCGCCGAGGTAGTGCCATGAACCCGTTTCGCACCTCATTCGTCAGCGAGTCGCAGCCACAGGCCACTTGGCGCGCCAGCCAGCCCCATTACCTGCGTATCCGCGATCAACTGGCCAGTGACCTGGCTAAAGGCTGCCTGCCCGCCGACAGCAAGCTGCCCGCAGAGCGCGACCTGGCCGAGCGTTTCGGCTGCACACGGGTGACCCTGCGCCAGGCACTGCAATTGCTGGAAACCGACGGCGTCATCTACCGCCAGGACCGCCGCGGCTGGTACGTCAGCCCCCCACGCATCCGCTACGACCCAACCGGCATCACAGGCTTCATGGAGTACGTCGCCACCCAGGGCCGCACGCCACGCACCGAGTGCCTGCAAGCCGAGCGCCGCCCAGCCGGGGCCTGGCTGGCCAAGCGCATGGGCCTGGAGCATGCGGAGGAGCCGGTGTTTTACCTGCAGCGCCGTCGCTACGTGGACCAACGCCCGGTGCTGCTCGAGTGCAATGTGCTGGTTGCCGACTGGTGCCCCGGCTTGCTCGACGCCGACCTCAACACCTCGCTGACCGCCCTGCTGCGCGAACGTTTCGGCCGCGTGCAGTCGCGCAGCGAGTTGTGCATGCACCCTGAGACGATGAACGACTTTCAGGCCGATCTGCTGCAAGTCTCCCCAGGCTCGAGCAGTTTCTACCTGGAACGCCTGAGCTTCGGCGAGCGCGGCCAGCCCGTGGAGTTCGACCAGGAATTCTGGCGCCCGGACGCCCTCGCCGTGGTGCTGCAAACCCGCTACCCCGGCCAGGTCGACGCGCTATGAAACACCCACTCGACACCCCATTGGAAACACGCTTGCTGGCCGCCGAAGGCCTGATTTTCGACTGCGACGGCACCCTGATCGACAGCCTGCCCGCCTACGCCAGCGCCTGGCGCGCGGGCTTCGCTGCGTCTGGCAAGGGGATGGACAGCGCATGGCACGCCGCCCGCTGCGGGCTCTGCGAGACGCAATTGATGACGCATTTCGAACAGAGCCACCAGGTCACGCTGGATCGCCCCAGGGTGGTGGCGACGATGCGCCAGCACTACCTGGCCAACCTTTCCCGGCATGTGCGTGAGATCAGCCAGGTGACTGCCATCGCCAGGCGGTTTGCCGGGGTGAAGCCCATGGCGGTGGCATCCAGTGGATCACGCGAGATTGTCTTGAACTCACTGGCCGCCCTGGGTTTGGCCGAGCTGTTCGACGCCATTGTGACCATCGACGATGTCGGCAAGGCCAAGCCTGATCCTGCTATCCCTCTAGAGGCCGCCCGGCGACTGGGGCTGCCGCCTGCTCGCTGCCTGGTGTTCGAGGACAGCGAGCAAGGCCTGGAGGCAGCGCGGCGCGGTGGGCTGCCGGTGGTGGACGTAAGGCGGCTGAGCGCGCCTTAGATGCGCCTGTCAACGCCACTCGCTGTAAGGCTCCAGCGGCGTCTGCCCTTCGGCTGTCCGCCCGCCACGCTTTGATCGGCGGTGAAATTGCGTAGCGCCGCCTCGAGCAGGGGAATTTCTTCATATACAAGCATTGAGGGTGCCAGGTACTGTTCGAAGCCAGCCAGCGTTGCGCCACTCCGCCAAATGACCGCACCCTCGCTGCTTGGCGCTGGGCGCGGTCGCGTACGCTTCGGCCTACTTGATCTCCTCCACATCAGTGGCGTGATATTCTCCATTCACCAACTTGATATTGAACCTGACCTTGGACTTTAGCTTCAGGTCCCCAGCCTCCGCGGGCGGCAGGTACACCTGATCACCCTCTTCATCGCCCTCGACTTCGATGAAACCGAACTTCTGGGTGGCATGGAGTTGACACACTGTTCCTTGCTTGCCCGTTTTTACTGTGCTCATGATTTCGATCCTCAATGTCATTGTCTGTGGATGCTATCCCCGCGCCCAAACGCGGGTACGGGAAAAGCCTACTGCGCCTGCCACCGCCCAGATACTGGCACTTTTGTCAGGTACCCCATGGCCAGGCCTCGGCACACTCACTACCAGAACCGCACGCCGTGCGTGGCCACTGGCAAGTCGTGTTGCACGATGCTCAAAGACGGAAGCTTGGGCACTTTGACAGGTTCATGACCGCCCCCGCCCCTCGCACTGACCGTAGCCTCTTTTTTCTGCGCCAGGCTTATGCTGGAGTCGATCGTCGAATACAGAATGTAGGACTCAATCGTCGTGCTGGTAACGTAAATTGCGAGCGAGCCGAGCCGCGACGTGCCGGGTGTCGCGAGCGACGAGCGAAAATAATTGCCAATTCCCCCTAGCCAACCCGAGGTGGACGTGGGTTGTTCAGCAATTTCAACGGGGGCTGTCAGGTAGCTCCAAGCCCGCTTCCGAGCGCCATTCAGGCCGTTCCGAGCCAACCACTGCGCCGCGGGGTCCAAGTAGTTGTACTTAAAGCGGCTCAGGGCGCCCACGTTTTGAGGGCCAATAAAACCACTCACCGTGCGAGGGACATAAAGACTCCCCAGCGCGTTATCGGCAATCTGCCCTGCACGTCCAGCGCGTGAACCTGCGCTTCCAACGCGAGAGCCTGCACTTCCCACGCGTGAGCCTGCACGTCCAACACGCGATGCAGCGCTCCCCACTTTGGCACCGTTTCCGATCAACTTGGGCCCCTTGTGCGCGAACTGTAGCCCTTTGAAGCCAGACTTCATCACCCCGGCGAAGCCCAGACAACTCAATGCCCCCGTGACAACCGAGACGATGCCCAGCGCCTTGGACAATCCAGGGTTGGATTCCTCCGTCAATACCGACGCCACTTCGAAAGCGAACGACGCCACACTCATCGCCGTGACGAACGCCAGCATGGCCATCGTCAGCCCCCCGTTGAAAACGGTCAGCGCGCCGCCCGCCACGGCCAACGTCAGCGAAAACGCCAGGTCCCGCCAGCGGCTGCCAACCTTCATCTTCTGCGTGTCCTGCAGCGCCTGTTCGTAAGTGGCCAGCTGGTGATTCTGGTCCCAGCGGCTGAGCATGATCGCCCCGCTGGGGTCGTGTAGGTTGATCGGGTCCGGGCAGTGGGCGTAGTCGTTGAGCCCACCTTCACCGAACGGGCTGAGCCAGTCCGGCTGGGCATAACGGCGCAGCGTCGGGTCATAACTGCGGTAGCCATTGCCGGCGTGGTAGTGCCCGGTAAGCGGGTCGCGGCGCATGCCGTTGTAGCCGGCGACCAGCCCTTCCAGCGCCTTGCCATCGCCGAACGGCAGCAGCGGTGCCAGCTCCAGCGCGCCGTCCTTGAATTGCCCGGCGACGCCCGCGTTCGCGTCGTTGATCAGCCAACGCACCTCGTTATCATCGTACTGGGCCAGCCCACTGGACAGGCTGGTGGTCTGGCTGACCTTGCCGGCCTTGTCATAGCGGATTTCGCCGATCAGTTCATCGCCGTTGTAGCGCAGCTCACGGGTGCTTTCGTCGCCCTTGAGGTACTGCGCCACCAGGCGCTGGCTGCCGTCGTACTCGTAGCGGGCCAGCAACTGGCCGGCGCTGTCGCTGACCTTGTCGAGCTGGCCGGCGGCGTTATAGCTAAAGCGGTGTTCCCTGCCGTGGTCAGCGTCGTCGGTCAGGTAGCCATTGCTGTTCCAGGCCAGCGCGCGCTGGTCCTGGCCGCGGGTGATCCGCGTCAGCCGGGTCGGGTCGCTGGTCGCATAGGCCAGCTCCTCGGTCTGCGTCGTGCCATCGAAGCCGGTGGTGACGCAGCGGGTCAGGTTGCTCAGCGCGTCCCAGCTGAAGTCCTGGGCCTTGACCGCCGTGCCGTGGGCGTCCTGCGGGCAATGCTCGGCCTTGTCCGCCTCGCACTCATAACGCTGCAGGCGGTCGAGCACATCGTAGGTGAAGCGCTCGGCGCGCAGTAGCGTGCCTCTTTCGTAGCTCGCCTTGCTGGTCAGACGGCCGTCGCCGCGCCAGGTCAGGCACTGCTTGAAGCATTCGTTGCCGTTGTGCAGGAACCGCCGGGTGACTTCCTGGCCAAAGCCGTCATGCGCGCTGAGCACCTGCCACTGCCCACCGGCCTTGAGCGCCTGGGCCTGGCGTGACTGCAGCCGGCCCTGGGCGTCGTAACGGTACACCACCTCTTCGTGGTCCTGGCAGGTGCGCAGCACACGGCCCTGCTCGTCGCTGAACACGCGCTGCCAGTGGCCGTCGGCGCGCAGCGAGGCCAGCGGCCGGCCATGCAGGCTCAACCAGCGGCAGCCCTGGCGCTTGGCGCGCGGCGAGGTTTGCGCAACCCACTGCCGGCCGGGCAGGCTCGCGCTCCGGTAGGTCTGTGCCCAGTCGGTCTTCAGCGCGGCGTCACTGGCGGCCGAGGCCAGGGTCAGTGTGTCGTCGTTCTCGGTAAGGCTGGAGAGGGTGCGATCATCCACCTTGAAACGCAGGCCCTCGGCATTGCGCGGGGTGGTGAGGGTGGTCTTGTCGGGCAAGGTCACGCTATCGTCCATGAAGCTGTACGCGCGCCCGCCTACCGTGCGCGAGGTCAAGGTGCTGGGGTTATTCACCGTCTGTGTCGCCACCACCCTGCCGTCCACCTTGAGCTCGGTGGCATGGTTGCTCAGGCCATGGTAGCGGTACTCGACGGTAGAGCGGTCGGGGCGCGTGACCTTGGTTACCCGGCCCACGGCGTCGCGTTCGAGGTTATACACGCGGGTTTTCCCGCCCACGGTGCGGCCATAAGCGATGACGGCCCCCGAGTCGTCGAAGCGTTGGCGCACCTGCAACTGCGCTTGCCCAGCACCGTCGGTCACGTGTTCCACCTGCTCGAAGGTGCCGTCCTTGCAGTAGATGTAATCGAGGGTGCGCTGGTACAGGGAGTGCTCGTCGAAGCCCTCTTCGACGATGCGTTTGCTCAAGATGTCTTGATCCGCAAAGGGTTCAAGCGAGAACACATCGGGCGCCGGGACTTGCGCGTTGGCAGCCTCTTCTTCTTCTTTTTCTTCTTCGAGCCGGGCTCGTGTACCCGGCCCATCCAGGCCCCCTTGCTCCCTAACCCAGGTTTGCGGCCCCACGGCCGACACCTGCGGGGCCATCGCCACCACGGCCTGCCCGCCCGGCAAGTAGTCCCACTCGCAACTGGCCACTCGCTGCGACGTATCCAGCCCTTGCAGGCTGTATTGAGCCACCGGCACATAGTGCGGGGTGCCGTGCTTGCGCCACTCGTGCCCCCAGGCCCGTTGCAAGCCGTCCAGGTAGCTGCGGCTTATGTCCTGGTTCGCATGGGTGTGCATCGCGACCTTGCCATCAAGCGAATACACGGTGTCGATCTGCTCGTCAGGTTGCTGGTCCTTGTCCTTGTTCAGGTACTGGCCGGTGGCGTCCTTCTTGAGCCGGAAGCGCTTCTCTTGGGTCACCCGCCCCAGCGCATCGTACTGCCAGTGCACTTGCGTCCCTGGCTCTAGCCGACCCAGGCAGCGCCAGCCATGCCGTGAGCGCTGCACATTGCTGACCAGTTCGCTACCGTGCTCGGTGCTGCTGGTGACGCGTACCACGATGCCGTCATTGGTCGGGTTGTCTTCGAAATGCTGGACGCTCTCCAGTTTGAACATCTGCGCGCCCAGGTAGCTGCGCTGGGTATCCTTGACCGACCACTGCTTGACCTTGCTTTCCCCGCTCGGTGTAGCCTTGGGCGTGACCACGGTGATCTCGATGCTGCGCTGGCGCCACAGCAACCTGGCAGGCGAGTCGGCCAGCGCCCAGGTGGCTGTGGCGTCAAGCCTGTCGTTAGTGAGCGTGCCCTTGACCCCCTCGACCGTCACCACCTCGCTCAGCTCCAGCAGCTCCCGACTGCCACGCGTCACTTTGTTATAACCGAACAAGCGCAGGCCCTGGGGATTGCCGAAGGGGTCACACTGGTATTCAGCCATGACGGGCAACGAGGCATGCGCCGGGATGAACGGGCAGTTCAGGGCCGGCAGGTTGCCGAGGCCCTCCACACCCTTCAGCCCCGTGACATCCTTGGGCGTGAACAGGTTGCCGCCGGCCTCGGTGTAATAGCAGCGGTACAGCCGGTGCTCGTCGCTCTTGTGCAGCCACAGCACGTTGCCAGCCTTGTCCTCACCATGCGTCGCCACCTCCACCGTACGCCCCAGCGCGTCGCGCTCTGCAGGGGGGATATGGGCCACCATCCGGGTGATGCACGCAGCCAGTTTCGGTCGGTGGGCTCTTTGGGAATGTCTAAAGAACCATTTGCGCAGCGCCTTCTGCCGTTCGAGCTTCAGCTTGACAGTGCCTTTGTTGGCGCCGGCCTCAAGGCCGTGGAGCAGTTCGGCGAACTCATCGCCCACCCCCGTGTAGCGGTAGCCCTTGGTCACCCTGCGTTGGTCGTTCTCCTCTTCGGTCTCTTGTGTGGAGAAGGCCAGCCAGTGGTCTTGCCCCGAGGCAACCCCGCGCAACAGTTCGAAACGCACAAGGCGATCGCTGTGCATGACATTGCCGTGCACCAGCAGGTGATGCTCCCGGGTCGCATGCACACCGCTCTCGTACTCGACGCTGACGACCCGCTGGTCGGGCGCCAGGAAGTCCCCGTCGTAACGGTAGGTCGCCACCTGGTTCTCTTGCCCATCGCCTGGCACCAGGGTGTGCAGCGCAACCCGAGGCAGGCCCGGGCGCTGGTCTTTCTGTGTGGCGTACTTTGCCTGCCACGGCTGGTACTTCACGCACTCCACCGAGCCGTCCAGCTCGCGCAGGCTGCACAGCACCCGGTCCAGGGTCGGGTCGTCGTCGTAATCGCAGTCGACCTGCTGCAGCTCTCTGCCGTTTTGCTCGCGCCTGAGCGTGCGCAGCAGATAGTCTTTGAGCTCCAGCTTGACCTCGTACTGCTCGGTCTTGCTCTGCGGCCAGACCTGCATCTTTACCTGCGCGGTCTTCTCCTGCGGCGTGACGTAGTCCGCCTTGAACAAGGGTTCCGGTCAGTGGGCCTTGCCAGGTGATGGTGTCGCCGGTGACCGAGGCTGGCCACACTGCAGGGGGTTCCTTGTGGGCGACGACAATGGCGTAGACGAGCTTAACGGCGGCGGCGGCGTAGGCGTCGTCGTCTTCGGCGGCGGCGTAGTTGTCGTAGGCGTGGTCGTCGGCGGCGACGTAGGCGGCACCGGCGGCTGCGTATGCGTATGCGTAGGCGTTGGCGTCGGCGTAGGCGTAGGCAGCGGTGTAGGCGTCGGCGGCGGTGCAGACGAGCTTAACGACGGCGACGTCGACGGCGTAGGCAGCGGCGTAGGCGTCGGCGTAGGCGGTGGCGTAAGCGGCAACGTCTGCTTTGGTTTCGGCTTTGGCGCTGGTGTAAGTAGCGGCGACGGCTTCGGCGTTGGCGGCGGTGTAGGCGGTGGCGTAGGCTCCCTGGGCGTCGCTGTTGTAGGTTTTTCCGGCACAGGCGTCTTTGCCGGCCCGGTCGCGGGCGTCGGCGGCGGCGGCGGCCGCGCGGCGGACGCCATTGCGGAGGGAATTCGCGACGTCGCCATTCGCGCGGAGGAAATCCGCGCGAATGGCGACCACACGGGCGGCAACGGTGTCTACGAAGTCGGTGCCTCCGGTAAGGACGGCTGCGGTGCCGATGATGGCCAAGCCCATGGCGCCGGGGCAATCATGGGGGGTCGACTCCATGGCGATGACGACGGCAGCAGCGGCGGCGAGGGCCGTTAACGTACCGACTTCGGCAAACGAGATGGCGACAGGGATACGAGCCTTGACACAAGCCTCCACATAGCTGATGTACGCCTCTCTTAGTTGCTTGGCCGCTGCCTGCCTCGGCACACGCCATCACCCGGTAGCCTTTATCGCGTGCCGCCTTGTCCAAGCGAAACTCCAGCTCTGCGCCCTGCGAGCTGATGGTCACCCCCGTCCGCCCCTCGTCCGGCTCGAGGGTGACCTGCGCCGGTTCGGCAGCCTCCTCGCTTGGCCATTCATCGGCGTTCAGCAGTTCCAGCCCATAGTCCTCGGCTTTCCAGCCGTTCCCGTCGCCAACGTTATCCAGCGCGACCCGCAGTTCGGCGTGCCGCGGTAGCCACAGCTGCTCGCCGTCCTTGACGCACAACTCTGGCCACTGCTGCGCTTCGATGAAGCTGGCCAGCGCCTGTATCCAGGTTTCCTGCTTGCTGGGCATTTCATCGTCAGCACAATCCTGGGGCCTAAACAGCGCGTGGTGCAGCAAGGCCCCGTTGCCGGGGGGGCGCACGGTCACCAGCACGGCATCTTCGGGCGCCTTGAACGCCGACGCCAGCAGCGGGCCTTCGACCGTATAATCGTCACCCGGCAGGGTAACGACGATGCGCAGGCCGTCGCCGCGCTGTTCGAGCATCGACCTGGTCGTGTTGACGCGCAAGTAGGGCGCCACATCCGATTTTGCCAGCGCTTCGGCCCAGTCCTTCGGCCATTTGTCCTTGGCACGTTGCGCCTCGTCGCTCGGGCTCCAGGCAAAGTGGCCGAGCAGGCGCTGAGAGAACGCATCATAGACCCAGGCCTGCAGCGTGCTATCGCTAGGCAGCGCCGCGTCATCGAGGGTGCGACTGGCCCACCAGTTGACCTCGGCCAGGGTCACGCACAGCTCGGCGTGCTGCGGGCCCCAGAACGCGTTGTTCACCGCGCCCGGCGTCACCGAGCAGTCGGCGCCCGGCACCCCAGCTCGTAGCAGACGGCTGTCACGGTTGACCTGCGCGCACAGGGCCTGCACCCAGCCGCTGTCCGCCTCGGCGGTGAACAGGTGCTGCTCGTGCAGGGCCTGGGTCTTGAGGTCGCGTACCTGCAGGCTCAGGGTCTGCCCTTGAGCCAGCAGGAAGTTATGGTTACAGGCCAGCACCTGGACCAGGTTGCTGCTGAACGGCGCGGTGCTGAACGCCCGGTAGTCGGCTTGGCACCACAGGCGCGGCAGCGCGTGGCTGCTGGGAAAATCGTTGCTGCCGCCAAGGCCGTTGACCGCGATGGGCATGCCGGCCTCGGCGACCTTCTGGGCAAAGTCCTGAAGCCACTGCGTGTCCCGCAACTTGCCGGCCTGCGCGGTGTAGTCGATACGGGTCAGCTCGCCGGTGCGACGGTGCACCAGGCAGGCACTGACAACTTCGTCCTCGACTAAGGCGCGCTCGGCCTTGAGCGGACAGAGGCTGTACCAGCCACCTTCAGCAGTACCCGCCCGCTCTAGGCCGAAGTCCTGCATGTCGGGCAGGTAGCCGTCGGGTTGGTTGGTGATCAGGTAGGGCACCTGGAAGGTCTGTTTGGCGTCGATACTGCTTTCGGAAATGTTGTTTGACATTACGCAGAGCTCCATGCCGATCAGGATCATGGCGCCATTCTTGAACCGTTCACTGAGTGCCCACAACTGACAAAAATGCTAGGTAAACGCCCATATAGCCAGCGCAGTCCGCTTGACCCGTGCTGAAAGAGCGCCGCAAATGATCACGCAGTTTTCGCGGTGAAATCTGCGGAGGGTGCGCCGGTAAGACCTGATAACCAGGGCTTTAGCCTAATGCCAGTCAGTTAAGCGTCATCGGCTGTTATTGGGGCTGCTGTGCAGCCGCGTTGCGGCAGATCGCGGGGCAAGCCCGCTCCCACAACGATGGATGACCATACTTTTCGTACAAAACCTAGACAGGTTTCATTGCCATGGCGCCTGTGACATTCGTGTTATAAGAATTCGCAAAGTGAATTGTCTTTGTTGCCACGTGATAGAAAGACCCGGAGCCTGGGCCATTGTTGAACCCTTCATGAAAAAGCCTATGGCCTGTCCAAGTATGACGATTTAATGGCAACTGTGCCCCGTATAATACACGCAGATCCGGGATCAAGTCGTCGTTCACAGGCAGGGCCGACTCCGCTCTGACAAAACTCTCGGCACTGACCAAATTGTAGCTTCCTGGGCCGATCAGCACCCTGAAGCAATAACTCACCTGCACCGGATAGCTGATGGTTTTGTTCGCCACATCGGTGATCGTGATGGTTACGTCGCCATTGCGTAATGGCCAGACACGACCGTCGGCATCTACCCGAGCAATGGCTGGGGTACTTGAAGCATAGGTATACGGAGGGGTGCCGCCGGTGGGCAATCGCTGTTGGGACCTTGCGATATTGCCATTGACTTTGGGCGGGATAACGGCCCAGGCATTGGCCACCATTTGACACATCTCGATGGCCCCTCCGCGCAGCACCATCGGGGCTTGGCTGACATCCAACGGGGCAACCAGCATCGCAGGCGTTGCGATTGTAAATTCCAGGTCCGCAGACGCACGATCAGGTGTGTTGGCCTGGGACACAATGTAGTAAACAACAACATCAATCGGGTTTCCATTGAGCGTCAGTTCAGCGGCAGGCACCTGGAACGAGGTCGGGGTATCGCCTGCGTCTATGTCTTGCGACTGCTCATGGTACCCCCCTTCCGAGGTTTCCCAGATCATTTGAAGCGTATAATCCCCCTTCACCGCGCTTAGATCCGGCAGCGCGATATAAACACCGTGTGCAAACTCCTGCCGGCCGGGGTCCAACACATTATTGGAACCGGAAAGATCGGTTTCAGTGGTGGGCGCCGGCAGCGTCTCGGCAAGATAACCAACGTAGAATCGCTGGTATAACGACTTGACCTTGTTCTTGCCCCGCTTCACGGTGTAGTAGATATCCACATAGCCACCCTCCAGGGGCAGCAGGAACTTAGGCCCGTCCAAGCGTAACCGCAATTCACTGCCGACCTGGACTGCGGTGACACGATGCTTTCTGGGTTTGAATACCAGGCTACGACCGTCGGCAGCAACCCCGCGCATCACGACGTCAACAACATCACCCGTCATCAGATTGGCCAGTTGAGGAATGACCAGGTCTGCCACCGCCAGATCAGAGTCGATCCACCAGCCATTATCCACACTTGCGGCGCCGTCTATCGACACTGCGGGCAATGCGTTGGATGCACGCGTGCCGATGAAATCAAGGGTGGCTGACTGTGACAGCGTGACCGTATTATTGCGTTTTACTTCGTAATAAGCGCTGCCTGAACCATTGGCGAGGCCCCATAACTCCGTGTGGGGCAGTGTAAAGGTAAGCACTTCGCCAGCAGCTGTTATATCCACAGTTCCCAGATCGGATGCTTGAGCAAGGCCTGCTTCGGTAGTGGCTTTCCATTTGACGGTTACACTATCGCCTGGCTGGAAATTGCCGGGGTCAGCTTTAATTTCCAGCCCCCTGCTGCCATAAATGTCCAAATTGAAAGGTTGGACAATAGTGCGTTTCAGGTCTTCCAGATCGCTGAGGGTGGGTGCAGTAAACTTAAGCTTCGATACGGCGACCTGTACACGGGTGGTTACCGACCATTCGGACTCGTTGCCAACCTCATCAACGACGTAGTAATCCACTTCAAGGTCTTTGCTGTCTCCCGCTGCCAGTACTGTAGCCTCCGGCACGGTGACGACAATCGGCTTGCCCACGTGCGCCGCCTCCACGCTATCCTCAACGGTTTCATGGCCCCAATACAGTACGACCGTATCGAAGGGCGCCATGCCCGTGTAAGCCGCAATCGTCACTTGCACGCCGCTCTTGGCGTCGCTTTCGCCTACCGGCCCCGTGGCCGGCGTTGTCAGGGTGGGTGCATTCAACGGCACAGGCGCTGCGTTACCCACATGCCCCGGTTGGCCGAATCGCACCTTAACAATCAACACCTGTGAAGTGCCCACAGTGCCATAGGCGCCAGCGCTGTTTTGCGTGTAACGGAATACTTTACTTGCGCGTCATCTTTTCCCTTGATGAAGGCACTGGGCACGATCACTGTCAGATACTGGTTGCTCACGTCGTCCGCTACGACCTTCGCGGGTACTCTCTTGCCGCTCCAGTCTGCGATGATCCAATCATCCACGGCCATGCCCTTGAAGGCAGGGATGACGACCACCACGCCGTCGTCAGGGTCCCAGACTTCCTCGTGGTTGATACCCACATCCGCGATTGAGACAGGCCAGGTGGCACCGATGACCATAGGACTTGGATAATCTGAAATCGCCTCTTTCGGATAGCGGTTCTTCAAGTGAAGATCAAACTCGATGCGCAGATCGTCAATGCCAGCAGAACTGCCTGGCACAATGCTATTCGGATTAACGGGGAGGGCTATCACTGTTGAGCTCATTTTTTTCAATCCTTCGATGCAGTTGGAGCCGTCCAAGGTAAGGAAAACAAACGCGCAGGTGCGTTCAGCAACGTTACACACACGGGAACACTTCAACACCTGATAAAAGTGATAGTTTTGAGAGTGCCGGACACTGCATGACCACTACATTACCAACCCCCGAGATGCATCAGACGAAGAAAGGTAACCAATACTTCTTCGGCATGAAGGTGCATATCGGCGCCAAGGTCGAGCATCGGTTTCGGGTGGTCAGGCGTCAGTTTGGCTACGTGAAAGTGCGCTTTCGTGGGCTGATGTAAAACACCGCTCAGTTGACCACGCTGTTCGCCCTGTCGAACCTGTGGATGGCTCGACAACAGTTGATCGGAGCATCCCTAGGGAAAGCTGTGTTTCCCGCGAATGCCTGAGATACCAGGCAGCTATACATCAATCCTGCCTGGCTTTCAGCTTCTCTCGTTCAAATGCCTGACCACCTGGTCCGCTACCTGCGCCAGGCAGCCTTTGAAGAAGTGATTGGCCGCGCTATAGACAATGACCGGGCGGTGCTCTGGCCGTGCCCAATCAAGCAGGTTGGCCAGCGGTGCCATCTCGTCGTGCTCACCATGCAGCAACAGGCAGCGGGAGGGTAACGGCAGCGCTGGGTAGAACCGCCCGCCAGGCACCTCTCCCACCGGCAGCCCCAACAACGCGACAGCATGCAGCGAGCTTTCCAGCGTGACCGCGACCCGGGCAAACACGTGCGCACCAAACGAGAAGCCGACGAGTGCGATGGGCAGCCCGGGGTAACGTTCCTGCAGGTGCCTGACGACGACAATGCTGTCTTCGGCCTCACCTACTCCCTCGGCATGTGTGCCAGCGGTTTGCCCCACTCCGCGAAAGCTCGGGCGCACCACGCGCCAGCCTGCAGCGCACAGCTTGCGGGCCAAGGTCAGCGGTACCACGTGGTGTGGGCTGCCGCCCAGCAAGGGTTGCGGATGGCTGACCACCGCAATGCCCCTGACGGGCAACACCGGTTCATCGACAATCAATTCGATCAGCCCGGCCGGGCCCGTGATCAGTTGTTCGCTTCGTGCATCATCGTGCATCGCTATCTCCATCGACCGCTATCGTTTCGTCCGTTTCATTCGGTGCCGACTTGGCTGCTGGCAACGCGCGCAACACCATCACTACCAGCCCGACATTGATTGACGCCAAGCAACCCAACGCCATGAGCACCCCCATGGCACCGAAGTGCTGCAGCAGGTAGCCGCCAACTAACGGTGTCAGTGCCTGGCCGATCAGTGAAGGCCGCGACATCTTGCCCATCAACACCACGTACTGCGACGGTGGCATCAACGCCAGCGGTAGCAGGCCGCGCACGATCGCTCGCAGCCCGTTGCCCAGGCCGTAGAGTAACAAGCCTGCCGCTGTCGCGCCTGGCACAAACGCGACTAGCAATACGCCTACCGCAACCAGCACGACTGACACCAATGCAGTCCAAATGGGGTGACGCTTGCCTGCAAGCATCTGCAACACCCGCGAGGCGACCTGGCTCGGCCCCAACAACGCCGAAAGCGCGATGGCTACAGCCAGCGAATAGCCCAGCCCTTGCAGAACGGCGACCAGTTGCACCGAAATGGCGGTCATGATGACCGCACCCAGCGCGAAGATCCACGTCAGTTGCAGGTACACGCGTCGGTTAACGCCCGCACTGCTCTGCTCGATGAGGCGCTTGCGCGGCGCTGACCGGACAGCGCTCGGCAGTACCTTGAGGTAGAACGGCGTGGTCACCAGAAGCACTGCGGCATAGCCGACACACGCGTAGCGCCAGCCCACATGCTCGATGGCAAATGCCACCAGCGGCCAGCACAGCGTTGTGGCAAACCCTGTAATCAGGGTGATGCCGGTGATGGCTTTACCCGCACGCTCGGCATACAGCGCACCCAATGTCGCGAACAGCGCTTCGTAGAGCCCGGCGGCCATGCCAACACCGATGATCACCCACGCGAGCAAAAACGTCGGCAACGTCTGGCTAGCCGCGATGATCAACAACCCGAGAGCAACGATCACGCCACTGCTGGCCAGTTGTGTCCGGCCACCGTAACGGGCAACCAGGCGGCTCGACAGCGGCGCAAGCAGGGCCGAGACCATCAAGCTCAGCGACAACGCACCGTACACCCACTGGCTGCCCCAACCGGTCTCGCGCGTTATCGGCTCGCCCATGACCGCCAGCAAGAAGAACGAGCCGCCCCAGACCAGAATCTGCAGCATGCCCAGGCAAAAAATGCCAGGGGCCCCGGGTAGACGAGCTTCGGCGTGCACGGTAAACCTTCAACAAGACGAACGAATCAGTGCGCGGGACGCACGCGCCTAGTTTAAGGCGATGCTGCGAGCGGTGCTAAACCCTCTGGGCATAACAGCTATTGACCCCTGCACCTGCAAGGGTCAGCACAATGCCACTTAGGACTTGCGTTGCAAGGTGTGGTAATTCAGCGCATCGCGCGCTTGCTTGAGGGTGCGCCCTTCGCTGATCAACGCACGGATATCCGCTTCGACTGCTTCGATCTGACGGGCAACCTGGGCAACCTCTTGCGCCCGCTCACGCGGCACTACAACAACGCCGTTGGCATCGGCAACGATGATGTCACGGGAGCAGACACGGGCCTGGCCGATGGAAACCGGCTGGTTGACCGATTCGACCTGGACACGGTCCTTGCCTGTGCGCATGAAGCGCCCCTGGGTAAACAGCGGATAGCCATCGCCCAAGGCCTTGTTCACATCGCGGCAGACGCCGTCGATCACCGTGCCAGCAATCTTCCGGGCCCCGGCATACTGAGTCATGATATCGCCCCACACGGTGCAGTCGGTGCGGCCATCATTGTCGATCACCACGATATCGCCCTCAGCGACCTCTTCGATGAAATCACCAACGGTGCCCGGTGGCACGCTCGCCGACACGTACTTCACCGTGAACGCCGGCCCCACGACCACCTGTTTGTAATTGTCGAGCGGCATCACACCAAAGCAATGGCCAGGCAGGCCGAGCTTGTCCAAGGCATCCGAGACGCCGGGCGTGTCCAGGCCTTCGAACAGTGCGACCAGCGCTTTATCTTCTGCGTGCATCATTAGCTCCTTTCAAACAGACGGATTGATCACAACGGGTGACACCACAGGCCGTGAGGTCACGCCTTTTGAGTCTTCGGCACCGGCTCCAGAATCGTCAGCAACAGTACAAAGCTGGCGAACGAACCAATCGCAAGGTAAGAGAACACGTAGTTCCAGCCATAACTGTCAAGCAACAAGCCGGTCAAAAACGGCGTCGCTGCGGCCCCTAGCTGCCCGACCATGTTGACGATGGCGTTGGCGACGGGGAACGTCTGCTTGGTCGCCAGTGCCATTGGGTAAACCATGTAAGAAGAGAACCCGAAGCTCAGCACGATGCCGGTCGCCATCAGCAACAGGCCATACGAGAACGGGTCGGCAGGCGAATGAATCAACAGGTACATCATCACCGAGGTACCCAGAGCTGAAAGCAGCATCCCAGGCTTGCGCCGCCCGCCCAACCAACGGTCCGAGCAATAGCCGCCCAACAGGTTGCCCAGCACTGCCCCTACCCAAGGCGCAGCCGAGACCAGCCCCATATTCATCAACGAGAAGCCTTTGACGGTGATCAGGTAGGTGGGGATCCAGGACAACAATACGCTGGAAACACCCAGCTGGAAGCAGTACGCCAGCGCACTCCCCCAGATCAACCACGAACCGAAGACCTGGCGCTTGGTCTCCAGCGCCGCTACCTCGCGCCGACGAATGAAGAAGTCCAGGCGCTCGAAGCCTCGCCCTGAGGTCGTCTGCACGGTGGGTTCAGTGCTGGCGACGTTGTCGCGCGGCGTTTCGTCAGTGATGTAATCAAGCTCCGCCTGATTGACGAAGCGGCTTTTCGAAGGGTGGTCGGCAATCAGAAAGTACCAAGCGATCGACAGCAAAATGCCCGGCACGGCGAAGAAATAGAACACCTCGCGCCAGCCCCACACCGCGATGATCAAGGCACACAGCGGCGGTACGATGACCGGGCCGAACTTGACCGCAGACAGAAAAATGCCTGAAGCAATGCCCTTTTCTCTCGGCGGAAACCAGTTGTTGATGGTGGTGGTCATGCTGATCGGCAGCGGCCCTTCGGCAAGGCCCAGGCCGAACCGATAGATTTTCAACGCCAGCAGTGAGCCTGCGGTACCCACCAACCCGGTCAGCACCGACGTCATGACCATGGCGGTCGGCAAGATCCGGCTCACGCCCAGGCGGCTGAAGGCCAAGCCTGCCGGGATTTGTGCCAAGGCATAAGCCAGCAGGAACAGGCTCATCAGCCCACCCGCTTCGGCGTTGCTCATCTCGAACTCTTTGCGAATAAAAGGCAGCGCCACGCCGAGATTGGCGCGGTCGGCGGCAGCGATGGTGTAGATCGAGAAGATCATGCCAGCCACGATCCACCGGTAACTGCTGCGCCCTTTGGCATAGGCAACTTCAGCGATCGACATAGGTACATACCTTTGTTTTTGTAATTCGGCGGTAATCTAGGCGCCGCAAAGGTAGAAAAAAAGCGACAAATACTCACCACTTATCATCACTTTTAGTGGACAATCGCTTTCACTCACCTGCCTTGAAATCACTTCGGGGCCGCTCTGAAACGGGCTTTTCATACCTGGAGCACGCGATGATCACGCTGAAGCAAATCGAGGCCATCTACTGGATTGTCGAGCTGGGCAGCTTTGAAGCGGCTGCCGCCAAACTCAACATGTCTCAATCGGCGATCTCCAAACGCGTGCAAGAGCTCGAGGATGCCTTTGGCGTAGCCATCTTCGACCGCTCGAAACGCAGCGCCCGGCTGACCCAAAAAGGCCTGGAGCTGCATGGCTGCGCCGTTGAAATGTTGCGCCAGCGGGATAACCTGCTGGAGCGCATCAGCTCTAAAGAAACGCTGGTCCGACGCTTCAGGCTTGGCGTAACGGAACTCACGGCGCTCACGTGGTTGCCGAACCTGGTCGATCAAATTCACCAGACCTACCCCAAGGTCGATCTGGAACCCTCGATCGAGTTGAGCACCGACCTGTTGCGCCGGCTCGAGGCTGACGAGCTTGACCTGATCATCGTGCCTGACATCTTCCGCGATGCCCGCTTCATCAGTACCCCGCTCGCCTCTGTCGAAAACGCGTGGATGTGCTCACCCTCGCTGTACCCGAGTGACGCGCCCATGGACTTGCAATCGCTGTCGTCGTTTACGGTACTCACCCAGGGAGGCAGCTCAGGCACCGGGAAAACCTACGAACGCTGGCTGGCGGAACATGACGTGCGGCTGACCAAGACACTCACCAGCAACTACCTGGTCGCACAAGTCGGGTTGGCGATTTCGGGTGTCGGGCTCAGCTACCTGCCCAGGCAATGCATGAGCTCGATGATCGAGCAGGGCCGATTGAAGGTCATACAAACCGACTTGCCACTGCCGCCGATCAGCTATGTCTGCGTGCACCGGGCTGACCGCTACCAAGGGCTCAGCAATGAAGTGGCGCGGTTGGCGCAACAGGCCTGCGACTTCACCCGGCTTATCATCACCTGAGGCGATGTTTTTTAATCAAAAAATATCGCTAAAAGTAACGGCAGTTCTCTCCTACCATCGACCCATACCCCACTGGGTCAAGCCATTCAGGAGATTGTCATGCTGTTACCCGGGTCTCGTATCCTGCCGTCGCCAACACTCGCCCCTGCGCATGTGATCGAATCGTTCCGATCGGTCGTCACGCCGCACATCAGCGACAACCTGGGTCGACACATTGGCGCGCGAGGGCTTAACCGCTACAACACCTCGGGCAAGCTGGTCGGCACTGCGCTGACCGTCAAAACACGCCCCGGCGACAACCTGTTCATCTACAAGGCACTGACACTGCTCGAACCCGGTCACGTACTGGTCATCGATGCCCAGGGTGACACCAACAATGCGGTCATCGGCGAGTTGATCAAGCTCTACGCAGAGCAGCGTGGCTGCGTTGGTTTCATCGTCGACGGGGCGATTCGCGACGTTGATAGCTTCAAGACCAGCCCTTGCTATGCACGGGCTGTCGTGCACTGCGGCCCTTACAAGAGCGGGCCGGGCGAAATCAACGTGCCGGTTTCGATTGGTGGCATGCTCGTCTCACCCGGTGACATCATCGTCGCTGACGAAGACGGCATCGTCGCGTTCCCCCAGAACCTGGCTGAACTCGTGCTAGGCAAAGCGCGCGAACATGAGGCTCACGAAGAGGCCGTCAAGGCAGAGATTGCCACGGGTAAACTGGACCAGTCGTGGCTCGACAAGGTGCTGGATAAGGCAGGCTTGTCGAACTGAAGTGAACTGAATTGCCATTCGAGGCTAGCCGGCGCGCCATCCAGCGTCGGCAAGGGCTCAATGCAAGCCTTGCCCTTTGTGCAAGGGCTTAACCATTTAGGTAAAGCGTGCCTAAACAGGCTCACTGAAATGCCTACTTCAGGTGCGCCTATCGCCCTCGCAGTGGCCGTGTGCACCCGTTTCCAGCGTTTCCAGCACACGCCCCACGCCTACCCGCACGCCCCTACCATTCAACGCGTACATGTCTGCCTGTCTATTCAGGCCCTTTGCGCCGCACGTTAGCCAAGAAACATAGGCTGCCCAAACAGTTAATGTTGGTCTGAGCAAACTTGATGGAGGCTGCGCACAGGGTTCATTGAGGCGCAAGGAGTCTCGGGCATGTGCATTTCTTTTCATCAGCAACACGCGTTACTGGCGATCATGGTGGTGAGCCTGGGCAGTGTGCAGCAGGCAAATGCCGAAGGATTTCCTGCATTGGCAAGGATCGCCCCAGGGTTCGGGTACTACAACGTGGATAAAGGCTATGACGACACCCTCAAGCTGTACGGAACCGTCGACGCCTTTGCCTCTTACCATGACGCGCAACACCACGAAGGCCTGCGGGTCGAGGGGGGTGGCGCATGGACTAATAAACTGGGCCTTTACCTGCGTAAGGCGGTCGCGGATGACACGGCACTGGAACTGGATATCGAAGAGGGTTTCAACCTCAATGGCGAAGCACTTGAGCATCACTGGAAGCAAGTGGGCTCGCTACGCCTGGCGGTAGCCGCGCTGCGCTCAAAGCGCTATGGCAAGCTGGAGTTTGGTAAAACGTACAACATGAGTACACCCAGCTACGCCGATCCGTTTCTCGCTGTATATGGGTCGCCCTACACCTTCCTGACCCTGCCGCCATCAGGCAAAGGTGCCTACTATCTGGACATGCGCCCCAAGCATACCTTGGCTTACACCACGCCAACGCTAGGCGGGTTCAGCGTAGGCACGGCAGTCACGTTCGGCTTTGATGACACCGCAAGTGCGGGCAAAACTGTTCGGGGGAAAGGCGTGAAGCTCCAGTACGCCAACGCCAGGATGATGCTGCTGGGGTCATTCAACGACTACCTCAGCGACCCTTGGCAGGACAATGGCCAGCAGCGCCAAACACACAACCATTTTACAAGCGCCTCTGCGTTCTACGATTTCGGCCCCTTCTCATCCAGCCTGACGTGGCAACGCCAGGAGGTGGACCAGCACAACACCCCTAGCATGACGGCCTGGACGCTCGGCCTCATGGCACCGGTCGGTAAAACCGACGTTGCGCGTTTGCTGGTGGTGCAGCGTAATGTCGAAACAGGTGGCAAAGACGCCACAGGCGTGATGATTGGCTACGACCACTTTCTGAAGCCCAACTGGGCGGTTTATGGACGCGTAGCGATGATCCATAACAGCGCCAAATCGTCACTGAGTTACGCGGGCATCCCGCTCGAAGAAACGGGCGATGATCCCCGCAACCTGGCTGTCGGCATGTATTACCACTTCTAGATTGAGCGCCTGTGCCGCTGAAGTCTTGACGCCCCATCTTGATAGGTGAAGTCAAATCATTGAGCATGTCAGCCCCTGTAAACCCCGGTACAGGCTCGCTTCCCCACGCCAGAGCAAGGACCTGACTGCACGTGAAATTTCACCAAATCAGAGCATTGGTCGCAGTACATCAGACCGGTAGCCTCAGCGAGGCCTCTCAAGCGCTGCATGTCACTCAACCTGCATTGAGCCGATCGATCAAGGAACTGGAGAGTGAACTTGGCCTGTCGCTCATGCAGCGCTCGCACAAAGGCATGACCCTTACAGAAGAAGGGCGGCGCCTGATCCGTCACGCGCAGTCTTCGATGGAAAGCCTGCGACGTCTGCAACTAGAAGCCGAAAACATCAAGGACATGCAGATTGGCGAGGTCACCGTCGGCGTGACCTCGTTGACCGCGGTGTTGAAAGGCCTGGGGACCAGCATTACCGCTTTTCAGGCGCGTAGCCCGCGTGTGCGGATCCGGTTGATCGAACTGCGCCCCTACCAGATCATCCAGCAGATACGCGACGGCACACTGGATTTTGCAGTGACCTCGCAGCAGCACACTCAACGCCTCAACCTCGACTGGGAAGCGCTAACCCGCATGCCCGGGCTTGTCGTTTGCCGCAAAACCCATCCCCTCAGAAATGCGCGCTCACTGCGCCACTTGTTGCAGGCCAGTTGGGTGAGCCTTGATGCGATGGATGATCACTCCTCGCAGTTCTACCAGATGTTCGAGGACAATCAGATTCAACTCCCTTCGCGGATCACCGAATGCTCGTCCGTACACTTGGCCCTGCACCTGCTGCACCACTCCGATGCCATCATGACACTGAGCGAAGCCGCCCTGGACAACATGCTGACCCACGGTTTGAGCGAGGACCTGGTCCAGGTGCGGGTCGAAGAGAGCATTCCTGAGTACCCCATCTATCAAGTCTGCACAGACCGGCACAGCATGACGACGTCTGCACGCGACTTGTACTACGAGATTCGTGCGACGCTGAGCACCAGCGAGCCGCTGCGCGCATGACCCGCGGCAGCATGTGGGCCCATTTGATATCGAATTAACGCAACGCTTTGCCGTTTGGTTAAGTACCCCGCCTGCCCTGCAGTATCAGGCGCGTATCCCCTGTTGTGATCGAACCTTGGCCCAATGTTCAGGTGCCTTGCTGTGCAGTGAAGGTGCAGGCGCTCGATAAAACGACGGCAACGGCTCGGTTTGAGTGCGCTAGCCACCCAGCAATCCGTAATGGATTAACCAATGGTTAAGTCGCGCCCAAAAGCGTAAGCGCCAGGGACAACAAAATAACTGATAGTCGGTGGACACCATAACAAGACGGGACCACCTTGATGTCCACTGCACACGCGCCCTCCCTCGCCTGCGCTTCCCGCAGCACACGACCTGCGTCAAGAAAGGCCACTGTAGCTTGCGCGCTAGGCAACGCCCTGGAGATGTACGACTTCACCATCTACAGCTTTTTTGCCGTGGTGATCGCTAAAAACTTCTTCCCCGCCCAATCAGCAATGGCCTCGTTGCTGTTATCCCTGACCACCTTTGGCGTGGGCTTTTTGATGCGGCCTGTGGGCGCTGTGGTGATTGGCCGTTTTGCCGACCGGCAGGGTCGCAAGGCAGCACTGGGGTTGACCATCGGCTTGATGACCTTGGGCACGGCGATGATCGCGTTCGCGCCCACGTACCACCAGATCGGCGTGCTGGGGACAGTCATTTTGATCGTAGGCCGCCTGACCCAAGGGTTCTCGGCAGGTGGCGAGATCGGCACCGCGTCGGTGTTTCTCATGGAGTCCAGCACCACAGCCAACCGCTGCCACAACGTGAGTTGGCAAGCGGCCAGCCAAGGATACGCCGCGTTGGTTGGTGCTGGCATCGGGCTGTTGTTGAGCAGTTGCCTCACGGCCGATGCGCTGGAGCACTGGGGCTGGCGCATTCCCTTTATGCTGGGTTTGCTGATAGGGCCGGTCGGTTGGTACATCCGCCGCTGCCTGCCGGAAACCCATGAAGCAGAATCCACAAACCAGGGGCACTGGCGTGACCATTTCGACATGCGCCATACGCTGCTTGCCATTGGCCTGATGGCCAGTGCGACCATCAGTATCTATCTGTTCATTTTCTACATGCCTGCGTACCTCACGTCTTCGCTCGGCTACCCGCAACGTAGCGCCCTTGCAGTGGCCTGTGTCGCCAGCGCCTGCCTGGCCATCATCACGCCCTTGGCCGGACGCTTTGCCGATCGCCATGTCCTGCGCAAAAAACTGCTGGTCTGGACCATTGCCTTGCCGGTCGTACTTGCAGGCCCTGCCCTGTATGTACTGAGTCTGAGCAACAACCTGATGCTGGCCATGCTGGTTATCGCAGTCTTGGTACTGCCTGGCTGCATAGGCTCCGGGGCGTTCTTCGCGCTGATCATGGAAGCCTTCCCGAAACGCTCGCGCGCGCTGGGTACGGCAGTGAGCTACAGCTTCGGCGTGACGCTGTTCGGCGGCTTTTCGCCCTTGATTGCCACCTGGCTGACCGGTGCACTCGAAAGCCCCCTAGCGCCCGCCCTCTATCTGTTCGTCGGCGGTGTGATCAGCCTGATCTGCCTGGCGCTATACCCTGAAAACCCTGGACGGGAATGACCCTATGAATACCCTCACCGCTGCCGCTTCGCTGGCAGAACTCGAAGCCTTCGTCCGCCTGCGACGCGAAATTCATAGCCTCCCCGAGCTGGGTGGCGACACGCCTGTCACTGCGCAGTTGGTGGCAGACAAACTGGCCTCCTGGGGCTATGAGGTGCACTGCGGTATCGGCGGCCATGGGCTAGTCGGGGTACTGCGCAAAGGCACCAGCACCCGCAGCATCGGCTTACGTGCCGACATGGACGCACTGCCCATGCAGGAAGCAAACCCCTTTGCCCACGCCAGCCGCATTGACGGGCGCATGCATGCCTGTGGCCATGACGGGCATACCGCGATTCTGCTTGCCGCGGCCTGGCGCATCGCGCAGTCAGTCGAATTCGATGGCACGCTCAACCTGATTTTCCAACCGGATGAAGAAGGGTTGTGCGGCGCCAAAGCGATGATGGATGACGGGTTGTTCAGCCGTTTCCCGTGCGACGCCATTTTTGCACTGCACAACCTCCCCGGCGTGCCCGTAGGCACTGCAATCGTGCAAGCCGGACCGACGATGGCCGCTTCGCAGCAAGTCAGCATCCAGATTCAAGGGCGCGGCGGGCATGGTGCCATGCCCGAACGCAGCGTCGACCCGTTCCCGGTAATAGCCAGCCTGATCAATGCCATCCAGACCATCAAGTCGCGCAACCTGGGGGTCGATGAGCATGCCGTGATCAGCATTGGCATGGTCAAGGCCGGCACGGTCTACAACATCATTCCAGACACTGCCTCGATGCTGCTGAGCGTGCGCACCGATACCCCAGCAACCGAGCAGAAGATCAACCGTCGGTTGGAAGAGATTGTGCGTGGGCATGAACAGGTGTATGGCGTGACGATCACCCTTGAAACAGTTCAACTGGCGCCTGCGCTGGTTAACAGCGAGCAGCAAACGCGCCAGGTGCGGCAAAGCTTGGCGCCCTTGTTCGCGCCGCAGGCACTGCTCTCACGCGGCAAAAAGCTGATGGCCACTGAGGATTTCGCCTGGATGCTCACAGAGGTCCCGGGGTGCTACTTCTTCTTGGGGAATGGAGAAGGCGAGTTCCATGGTTGCTCGGTGCACAACCCACATTATGATTTCAATGATGAGTTGATTGGCTTGGGTTCGGATTGTTGGGTGAGGATCGTGCAGGATTGCCTGGGCGACTGAGTGGGCTGTTATTGGGGCTGCTGCGCAGCCCATCGCAGCGGACCCTTTTGCCCTAACCGCCCTACCCCAACAACTGGCTCAACACCGCCCGCAACTTCCCCGGTTTGACGGGCTTGTTCAGCAGCGGCGCGCCAAGCTTCTGCAAGGCCCGCCGGCACTGATCGCTGCGGTCCGCGGTAATGATCACCGCGGGAATGGCGACGGCAAAATGCTCGCGCAAGTGCCTGACCACCTCGCAACCCACAACGCCGTGGTCCAGGTGATAATCCGCCAGGATCAGCTCCGGCGCCTGCCCCCGCAAGGCCAACAGGGCACCGGCCTGATCGGTTGCAGTCACCACCTCACAGCCCCACTGCCCAAGCAGCGCGCCCATGCTTTCGAGGATGCTCACTTCGTTGTCCATCACCAGCAGCCGGCGGCCGGGTAACGGGTTTCCGGCGCTGGCTTGCGGCATAGCCGGGTGAGCAGGCAGCGGCACTTCTGTGCCGATCGGTACCTCGATGCTGAACATCGAGCCACGCCCCGGCCACGATCGTACCTGGACGCGGTAACCGAGAATCTTGGCGATCCGCTCGACGATAGCCAACCCCAGGCCCACGCCTTTGCGATCGGCAGCACGGCCGACGTCCAGTTGGTTGAACTCAAGGAAAACAGCCTCCAACCGATCTTCGGCAATGCCCCGCCCGGTGTCCCAGACCTCCAGGCGTAAGTGGCTGCCGCGACGCCTGGCCCCGAGCAAGATCTTGCCTTCGTCGGTGTAGCGGCAGGCGTTGCTGAGAAAGTTGCGCAAAATTCGTGTCATCAGCCGCAGGTCGGTGTTGATGGCATAGTCGCCAATGTGCGCCCGCAGCTTCAGCCCTTCAGCGTCCGCCACCGAACTGAACTCCGAGACCAGCGGGCCAAACAGTTCGTCGAGGCGGTACAAGGCCACGTCGGGCTTGACCGCCGCCTGATCGAGCCGGGAGATGTCCAACAGGTCGGTCAGCAGGTCTTCGGCGCCCTCCAGGGCCTGGTGGGTACGCTCCACCAGCACCTGCTCCGCCTCCGGCAACTGCCGTTCGCGCAAGGTCGAAATCAACAGGCGGGCGGCATTGAGCGGTTGCAGCAGGTCATGGCTGGCAGCAGCCAGGTATTTGTCCTTGCTGCGGTTGGCGGTTTCGGCGGCGTCGCGGGCATCGCGCAGGGCGCGGGCAATCGCTTTACGCTCGGTGATTTGCTGCTGCAGGTTGCGGTTGGCCTCGAGCAGTTCATCGGTCCGCGCGGCGACCCGTTGTTCGAGTTCGTCGTTGAGTTGCTGCAGGTGCTGCTGGGCCTGCTTACGTTCGGTGATGTCGGCGACAAATCCTTCGACCAGCCCTTCGTGGCCAGGCTTCAGCAGCAGGTTCATCAGCACATCGAGGTGGCTGCCGTCGCGGCGCCGCAAGCGGGTTTCGTAGCCGTGCAGGCTGTGTTCGCGCGCGAGCGTCGCAGTGATCGCATGCAGCTCTTCGGCGCCGCCAACAAACAGGTTGGCGGCCAGGTCCGTCAGGGAAAACAGCACCGCCTGCGGGCTGTCGTAGCCAAGCATGCGCGCCAGCGCGGGGTTGGCGGCGCGCATGCCTTCTTGCAGGCTGGCCTGGAAAATCCCGTGGACGGCATTTTCGAACAGCCATTTGTAGCGGTTGCGTTCGGCCTCCAGCTCGTCCAGGCGGGCTGCCAGCTCCGGGTAATGGCTCTTGCGTGCCGAGTGGTCGCCCAGCCCCAGCAGCCCGGCGAGCGCTCGCTGCTGCTCGTCAGAGGGCCTCGCCATAAACGACCTCGACATCACGCTGGCTCGACGCGCGGGGGTTGGTGAGGATGCACGGGTCATCCATCGCATGTTGCGACAGGAACGGGATGTCGGACGTACGCACCCCATGCAGGCCCAGGGTTTCGTGGAAGCCGATCGCGTGCTTCAGGGCGATCAGGTGGTCCACCAGGCGCCCGCAGATCTGCCGGTGGTTAAGGCCGCGGCAGTCGATGCCGAACACCTCGGCAATCACCTTGAAACGCTCGGGTGCCGAGCTGTAGTTGAACGCCACCACGTGCTCCACCAACACCGCGTTGCACAAGCCGTGGGGCAAGTCGAGGAAGCCGCCCAGGCTGTGGGACATGGCGTGGACCGCACCCAGAATCGCATTGGAAAACGCCAGCCCCGCCTGCATGCTGCCCAGCATGATCTTCTCGCGCAGGGCGATATCGGTCGGGTTGGCGATCATCTGTACCAAATTGCCATTGATCAAGCGCATGGCTTCCAGCGCATGGGGGTCGGTCAACGGCCCGTGGCCGGTGGACACAAACGCCTCGATGGCATGCACGAGCGCATCGATGCCGGTGCAGGCAGACAGGAACGGGTCCATGCTCAGGGTGGTTTGCGGGTCGATCAGCGAGACGTCGGGCACCACCGCCTTGCTGACGATGGAGAACTTCATGCGCTCCTGCTGGTTGGAAATGATCACGAACTGCGACACGTCCGCCGAGGTGCCAGCCGTGGTGGGGATGAGGATCAGCGGCGGGCTGGGCACGCGGATCATGTCCACCCCTTCGAACTCGAGAATACTGCGCCCGTGGGCGACCACGATGCCGATCGCCTTGCCGCAATCCATCGGGCTACCGCCGCCGACGGCGACGATCACGTCACAGTGGTTTTCCCGGTAGATCTCGGCACCGAGCATGACCTCTTCGACCCGCGGGTTGGGCGACACGGCCGTGTACAGGCAGTAGTCGATGCCTTGGGCCTGCAGGCTGGCCTCGACATCCGCCACCCAACCCGCAGCAATTACGCCGGGGTCGCTGACCACCAACACCTTGCGCGCACCGAAGGTCTTGGCGTAATTGGCGACGTTGTGCCGGCAGCCGGCACCAAAGATGATTTCAGGCGAAACGAACTTGCGAAGCGGGCTGAAACTCTGGCTCATTGGAAAGCCTGTTCTTATTGTTCTGGAAGGTAATCGCCAGCGTAAAGCATCCCGCGGCGAAAGCAACCAGACCAAAGCGGGGGCCCAGCCTAGCCACGAAAAATCAGCCGCGACGCCTGCTCGTTGCGCAGGGTCAGCTGCGCTATGCCCTGCCCCGCTGTTTGCGCTTGCTCCCGGGCCTTGAGGATCACCCCGTGGTGCGGCGACTTGCTGCACACCGGGTCGGCATTGGCGGCATCGCCGGTGAGCATGTACGCCTGGCAGCGGCAGCCGCCCAAGTCCTGGTGCTTTTCATCGCACGAGCGACAGGGCTCCTTCATCCAGTCATTGCCACGGTAGCGGTTGAAGCCAAAAGAATCGTTCCAGATGTGCTCGATGCTGTGCTCGCGCACGTTGGGGAAAGCCACCGGCAACTGGCGGGCGCTGTGGCACGGCAGCGCAGTGCCGTCTGGGGTGATATCGAGAAACAGGTTGGCCCAGCCGTTCATGCAGGCCTTGGGGCGTTCTTCGTAGTAGTCCGGCGTGACGAAAATCAGCTTGCACCGATGCCCCTCGGCCTCCAGCCGCTGGCGATACGCTTGGGTAATGGCTTCGGCCCGCTGCAATTGCTCGCGGGTCGGCAGCAGGCCGGCACGGTTGAGCTCGGCCCAACCGTAGAACTGGCAGGTCGCCAGTTCCACGAAGTCCGCCTGCAACGCCAGGCACAGCTCGATGATGTCGGCAATCTGGTCGATATTGTGCCGATGGGTCACGAAGTTCAGCACCATCGGGTAACCCTGGGCCTTGACTGCCTTGGCCATCGCCAGCTTCTGGGCGAACGCTTTGCGCGAACCGGCCAGCATGTTATTGACCGCCTCATCTGCGGCCTGGAAGCTGATCTGGATATGGTCGAGCCCGGCGACCTTGAAGTCGCGGACTTTCTGTTCGGTCAGGCCGATACCCGAGGTAATCAGGTTGGTGTAGTAGCCCATGTCCCGCGCGGCCTTGATCAGCTGCGCCAGGTCCTGACGCACCAGCGGTTCGCCGCCTGAAAAGCCCAACTGCGCGGCGCCCATCGCCCGCGCTTCGCGGAACACGCGGATCCACTCCTCAGTGCTCAGCTCCTGGCCATGTTGGGCAAAGTCCAACGGGTTGGAACAATACGGGCATTGCAACGGGCAGCGGTACGTCAGCTCCGCCAGCAACCACAGCGGCGGCCCCGGGCGGGTGTCATTCGATCCAGTGCTTGCCACGGGCCACCTCCAGAAACGCCAGCACATCCTCGTCCAGCCCCTGTACATCGGGGAAGCGCTGCGCCAAGCCGTCGATGATCGCCGCTACGCACCGTTGGCCGTCCAGCAACTCCAACACCCAACCGGCGCTGGCATTGAGCTTGATCATGCCCTCGGGGTACAGCAGCACATGGCAATCCTGGCGCGGCTCCCATTGCAGGCGGTAGCCACGGCGCAACCCCAGCACCTGTTCGCCGTCGATCAGTTTCACAGGGCGATCCCCCGATGCCAGACGTTTTCCTGGGTCACGCTGTGATAAGGCGGCCGCTCCAGCTCATACGCCATGCTCATGGCATCGAGCATGCTCCAGAGCACGTCGAGCTTGAACTGCAGAATCTCCAGCATCCGCTGCTGGCCGGCACGCGTGACGTAATACGCCAAGGTGATACGCAGGCCATGTTCGACATCGCGCCGCGCCTGGCCCAGGCGTGTGCGGAAGTAGTCGTAGCCGGCGGCATCGATCCAGGGGTAGTGCTGGGGCCAGCTGTCCAGGCGCGACTGATGGATCTGCGGCGCGAACAGTTCGGTCAGCGAGCTGCTGGCAGCCTCCTGCCAGCCTGCGCGGCGGGCGAAATTGACGTAGGCGTCCACGGCAAAACGCACCCCAGGCAGGACCATCTCCTGGGAGAGGATGCGCTCACGCGTCAGCCCGACCGCCTCCCCCAGGCGCAACCAGGCTTCGATACCGCCTTCGCTGCCCGGCGCGCCATCGTGGTCGAGCACCCGTTGCAACCATTGCCGGCGCACTTCGCGGTCCGGGCAGTTGGCGAGGATTGCCGCGTCCTTGAGCGGGATGTTGACCTGGTAGTAGAAGCGGTTGGCAACCCAGCCCTGAATCTGCTCACGGGTCGCACGCCCGGCATACATCGCCTGATGGAAGGGATGGTGGATATGGTAATAGGCGCCCTTGGCACGCAAGGCCGCTTCGAATTCAGGGGGTGTCATGGGGGTGTCGGTCATTGCGGTTCTCCAGGGCACGCGGTGCCAGCCCTTACAGCGTGATAGACAAGCCGTCGTACGCCACTTCAATCCCCCGTCGATCCAGCAAGGCCCGTTCGGCCGAGTCTTCATCGAGGATCGGGTTGGTGTTGTTGATGTGGATGAGGATCTTGCGCTGGCGGCTGAAGCCCTCCAGCACCTCGAGCATGCCACCGGGGCCACTCTGCGCCAGGTGGCCCATTTCGCTGCCCAGGCTTTGGCCGACTTCGCACACTCGCATCTCGTCGTCGCGCCACAGCGTGCCGTCCAGCAGCAGGCAGTCGGCATGGCGCATCCAGCTCGCCACCTCGGCATCGACCTGCCCCAGGCCCGGCGCGTAGAACACCGAGGCACCGGTGCGCCGGTCCTCGATGAGCAGGCCAAGGGTGTCGCCCGGCTGCGGGTTGCCGCGGTTGGGCGAATACGGCGGCGCGTTGCTCACCAACGGGATCGCGCGAAATTGCAGGTTTGGGCAGGCAGCGATGCGAAACGGTTCGCGGTCCAGGCCGATGCATTGCCACTGCAGGCCACCGTTCCAGTGCTTGAGCAGGGTGAACAGCGGGAAACCGCTACTCAGGTCTTCACGCACCCGCTCAGTGCACCACACCGTGTGCGGGCAGCCTTCGCGCAGGCTGAGCAGGCCCGTGCAATGGTCGATCTGGCTGTCCAGCAGCACCACCGCGCCAATTGCCGTGTCGCGCAGGCGGCGCGCCGGTTGCAAAGCGGGGAAGCTTTCGAGCTGGACGCGGATGTCGGGTGAAGCGTTGCACAGGATCCACTGCTCGCCATCATCGCTCACCGCGATCGAAGACTGCGTGCGCCGCTGCGCCCTCAGGCTGCCATTACGCACACCGGTGCATTGGCGACAGTTGCAGTTCCACTGCGGAAAACCTCCGCCAGCGGCGGAGCCGAGAACACGAATGTGCATGGACAACGATCCCCAGAGAAGGAACGGCCATCGCTACGATGGCCGCAGAGCCATCAACGATTGGCGAAATACATCGTCACTTCGAAGCCAATGCGCAGGTCGGTAAAGGCGGGTTTAGTCCACATGGGGCAGTCCTCTTCTTGTGCCGGGCAATTCCGGTAGAGGCATTAATGCACGGGGGGCGGCGGGGCCGAATGCTACTTTGGAACGAACTTGCCGCGTGCGTTGGTAGGGGGTGACGCGGGCTTTTACCCACACGGGTGACGCACGCGGGGAGGCGCCCACCCAGAGCCCTCCCCACGTGCGTCGTTGCATCCAGGCCTGGCGGCACCCTACCGCCGGGCCTGTGTGCCCTTAGAAGAAGCCCAGCGGATTGATGTCATAGCTCACCAGCAGGTTCTTGGTCTGCTGGTAGTGGTCGAGCATCATCTTGTGGGTCTCGCGGCCCACGCCGGATTTCTTGTAACCGCCAAACGCAGCATGCGCCGGGTACAGGTGGTAGCAGTTGGTCCACACGCGGCCAGCTTTGATCGCCCGGCCCATGCGGTAGGCGCGGTTGATGTCACGGGTCCACAGGCCTGCGCCCAGGCCGAACTCGCTGTCGTTGGCGATGGCCAGCGCTTCGGCTTCGTCCTTGAAGGTGGTCACGCCCACCACCGGGCCGAAGATCTCCTCCTGGAACACGCGCATCTTGTTGTGGCCCTTGAGCAGGGTCGGCTGAATGTAGTACCCGGTGGCCAGGTCACCGTCGAGCCGCTCGGCAGCGCCGCCGGTGAGCAACTGCGCGCCCTCCTCCTTGGCAATCTCCAGGTAGGAGAGAATCTTGTCGTATTGCTGCTCGGAGGCCTGGGCACCCACCATGGTGTCAGTGTCCAGCGGGTTGCCACGGGTGATCTTGGCGATCTTCTTCATCACCTCGGCCATGAACGGCTCGTAGATCGATTCCTGGATCAGCGCCCGCGACGGGCAGGTGCACACCTCGCCCTGGTTGAAGAACGCCAGCACCAGGCCTTCGGCGGCCTTTTCGATGAACGCAGGCTCGGCCTGCATGATGTCTTCAAAGAAGATGTTCGGCGATTTGCCGCCCAGCTCGACAGTAGACGGGATGATGTTCTCGGCCGCGCATTTCATGATGTGCGAGCCCACCGGGGTGGAGCCAGTAAAGGCGATCTTGGCAATGCGCTTGCTGGTGGCCAGGGCCTCACCGGCTTCACGGCCAAAGCCCTGGACAATGTTCAACACACCTGCTGGCAGCAGGTCGGCGATCAGCTCGGCGAAAATAGTGATCGACAACGGGGTCTGTTCAGCGGGTTTGAGCACCACGCAGTTACCGGCGGCCAGGGCCGGGGCGAGCTTCCAGGCGGCCATCAGCAGCGGGAAGTTCCACGGGATGATCTGCCCGACCACACCCAGGGGTTCGTGGAAATGGTAGGCCGTGGTCAGCTCGTTGATCTCTGCCGCCCCACCTTCCTGGGCACGGATGCAGCCGGCAAAGTAACGGAAGTGGTCCGCCGCCAGCGGCACGTCGGCATTGAGGGTTTCGCGGACGGCCTTGCCGTTGTCCCAGCTTTCGCTGACGGCCAGCACTTCCAGGTTTTGCTCGATGCGGTCGGCGATCTTAAGCAGCACCAGGGCGCGGTCTTGCACCGAGGTTTTGCCCCAGGCGTCGGCAGCGGCATGCGCGGCGTCCAGGGCGTGATCAATGTCCGCGGCGGTGGAGCGTGGGAATTCGGCAATCGGCTGGCCATTGACCGGCGAGCTGTTGGTGAAGTACTGGCCACCGGACGGCGGCACGAACTCGCCGCCGATGAAATTGCCGTAGCGGGGTTTGAACGACACGATGGCGCCTGGGGTTCCGGGTTGTGCGTAGATCATGCTGAGCCTCTGCGGGTCGATGCCTGTCCAACGACAGGCGATGGACCGATGGTAAAAAGCCCCGCGTGCCAGACGTATGCATCGTTGGCAGCGGAGCTCTCGTCATTTGGTAGTAGGGGCGCAAGCGGCCCGGTGTCAGCTTTGCGGCTTGGCGCTGGGTGCTGGCGCCTCGGCACTGGCCGCTTGCTGCAGCTGTTTAGGCAACTTGAAAGTCCAGAGCATGCCGCCCTGGTTGAAGTCCTTCACCCGCTTGGCCACTTCGCCGCCCCACAGCGGCACCGCGCCGCCCCAACCAGACAGCACTGAGACGTACTGCTCGCCGTCCATTTCCCAGGTCACGGGCGAGCCAAGTACGCCGGAGCCCGTCTGGAACTCCCAGACTTTCTCGCCGGTCTTGGCGTTGAACGCCTGCAGGAAACCTTCCGGCGTGCCGGTGAACACCAGGTTGCCTTTGGTGGTCAGTACCCCGCCCCACAATGGCGCGAAGTTCTTGTGGCGCCACACTTCCTTGCCGCTGACGGGGTCGATGGCGCGCAGCACGCCGATGTAGTCTTCGTTGAGCGGTTTGATGGTGAAACCGGCCCCGAGGAACGCCGCGCCCTTCTTGTAGGCGATCCCTTCGTTCCAGATGTCCATGCCCCATTCGTTGGACGGTACGTAGAACAGCCCGGTGTCCCTGTTGTAGGCCATGGGCATCCAGTTCTTGGCGCCGAGGAAGGCCGGTGCGACGAACACGGAACTGCCCTTGGCCTCAGTGCCCGGTGCCCCTGGCCGGCTGGCCTCGTTGTAGATCGGGCGGCCATTCTTGTCCAGGCCGGTTGCCCAGGTGATCTTGTCGACGAAGGGGAAGCCGCGGATGAATTTGCCATTGGTGCGGTCCAGCACGTAGAAGAAGCCGTTGCGGTCAGCGGTTGCGGCGGCCTTGACCTCCTTGCCGCCGTCCTTGTAGTTGAACGAGATCAGCTCGTTGACGCCGTCGAAATCCCAGCCGTCATGGGGCGTGCTCTGGAAGTGCCATTTGATGGTGCCGTCGTCCGGGTTCAGGGCCAGGCGCGACGAGGAATACAGGTTGTCGCCTGGGCGCAGGTGGGAGTTCCACGGCGCCGGGTTGCCAGTGCCGAACAGCAACAGGTTGGTTTCAGGGTCGTAGTAACCGCCCAGCCACGGCGCTGCACCACCGGTCTTCCACAGGTCGCCGGGCCAGGTCTTGCCCGCCTCGCCGCCCGAGATACCGTTCTCGATGGCCTTGCCGTCTTTGTAGACGTAGCCCATGTGCCCTTCCACGGTCGGGCGCATCCACAGCAGTTCGCCGTTCTCCGGGTTGTACGCCTGGATCTTGCCCACCACGCCAAACTCGCCCCCGGCCACACCGGTGATCAGCTTGCCGTTGACGATCATCGGCGCGGCGCTGATGGAATAGCCTTCCTTGTGGTCGGCGACCTTCTTGCTCCAGACCACCTTGCCGGTGTCTTTGTTCAGGGCCACCAGCTTGGCATCCAGGGTGCCGAAGAACACCAGGTCGCCGTACAGCGCCACGCCGCGGTTGATCACGTCACAGCAAGGGCGGATGTCATCTGGCAGGCGCGCATCGTATTGCCAGAGTTTTTTGCCGGTACGGGCGTCGACGGCGAACACCCGCGAGTAGGAGCCGGTCATGTACATCACGCCGTCCTTGATCAGCGGCTGGGCCTGCTGGCCGCGCTGCTTCTCACCGCCGAACGAAAAGGCCCAGACTGGCCGCAGTTCCTTGACGTTGCCGACATTGAGCAGGTCCAGCGGGCTGTAGCGCTGGCCCTGGACCCCCAGGCCATTGGTCACGATCTGCTGCGGGTTTTTCGGGTCCTGGAGGATTTCTTCATCGCTGACAGCGGCCTGTGCCGCGCCGGACAGCAGCATGGCGCTGAGCACCAGGCTCACGGCGAACAAGGGACGACGTGGGGATCGGGTCATGACGGCTACCTTTGGTTTTTTTGTTGTGCCCGGGAAATTTTCCCGGTGTGCCGAGAATTCTTGTGCCCGACCTGCTTGCCAACAATTGCCCGCAATGTGGAGTTTTCTAGTTCCTTGGTACAGGGCCTGCCCTCACGCGGCCCGGTGTAGGAGCGGCCTTGCGTCGCGAAAGGGCTGCGAAGCAGCCCCAGCAATTTCAGCGGTGATGCAGAAATCCCGGGGCCGCTTCGCAGCCCTTTCGCGACGCAAGGCCGCTCCTACAAATAGGCCGAGTTAACTCATCAGAGAGGCGGCTTGCCGTCGATACGCTGCAACCGCAAACGCTCATACCGCGGGTACAGGTGACTGACGCTGCGAATCAACTCATAACGGGTCAGGCTGATACCGGCAAACCGCTCAGGGATCGGGCTGCGGATCATCTCGACCATGTCATCCCCACGCGCTGCCCCCTCGCGCATCAGGCCATCCAGCCAGCCCAGGTAATCACGCATCTGCGCAAAAGGCTTAGCATCGCTGGCCACCGGCCCATGCCCCGGCACGAGCTGCTTCCAGGGCAAGGCCTGCAAGGTGTCCAGGTCCTTGAGCCAAACGTCCAGCCCTGGGCTGTTGGGGGTGGTCAAGGCGCGCTCGTAAAACACCAAATCGCCGGCAAACAGCACGCCAGTCTTCTCATCGAGAATCGCCAGGTCGGCGCCGGTATGCCCGCCCAGCGCCAACAGCCGCAACCGGTGCCCACCCACCTCATGCACACCCGGTTCCAGCACCCGGGTCGGCAGCACCACCTCGGTGCCGCGCATCCAGTCACCGACCAGGCGGTACATGTTCTCGGCCATCGCCTCGCCCTGCTGGCGTAACAGGTCGCCTGTGCCAGCCAGGGCACCGATGGGCACATCGGTAAAGGCCTGGTTGCCCAGCACATGGTCGGGGTGATGGTGGGTCAGCAGCACTTCAACCACCGGCTTGTCGGTGGTGGCGGCAATAGCCTGGCGCAGGGCCTCGCCGTAGCGCTTGGACGGCCCGCTGTCGATCACCACCACGCCGCTGTCGGTGACGATGAACGCGGTATTGACGATATTGCCGCCGTTGGCCTTGGCGAAATTGTCGGTGCTGCCCTCCAGCAGCCAAGTGCCTTCCGCGATTTGCCGGGGCGTGAGTCGATAGTCCAAGTCAGCCCAGGCCGGTAGGCCTAGGCACAGCAACAACAGCAGCATCCAACGCATGACAGGCGCCTCTGGTCAGGGGGTGAAGGCGAGCAACGCGCTCAGGGCACCGCCGCTTCGAACTGGTTACCGCTGTTGTCCCGCAACAGTAGCCGGGTAAGCCCGGGGCCCTGGATATCGAACCCCAGGTTGGGGTTCTCGCTGACTGCCGGATACAGCGCGAGGCTGGCCAGGCGCTGGCCATCGGCGCCTTGCAATTCGGCATGTTCGAGGAAGAACTCAGGGATGCCGCTGACCAGGCCGTTGTCCATCGGGTGGGACACCTGCAGGCGCAAGCGGCTGCCATCACCGCGCGGGTAGCGCCCGCCTAGCACCTCACCGACATGCTCCTCCCAGCCAGGTTGGGTACGCACTACGCTGGGTGCGGTACAACCACCGCCTGCCGCATCGATCAGGGTCGAGCCGACATGCCACAGGCCGTCACGCGTCAGCACCGCAGCGCGCAGCGGTGTGGCTTGTTCGATGCGGATGCGGATCGACAGCCACGGCAGCACACGTTCGCCAGGCTCGAAGTCGACAATACGCGGCAGGGGGTTGAGTTCGGCCCAGGCGAGAATCCGTACCACGTCGCCCGCGAATGCGCGGGCGTCGATCTCCAGCGGCACTTGCCGGGCGTCCTCGGCAAAGGGCGGCGCCAGCAGCTTGACCCGCTCATCGAAAACGAACGGCGCTTGCCCCAGCAGTTGCTTGTGGTAGAAATCCCACATCACCGAGGGCACCGGGTCGGTCTTGCTGCTCGGTTCACCGGCCTGGGCTGCCCAAGGCATCCAGCAGGCCAGCAGTAAGGTCGCCCGCCAGTTCATTGGTACATCTCCGGGACCTCGTAGCGCAGGCCGTAGGTGGCGTACAGCGCCTTCAGCCGGCCATCGCGGATCATCGCCTCGAGGGCTTCCTCCACCGCATAGGCCAACTGCCGGTTGCTTTCATGCACGGCCATGCCGATGTCCCATGCCTGCTTGCCCAAGTTCGGGTAGGCGTTTTCCGCCAGGGCCAGTTGCGGGTCGGCGGCCTGATGCAACTGCCAGTCAACCTCGCCGCGCATCGCCATCACCGCGTCCACCTGGCCGGCCTGTAGCGCGCCGAACGCCTGTTGCACGCTGGGGTAATGGTGGGTGTTGGCGCTGAGCATGCCGTTGAACACCGAGGTCAGGTAGAACGACGGCACACTGTCCACCTCGACCCCGATGGGGTGCTGCTGGAACACCGCGACACTGGCCACCGAGGGCAGGCGGCGGCGGTCATAGGCCACCTGCCAGCGCTCCTCCTGATAGGGGCCGAACATCACCACCTGGGCGTTTTCCAGCTCGCCCAGCTCGTTGCGCTTCTGCGCGTAGGCGTGGTCGTAGGGCACCCGCATCATCAGGTCGCCCAACTGCTGGTGGCGCAGCGGGCTGCCGCGCCAGATGTAGTCGCGCAGGTCGTCGTCGAGCTTTTCCCCTGGCGGCGCCCAGATCAATTGCAGGTGCACCCCCAAGGCCGTGGCCAGCGCTTGCGCCAGCTCCACATCGACGCCACGCGGCTGGCCGTGGTCCTCGAAGCTGTAGGGCGCGAAATCCTTGTACACCGCCACCTTCAATTCACCGGCAGCGATGATCGCGTCGTAGTTGCGCACCTGAGCCTGCACTGCCGCACAGCACAGCAGCAGGCCACTCAACAGCACGGCCGACAGACGCATGGCGATCACTCCTCGACGTGCACGCTGTCCAGGTAGGTGCGTACCGCCCACAGGGCTTCCTGGCTCAGGTAATCGGCCATCTTCGGCATGTACACCCGCCCGTCACGCACCGCGCCGTGGCGCACCCGCTCGACGAACCACTCATCCCCGGCCTCGCCCACATCGAGCAGGCGCAAATCCGGGGCGATACCGCCAGACTTGGCTTCCAGGCCATGGCAGGCAGCGCAGTTCTGGTTGTAGGCCGAGGCGCCGATTTCCACGGCTTTGTCGTGCTCTGGGGAGGTGCGGTACGGGTTGACCGCGGCCCAGCCGTCGCCGTCCAGGCTTACCCCAGCGTCTTTGATCGGGGTCAGGCCCTGGGTTTCCACCGCCTGGGGCACCACATTGCCATGAGCCCACACCGTGCCCGTCAGCAAAGCACCGGCCAGCAGGCCTGTAGCGAGCAAGACGTTGCGTTTTTTTGTCATTGTTATGCCCTCAAGATTGCACGCAAGGCCTCAACCACAGAGGCCGTGCCGCCATCTTAGAAACAGCCCGCGCGCGGCCGTATGCTGCTTTGGTGGCCGGGCCTTACTCCCTTGGTAGTAGGGCTTGTGGCGAAGGGCCAAATGAGGTGCCGCCCGGGAACTATTCCCGGCAAGGGCGGGACTTTTTCCGTATCCCCAGCCGCCGTCCCGCCGCCACCCTGTGCAGGCCAAAACCTCCACAGGGAACTGCAACCATGACAATAAGATCGCTACCCGCCCTTTCCCCTCTGGCCCTCAGCGTGCGGGCCCTGCTGCTGGCCGGTAGCCTGGCCCTCTGCACGGCGGCCACCGCGGCCACCGCCCCCGCGGCACCTGCCAGCAAGAAGGTGACCTGGGAAGACATCGCCAACGACCACCTGACCACCCAGGACGTGCTGCAATACGGCATGGGCACCAATGCCCAGCGCTGGAGCCCGCTGGCCCAGGTCAACGACCAGAACGTGTTCAAGCTGACCCCGGCCTGGTCCTATTCCTTCGGCGACGAAAAACAGCGCGGCCAGGAATCCCAGGCCATCGTCAGCGACGGCGTGGTCTACGTCACCGGCTCCTACTCGCGGGTATTTGCCCTCGATGCCAAGACCGGCAAACGCCTGTGGACCTATAACCACCGCCTGCCAGACAACATTCGCCCGTGCTGCGACGTGGTCAACCGCGGGGCGGCCATCTTCGGCGACAAGATCTACTTCGGCACCCTCGACGCCCGCCTCATCGCCCTCGACAAGCGCACCGGCAAGGTGGTGTGGAACAAGAAGTTCGGCGACCACAGCGCCGGCTACACCATGACCGGCGCCCCAGTGCTGATCAAAGACAAGACCAGCGGCAAGGTGTTGCTGATCCACGGCAGCTCTGGCGATGAGTTCGGCGTGGTCGGCCAGTTGTTCGCCCGCGACCCGGACACCGGCGAAGAAGTGTGGATGCGGCCCTTCGTCGAAGGCCACATGGGCCGCCTGAACGGCAAGGACAGCACCCCGACCGGCGACGTCAAGGCGCCGTCCTGGCCAGACGACCCGACCACCGAGACCGGCAAGGTCGAGGCCTGGAGCCACGGCGGCGGCGCACCCTGGCAGAGCGCCAGTTTCGACCCCGAGAGCAACACCATCATCGTCGGTGCCGGCAACCCTGGCCCTTGGAACACCTGGGCGCGCACGTCCAAGGACGGCAACCCCCACGACTACGACAGCCTCTACACCTCGGGCCAGGTCGGCGTCGACCCCAGCACCGGCGAGGTGAAGTGGTTCTACCAGCACACGCCGAACGATGCCTGGGACTTCTCCGGCAACAACGAGCTGGTGCTGTTCGATTACAAAGACAAGGACGGCAAGGTGGTCAAGGCCACCGGCCACGCCGACCGCAACGGCTTCTTCTACGTGGTAGACCGCAACAACGGCAAATTGCAGAACGCCTTCCCCTTCGTCGACAACATCACCTGGGCCAGCCATATCGACCTCAAGACCGGGCGCCCAGTGGAAAACCCTGGCCAGCGGCCGGCCAAGCCGCTGCCGGGTGAAACCAAGGGCAAGCCGGTGGAAGTTTCGCCGCCATTCTTGGGGGGCAAGAACTGGAACCCCATGGCCTACAGCCAGGACACCGGCCTGTTCTACATCCCCGGCAACCAGTGGAAGGAGGAGTACTGGACCGAAGAAGTGAACTACAAGAAAGGCTCGGCCTACCTGGGCATGGGCTTCCGGATCAAGCGTATGTATGACGACCACGTCGGCACCTTGCGCGCCATGGACCCGGCCACCGGCAAGCTGGTCTGGGAGCACAAAGAGCATCTGCCACTGTGGGCCGGCGTACTGGCGACCAAGGGCAACCTGGTGTTCACCGGCACTGGCGACGGCTTCTTCAAGGCCTTCGACGCCAAGACGGGCAAGGAGCTGTGGAAGTTCCAGACCGGCAGCGGCATCGTCTCGCCACCCATCACCTGGGAACAGGACGGCGAGCAGTACATCGGCGTGACCGTGGGCTATGGCGGCGCGGTGCCGCTGTGGGGCGGCGACATGGCCGAACTGACCAAGCCGGTGGCCCAGGGCGGCTCGTTCTGGGTGTTCAAGATCCCAAGCTGGGACAACAAGACCGCGCAGCGGTGATCGCCTGCGGGGAGCGCCCAGCGCGCTCCCCGCACCTACCCTACTGTCACCCAGAGTCTTCGCTCATGAATTACCTGCCCTTTGCCCTGCTGTTGGTCCTTGCCCCTGCCCTGGCGGTGAATGCCGACGACGACAACGATGCCCCCTTGACCGTCAACGGCTGCGTAATTGCCGAAGGCAGCCAGTGCCCGGGCGCCAACTTGCGTGGCGCCAACCTGGCCAACCAGGACTTGCGCAAGATGAACCTGGCCGGCGCTGACCTGCGCGATGCCGACCTGCGCCATGCCCGCCTGGACCTGGCCAACCTGGAAAAGGCCCGCTTGCAAGGCGCCAACCTGACCCGCGCCAGCCTGCAACAGAGCAACCTGCGGTTGGCAGACCTGAGCCATAGCACGTTGATTGCCATTCAAGGCTGGGGGCTGTTTGCACAGGGGGCGCAGTTCGAGAAGGCCGACCTCAGTGCGGCGTACCTGCAGTTCGCCAGGCTTTCCGGGGCGAACATGCACCAGGCCAACCTGCGGGCGGCGGACCTGGAGATGGCCTGGCTGAGTAAAACCGACCTGCAAGGGGCCAACCTCGGCGATGCCAACCTGCAGGAAGCCAAGTTTGGCCAGAGCAACCTGGCGCAAGCCGACCTGCGTGGGGCGCGGCAGCATTATGGGAATTTTCAGGAGGCAAATATGGAAGGGTGTGCGGGATGCCCTGGGAGTTGGGATGATTGAGCAGGGTGTTCGCCGTGAGGGGTTTGGCGCCTGTGAGATCGTGCGCCGCCCGCGCGGCGCATCGCGAGCAACGCTCGCTCCTACGTTTGTTTTTGGCCAATAACGCCTGTGACAGGCGCGCGCGACCGCCTTGTTTGTTCGACGCGATATCGCGTCATGCGCCAGGGCGGTCGCGCGCGTTTGCCCCAGGAATAATTGGCCCGAAACAAACGTAGGAGCGAGCGTTGCTCGCGATGCGC